>JAWLEC010000026.1:0-27072 GCA_041686315.1 Ilumatobacteraceae bacterium
CTGGATGACGACCGATGTGATTCTGTCGGCCTTCGACGGCGACCCGGTGCAGTTCGACGCCTTCGTCCGATCAGGCCTGCCGGCCGGCGTTCGTGCCGAACGCTCGTGCCGCGCCGTGATCGCGCTCCGAGGCGCTGTCCAGTCGGCGCTGATGAGCCGAGCCGACGAGGCCGATGGCAGGCAGCGGTCGACATCGCGTGCAGTGACGCTCTGGCTCACCGACCTGCTCGCATTCGAGCGCTCGGTGGTGATGGCCGCGTTCGGTATCGGGACGGACGCTGCCTACCGCTCGGCCCTGTCCCGAGCACGAGCCACCGTTGGTGCCGAGGAGGTGCTGCGACGGGTGGCACTCGATGCGCTGGACCTCTCCGGGCTGCCGCGGGACGGTGTTGCATCTGGTGTCTGACACCGGATGCAACGTCACTCGGTGACGTCGACCGTGGCCACCATGTCGGGGTGGAGGGTGCAGAACAGCGAGTACACGCCGGGTTCGTCGAACGTCACCTGGTAGTTGCTGCCCGGGGTGAGCAGGCCCGAGTCGAACTCGTCGAGCGACGGCTGGTTCGGGGTGCCGGCGGTGACGGTGTGGGGTACGGCGTCGACGTTGTTGAAGAACAACGGCTGGCCGACCTTCACGTCGAGGTCGCCGGTGTAGAGGAAGTCGGTGATCAGCGACTGTTCGGCACCCGCCGGGAAATCGGAGCCACGCACCTCGCGCGACTCGAACACCGACGAGGCGTCCGTCACCGGCGTGATCGACGAGTTCCACATCGAGAACACGCCGAGCTGGTTGTCGTGCAGCGGGTCGACCCAGGCGTGGATCATCCAGCCGAGCGCCTCGGAGAAGTTGCCGCCCGCCGCTTCGCACTGGTCCCGTGGCACGAACGTGTCGCGTCCGGCATCGTTGCCGCGGCACAGGTTGTAGTGGATGTGCCAGTTGTCGAGCGGCCCGGCGAACGTGTCGGGGTGGTCGTCGCCGATCACCTGGGGCGGGATGATGAACGAGGTGCCGACGAGCACCATCGGCTCGCCCGCCCAGCTGCCGTCGACGCACTGGCCGAGGGCGCCGTCCGGGAGCTGCCCGTCGGCCCGTGCGTACAGCAGGATCTCGGGGCGTGCGGGGTCGAAGCCGTCGTTGATCCAGTTCACGTTGTAGAAGTGTGAGCCCATGTTCGGGGTCTGGATCCGGTCGCTGACGAAGCCGGCGGCGCAGGCCGAGTCGACGTCACGGTGGGTCTCGGCGAAGGCGTTCAGCTCGTCGAGCTGGCCGACGAGCGTGGCGAGTTCGTCGGGGGTGATGTCGAGTTCGGGCGGGATGGGGTCGCCGCTGTCGTGCAGCTCCTTCAGTTCGAGGTACGAGCACGGCAGCGCCTCGTCCTGGCACCGGACGGCGCCGTCGATGGGGCCCTCCACCAGGGTGGGAACCACACCCGCCGCGTTCTCGCGGAACACGTAGCGCGAGTAGCCGGGGGCACCACCGGCGGCGAAGGTGAGGCCCTGGGGGAACTGGGCGTCGGCTCCTGCCTGGTCGAATGCAGCCGCCTGGGCGATGTAGTCGTTGACCTGCTCGACGGTCCGGGCGCGGGCCGGGTCGACGGTGGTGGTGCTGTCCTCCGGTGAGGTCGAAGCGGGTGTCGGAGCCACCGGCGAGGCCTCGGTGGTCGTTGCGGTCGTGGTCTCGGTGGCGGCGTCCGCCGCTCCGGTGGTGGGCGCGGAAGCGATCGGTGTGCCGTCGCCGGCATCGCGGGCACCGTCGGTCGAACACGCAGCCACTGTGATGCCGGCCAGTGCGAACACGGTGGCGACGAGTCGCCGGCGCTCCGGCCGTCGTGCGATGTGAGTGTTCGGCATGGTTCCCCCGAGTCGATCGACACCCGCACGGTAGCGGCCGTTCCGCCGGCGCGCGGTGCCGGGACGGACGTGCCGCCGGCCGGCCGTCGTCACGGTCGGCAACGCCGCAGCCGTGCCGTTCCGGCCGGCATCTACCGACCCAGCAGCTTCCTCATCAGGCGGTCGATGAGCAGGGGCTTGTCGTCCTTCTCGCCGTCGTCGAGGTGCCGGTCACAGTAGAACTGGTAGGGCGGCCGCGGCGCTCCACACGTCTGGCAGCGGTACTGCTGCTTGAGGGGATTGGGATTCCCCATGTGGCCACCGAACATGCTCCGAGCGTACTCGTGCCGGGCGCCCTGCCCCGGGCGCCGTGTGCGATCAGTCCGGGCGGAGGGTGGCGTGGCCGGGGGCGATCACGTCGTCGACGATCCGGCGGCGCTGCTCGTACGGGGCGAACGACGACATCATCGCGTTGGTGGCGAGCCGTTCGATCTCGGCCAACGTGAGGTCGTGGGCGTGCGCCACCGTGTACAGCTCGCTCGACGGGCTGACCCCGCTCATCAGTCGGTTGTCGGTGTTGAGCCCCACGCTGAACCCGGCCCGCAGGAACGGCCCCACCGGATGCCGGTCGACGCTCGGCACGGCACCGATCTGCACGTTGCACGTCGGCGCCATCTCGAGGTGGATCCGACGGTCGAGCACGTGGCGGGCGAGCGGACCGAGACGCAGCCCGCTGCCGACGTCGTCGCCGCTGTCGAGGCGGGCCGGGAGATCGGTGTCGGCCTGCAGGCGCACCCCGTGGCCGATGCGGTGGGCGCCGTGTGTGACCGCGTCCGAGATCAGCTCGAGTTCGGGCGGCTCGCTGGCGTGGACGGTGACGTTCAGGTGGGCGGCCCGGGCGAATGCCAGCGCCTCGGCGTGCAGCGACGGCGGGAACCCGGTTTCGGCGCCGGCCAGGTCGAACCCGACGACCTTGTCGTCCCATTCCCGCAGACGGTCGACGAGCCGGGCGATCTCGAGCGAGCGGTGCTCGGTGCGCATGGCGCAGCAGATGGCGTTGACGGTGATCGGTCGTCCCTCGGCGGCCGCGGACTCCTCGCCGCGCCGGAATCCGGATGTCACCGACTCCACCACCGCGTCGAGGTCGAGGCCGTCGGCCTGGTGCAGCTCGGGGGCGAAGCGCACCTCGGCGTACACCACGCCGTTGGCTGCGAGGTCGACCGCCGCCTCGTACGCCACCCGCTCGATCGCCTCCGCCGTCTGCATCAGGGCGAGCGTGTGCTCGAACGTGGCGAGGTACTGCAGGATGTCGTGGGTGTCGGCGCCCCGGGTGAACCAGGCCTGCAGCTCGGCCGGCTCCGTCGACGGCAACGTCCAGCCGATCGACTCGGCGAGTTCGATCGCCGTTGCCGGTCGCAGACCCCCGTCGAGATGGTCGTGCAGCAGCACCTTGGGTGCACGACGGGCTTCGTCGGCGGTCGGCGCGAAGGCGGTCACGTCACTGCATGCCCTTGAACCACGGGATGCCCTCCTCGGCCGGCGGTCGGAGTCGTTGGGCTCCGATCGACACGGCGATCAGCGTGACCACGTAGGGCGTGACGAACACCAGCTGGTTGTTGGGACGCTCGGCGGAGAAGTACGCCCAGAACGCCACGATGGCGAATGCCAGCAACCAGCCGACGCCCCGCCAGCTCTGGCGATACCCCATCCAGAACGCCGTGACCGCCAGGCCGATCGCTGCGGCGAGCAGCAGTGCCCTCACGAGATCGCCCGGGTTGGTGCGCAGCGTGATGCCCTGGGCGTAGCCGAAGATGCCGGCACCGGCCGCGGTGCCTGCCGGCATCCAGTTGCCGAAGATCATCGTGGCCAGGCCGAGGAACCCGCGACCGGCCACCTGGTTCTCCTGGTAGCGGTTGGCGAACAGCACGAGCACGGCGCCGCCCATGCCGGCGAAGCCGCCCGAGAACGCCAGGCCCACGTAGCGCATCGTGTGCACCGACACGCCGAGTGAGTCGGCGGCCGACGGGCGCTCGCCCGCGAACCTCAGCCGCAGGCCGAGCGCCGTGTGCCACAGCAGGTAGGCGACTCCGAAGAAGAGGCTGACGGCCAGCACGACGTCCCACGTGACGGACGTGGTGAGACCCCTGCCGAGACCGGCGAAGTCGGCGACGAGGAACCAGCCGGTGTCTTCCAACCCGCCGAGGATGTCGGGGGTCTGCCAGCCGAAGAGATCACCGCCCGACAGCAAGGGCATGGTGAACTCCCCGATGTCGCCTCGGCTGCCCGGTGAGCTGGTGACCGATCCGCCCTGCACATCCTGGAAGAGCTCGCTGGCCATGAATCTGGCGACGCCCGGAGCGATCAGGTTGATGGCCACGCCGGCGACGATGTGGTTCACTCCGAAGGTGGTGGTGGCCAGGCTCATCAGCAGGCCTCCGAGCATGCCGCCCACGATGCCGCCCACGAGTGCCATCCACGGCCCGAACTCCCACCCCCACCAGCCGGCGAAGATGGTGCCCATCACCATCATCCCCTCGATGCCGATGTTGATCGTGCCGCTGCGTTCCGCCACCAGGCCGGCCAGGCCGGCCAGGCCGATCGGGGCGGCGGTGCGCAGGGCGACTCCGAAGGTGCCGCTGGAGGTGAGGTCGTCGTTGTCGGCGATCAGGCGGGCGGTGGACATCACGGCCATGCCGAGGGTGACGAGGAAGACGATCCGCAGGCGGTTGTCGGCGAGCAGCGACCGTCGGCTGGGGCCGACGTCGGTGGCGTCGATGGTGAAGCTCATGGCGTCGCTCCCACGGTGGTGGCAGATGGTGGCGGTTCGGACCGCTCCGCTCGCGTCGCTTCGGCTGCTGCTGCCGCGGCGGCGGCGTCGTTGCGGCGACGGACGACCTCGTAGGCGATCACGGCCGACAGCAGGAACGACCCCTGCAGGATCCGTCCGATCTCCGGGGGGATGCCGAGCGGACCGAGTGGCTGGGTGGCCCGCTCGATGGTTGCCCACACGAGCGCTGCGGCGGCGATGCCGGCCGGGTTGTTGCGGCCGAGCAGGGCCAACCCCAGGCCGGTGAAGCCGAGCAGCGTCGGGAAGGCGTCGCCGTACTTGTAGAAGTCGGGGTTGGCGATCAGGAACGGCAGGCCGATCATGCCGGCCACGGCCCCCGACAGGAACAAGGTGATCAGCACCATGCGCTTCGGGTTGACGCCGGCGGACTGGGCGGCGTCGGCGCTCATGCCCGAGAGCCGCAGCTCGTAGCCGAAGAGGCTGCGGTTGAGCAGGACGTAGTAGGCGACGCCGAGGGCGATGGCGAACGGCAGGAAACCGTAGAGCTCCACGCCGGGCGCGAAGTCGAAACCGAAGAATTCGACGATCGCATTGAGGTTGGGCAGGCGTGCGGACTCGGGCATCACCTTGGTCTGGGCGACGAGCCCTCCGTTCTCCTCGTCGCGGAACACCTCCTGCAGCAGGAAGGCGCTGAGGCCGATGCCGATGTAGTTCAGCATGATCGTGGAGACGACCACGTTGACGTTGCGGGTCACGTTGAGGATCGCTGCGATCAGTGCCCAGGAACCGCCGACGAGGATCGCGACGAGGAACACGAACGGCACGTGCAGCAGAGGCGGGAGGCTCACCTCGGCGCCTGCCCAGCCGGCCACCAGCGCGGCCAGGAGGTACTGCCCGTTGGAGCCGATGTTGAACAGGTTCATCTTGAACCCGATCGCCACGGCCACGCCGGAGATGTACAGCGGGACCGCGGTGTTGATGATGATGACCACCGACTGGGTGCTGTCGATCGACTTCCACATCTCGCGGAACGCTTCGAGGGGGTCGTTGCCCGAGATGAGCAGCGCCACCGACGAGATGATGATCGCCGCAGCGGCGGCGAACAGCGGTGCGAGCGACGCCCGCCAGATCCGTTCGAGCATCAGTGCGCTCCCGTCTTCGCGCCGGTCATGTACGAGCCCAGCTCGGCCGGCGTGACCGTCTTCGGGTCGACCTCGGCGACCATCTTGCCCCGCAGCATCACGAGCAGCCGGTCGGACAGGCCGATGAGTTCTTCGAGGTCGGCGGAGACGAGGATCGTGCCGAGTCCGTCGGCGCGGGCGTCGCGGAGGATGTCCCAGATCACCGCTTGAGCGCCCACGTCGACACCTCGGGTGGGGTGGGCCGCAATGAGCACCTTGGGGTCGGCCGTCATCTCGCGCCCCACCACGAGCTTCTGTTGGTTGCCACCCGACAGGGTGAACGCGGCGACCTCGATGCCGGGGGTGCGCACGTCGAACTCCTCGACGATCTCCTCCGTCTTGGCCTTCGCTCCACGGATGTCCAGCCATGGGCCCCGCCCGTACGGTGGCCGGTGCTGGTGACCGAGTGCGGCGTTCTCCCACAGCGAGAAGGGCAGCACGAGGCCGTCCTTCTGGCGGTCCTCGGCGATGTAGCCGATGCCGCTGTCGCGCCGTTCCCGTGTCGACAGGCGAGCGATGTCGACGTCGTCGAGCAGCATCGTGCCGGTGGACGACGCGAGCCCGACGATGGCTTCCACGAGTTCGCTCTGCCCGTTGCCCTCCACGCCGGCGATTCCGACGATCTCGCCGCGGTGCACGGTGAAGCTGATGTCGTCGAGTGGATTGCGGACGCCCTCGTCGTCGCCGGCAACGGTGAGGTTCTTCAGCTCGAGCACCGCGACGTCGGTGACGGTGCTCTCGCCGACCTCGGGGACCGGGAGTTCGCTGCCGACCATCAGCTCGGCGAGCTGGCGCGAGGTGACATCGTTCGGGTCGGGGAGTTCGCCGACGGTCTTGCCCTGACGGATGACGGTGATGGCATCGGCGTGCTTGAGCACTTCGTCGAGCTTGTGGGAGATGAAGATCACGGTGGCGCCGCTCGAGGTGAGGTCACGCAGCGAAGCGAACAGGGCGTCGACCTCCTGCGGCACCAGCACGGCGGTCGGCTCGTCGAGGATGAGGATCTTGGCGCCGCGGTAGAGCACCTTGAGGATCTCCACCCGTTGCTTGTCACCCACGCCGAGATCGGAGATCAGGGCGTCCGGATCGACCTCGAGGCCGTACTGCTCACCGAGTTCGCGGATGCGTCGGCGGGCCTGCTTGGCGTTCAACGACAGCGCCGAGCCCGGCTCCTGGCCGAGCACGACGTTCTCCCAGACCGTGAGATTGGCGGCGAGCAGGAAGGCCTGGAACACCATCCCGATCCCGGCGGCGATCGCATCTTTCGGTGAGGAGAAGCGGACCTCGGCGCCCTCGACCGTGATGATGCCCTCGTTGGGTTGGTGCGCCCCGTAGAGCGTCTTCATGAGGGTGGACTTGCCGGCACCGTTCTCGCCCACGATGGCGTGCACCGCTCCCTCGTGCACCGTCAGGTTGACGCCGTCGTTGGCGACCACGCCGGGGAAGCGCTTGACGATGTCGGTGAGCTGGATCGCGATCTGCGTGTCGACCGCAGCTGTCCCCCCGGTGTCGTTCATCGGGTGTTTTCTAGCCGATCGGCGCGGTCGGCGGAGAAGGAACTCGCGATGTCGTGGCCCGGACGCGACGACGCCCGCTCGGCCGGGGCCGAACGGGCGTCGTCGTCATCGTTGCGTTCGGGTCGTGGCGGACACGTCCCGAACGTCGGACGGGGTGATCAGGGAGCCGTGGGAACCTCGATCTCGCCGGCGACGATCTGCTGCTTGAGGGCGTCGAGTTCGCCGGTGATGTCGTCGACGAAGCCACCTGTGGTGGAGTAGTCGACGCCGTCGCTGGCGAGGTCGAACACCTGCACGCCGCCTTCGAACGAGCCGTCGGCGTAGGCCGCGATCGTGTCGAACACGGCCACGTCGACCTTCTTCAGCATCGAGGTGAGGATGTACGGCTGGATCTCCGGAGCGACCAGGTTGTACTGGTCGGAGTCGACGCCGATGGCCCAGACCTCACCGGGCTCGCCGGCTTCGGCGGCGGCCTCGAAGGCACCGAGACCCGAGCTGCCGGCGGCGGAGTAGATGACGTCGGCGTCGGCCTCGTACTGCGCTGCGGCGATCTCCTTGCCGCGGGCCGGGTCGTTGAAGCCACCGAAGTCCGGCGGCTGCGTGATGTAGTTCACCAGGATCTCGATGTCGGGGTTCACGGCCTCGGCACCGGCGACGTAGCCGGCCTCGAACTTCTTGATGAGGTCGTTCTCGACGCCACCGATGAAGCCGATGATGCCGCTCTGCGACTTGAGCGCCGCAGCTGCGCCGACCAGGAACGAGCCCTGCTCCTCGGCGAAGACGAGCGACGCCACGTTGTCGGCCTCGATGACCGAGTCGACGATCGCGAAGCTCGTGTCGGGGTTGTCGGCGGAGGCCGACGTGATGGCGTCACCGAACAGGAAGCCGACACCGACGGCCAGGCCGGCGCCTTCGTCGACGACGCCCTGCACGCGCTGGGCGCGGTCGCCGTCGCCGGTGGGTGTGGACTCGAGCCCGGTCACGCCGAGTTCGGCCTTGGCCTGGTCGAGGCCGGCGCCGGCGGCGTCGTTGAACGAGCGGTCACCGCGACCGGTGATGTCGTAGATGACGCCGACGGTGACGTCGCCCTCGGCCGCCTCGCCGTCGGTCCCGGCGGGTGCCTCGGTGCCTTCCGGTGCCTCGGTGCCTGCGGGCGCCTCGGTCTCGGTCGGCGCATCGGTGGTCTCGCTGCCGCTGTCGTCGTCATCACTGCCACACGCGGCGAAGCCGAGTGCAGCAACCATGCCGAGCGCGAGCAACTTCTTGCTCTTGATCATCTTCTCCCCTTCAGAGGTGTCTCCGACGCGGTTGCGCCGGTCGTTCACGTGCATGTGTTCACGTGCCCTCCAAGCTACCGCCTGGTAACGGGCTACACGGACAAGGGGAGTGTGAATGCTGCGTTGCCGGGCGGCGTCGGTGAGCAGCCCGTATCCTGACTCGAAGTGTCACCGACCGCACCACATCCGCGCCCGGCGCCCGACCGGTCTCCGGGGCGCCGTCCGAGCCGGCGTCGCTATGCCCTGCGCCGTGTGGGAGCGCTCGCGGTCGTCGTGCTCGTGGGGTACAGCCTGGTCCGTGTGGTGGGCGGGGCCCTGTCGGGTGACGACGGCACGGCAGGCGCCGATGCGCCCACCGTCGACGATCGTGACGACGCCGTCGAGCCTGTCGACGGCACGGGCGACACCGGCGACGGCACCGGGGGCGCCGACGACCTTGCCGTGTCCGGCGGGTCGACGGGCGAGCCCGCTCCCGCCACGAGCGAGGTCACCTCCACCGACGCGGAGTCGAGCGGCCCCGCGTCGACCGCGAATCCGGCGATGGTGTTCATCGTGGGCGACAGTGACGCCGGCACGTTCGGTCCCTACCTGCAGGAACTGCTCGACGGCACGCAGATCATCGAGACCGAACTCGACTACAAGGTGTCGTCCGGGCTCTCCCGTCCCGACTTCTTCGACTGGCCCGCGGAGATGGCCACCAAGCTTCCCGAGGTCGATCCCGACATCGTCGTCGCCACGTTCGGCGGCAATGACGCCCAGCCGCTGTCGGTCGCCGACGGCGAGTTCGTCATCGGCGATCCGGTGGCCAACGAGGCCGAGTGGATCGAGGAGTACCAGCAACGGGCGGGGGCGATGATGGATCAGTTGATGGAGGGTGGCCGGACGCTGGTGTGGGTCGGCATCCCCAACGACGACAACCCGGAGGTGACCGCGCGGATGGAGATCCAGGACCGCGCGGCGAAGGCGGCGGCAGCGGAGCGGCCCGAGGTGATCTTCGTCGACACGTGGAGCCGCTTCTCCGGTCGTGACGGTGGCTGGGCCGAGTTCGTGATCGACCCGCGCGACGGCCAGGGCAAGGACGTGCGGGCCTCCGACGGGTTCCACCTCAACACCACCGGTGCCGAGATCCTGGCGCTCGACATCGCCCAGGAGGTCCGCGACGTCCTGCGCGACCAGGGCGCCGACATCTGACGTTCGCCAGGGGTCAGACCCCGCACGAACGGCGCCGACAGCGCTACCGCATCGCGCGTTCGGCGTTCGTCAGGGGTCTGACCCTTGGCGAACGGTTACTGCTGTTGGCCGCGGGCCTGGATGGCGGCGCGGCGGGCGGCGACCTTCTCGGGGCTGAACTGGCCGCGGCGCCAGGCCCGGCTGTCGCGGGCCTCGATCTCCCAGTGGTCGTCGTCGGTGGAGATCTGCCAGTAGGTCGACCGGATCTGGCGCACCCCGTCCTGCTCGTTTTCGATGATGTCGAGCGCCAGTTGCCGGGTGAACGGCATCAGCTCGGCGTGGGGGACGACATGGTTGACCAGCCCGAACGCGAGCGCCTCGTCGGCGAGCATGAAGTTGCCGGTGAAGCTCATCTCGCGAGCGCGGCGCACGCCGATCGCCTGTGGGAGCAGCACGGTGAGACCCCATCCGGGCATCACGCCGACCCGTGTGTGGGTGTCGCCGAACTTGGCGTTCTCACTGGCCACCAGGAAGTCGCAGTTGAGTGCCAGCTCGAATCCGCCGGTGACGGCCACGCCGTTGACGGCGCCGATGATCGGCTTGGTGAGCTTCGGGAACGGGCCGCGGATGCCGTCGCGGTTGCGGCCGCCGTCGGCGCCCGTACCGCCGCCGAGGTTGCGGCCGTCGGCGGCCAGCTCCTTCAGGTCGAGGCCGGCGGTGAAGGCCGGGTCGGTGCCGGTGAGGATCAGGACGTCGACGCCGTCGTCGTGTTCGGCGTCGCTCATGCGTTCCCACAGCAGGCCGAGCAGTTCGCTCGACAGCGCATTGCGGGCGTCGGGTCGATTCAGGGTGAGCGTGGCGATCCGCTCCGACACGTCGTACAGCACCGGTGTGTCCGTCGTCATGGTCGCATCATCCCACGGGACAGGGCCGCCGTCGGGACTCGGGGACGCCGTGGGCGTCGGTCAGACGACGTCGTCGGCGGGGAGGAAGGCGAGGTGCAGGTCGCCGAGTCGGACCAGGGTGGACGCGATCCAGCCGCCGAGGGCGCCGAAGTGCTCGTCGAGCAGCGTGCTGGTGCCGTCGGCGACGGTCTCCTCGGCGAGTTCGTACAGCCCCTCGTAGGTGATCTCGGCGGCGTACTCGGTGGTGAGGTCGGTGGGATCCACCGCGGTGTCGGGATGGGCGACCTCCGACGTGAGGCCGGCGCGCTCCAGGCGGTCGTCGCCCACGAGCGGGCTCTGTTCGGGCACCGCGGCGTACAGGACCGCCGGGTCGACGGGCTCGGCGAGCCGCTGGATGCGCAGCACGATCTCCATCTCGATGGCCGGTCGGCGCTCCAGCTCTTCCTCCACGTACCACTGCCGGTAGGCGGCCTGGCTCCACGCCGGCCAGTCGAACGTGATGTGTGCCACCACCCGCGGAGGTTCGCCCTCACCCGGAAGGCCGTAGCTCGTCTCCCACGTGAGATCCCCCAGCAGCACGTCGGACTGGAAGTGTTCCTCGAAGGCCTGACGTTCGAGGAACGCTGACTCGAAGGCATCGCGCAGTGCGCTGATGGCATCGGTGAAGACGTGGTCCAGCATGTGCGATCGAAAGGCTAACCGGCGGCCCGTGCCAGACTGCCCCCATGACCGGTTCCCCTTCCTCCGATGCGCTGCTCGTGCTCACCGACATCGCCGACGGCGTGGCGACGCTCACCTTGAACAACCCCGACGAGCGCAACACGCTGACGGCACCGATGGTTGGCCAGATCGTTGCCGCGATGGACCGGTTCGAGGCCGACGAGTCGGTCGGCGCGCTGGTGGTCACCGGCACGCCGCCGGCGTTCTGTGCGGGGGCGAACCTGGGCAATCTGGCCGAAGCCACGGGAGAGAGCCTCGGCACGATCTACGAGGGCTTCCTGCGCATCGCCCGCAGTCCGCTGCCGACGGTGGCCGCCGTCAACGGTGCGGCGGTCGGGGCGGGCATGAACCTGGCGCTCGGCTGCGACGTCCGGCTGGTGTCCGATCGCGCCAGGCTCGACACGCGGTTCCTGCAGCTGGGGATCCACCCCGGCGGCGGGCACACGTGGATGCTGCGCCGGATCGTGGGGCCGCAGGCGGCGATGGCGGCGGTGGTGTTCGGCCAGGTGCTCGACGGCGCGGAGGCCGAGCGCATCGGACTGGCCTACCGGTCGGTGCCCGCCGACGACCTGTCGGAGGTGGCGCACGAGTTCGCCGCCCGCGCCGCGTCGGTACCGCGCGAGCTGGCGATGACGACCAAGCAGACCATCGTGGCCATGGCCGACGTCGACACCCATCCGGCTGCCGTCGAGCGCGAACTCGAGCCGCAGCTGTGGAGTACCCGTCAGCCCTGGTTCGCCGAACGCCTCGCGGCACTGCAGGCCAGGATCTCGAAGAAGTAGACCTCCACATCTGCTGATCGACCGGTCGCCGCGACCCGCCGTGGTTCGGTGTCCACGAGGTGAACGGCCGGCCAACGAATCGCGCAGAATCGTTACAGAAGACCCATGACACGGCAAACGGCCGTCGGCTACGGTCCGATCACGGAGACAGCATCCGAAACCACCGTGGGGTACCCACGAAGCAGGAGGTATGCAATGAGCCAGCGTCACCGCACCGTCGAGGTGCCTCTGCCGCCGAAGCAGGAACTGCGTGCGCACGCCCACAGCGAGCGGCACCGGATCCACGTCGAGCTCCAGAGCGTCGCTCAGGACGTCAGTGCCGGTCTCGAACCGGAAGACGTCCACGAGCCCGGCGCAGCCTGGAAGCCGTTGCGGCACCACGACGCCGAGGTGGCCAAGAACAAGCTGGCCAAGCGCAGCCGCTCCAAGCGCCACTGGAAGACCAAGATGTGGAAGCGGCGCACCCAGCTGCGCCGTGACCGGGCCGAGCAGATGCGCCTGGCCGGCGAGAACACCGCCTTCTGACGCTCGGCTGCTCGCGTTCCGACGCTGACGTTCAGACGAGATCGCGTGGCCGCTCGATCCATGCGGCCATCAGTTCGTCGCGGCGTTGGTCCCACTCCTCCACGGTGATGCCGTACCGGATGTGGTCCTCCCACACGCCGTTGATCTCGAGATAGCGCTGGGCGACGCCTTCGTCGCGGATCTGGAGCTTCTCCACGATCCGGCGGCTGCGGAGGTTGCGCGGCACGATGCAGATCTCGATGCGGTGCAGCATCAGCTGTTCGAACGCGAACTGCAGCACCACCACCACGCCCTCGGCGACGTAGGCGTTGCCCGCATGGCGCTGGTCGATCCAGTAGCCGATGGTGCCCGACTGCATCGCCCCGCGGATGACGTTGTTGAGGTTCACCTCGCCGGCGATGTGCTGGTCGACGAACAGGCCGAACTGGTACGCCGTGCCGGCCGTGCGGTCGCGGTCGCGCTGGTGGCAGCGCGCCATGAAGGCCGACCGGTCGACGGTCGGGTCGGGCTGGTGGGCGGGCCGGCTGGGTTCCCACACCGTCAGCCAGTCGGCATTGCGTTGGCGCACCTCGCTCCAGGAGCGGAAGTCGTTGGCGGCCAGCGGTCGCAGCATCACGCGCCGGCCGTAGAGGCGGACCGGCGTGGCGGTGCGGGAGGGATGTCGCAGCGCCACGTCAGTGTCCTGGCGTATCGTCGCGTCGGTCGGGGAGTGGCGCGTCGCTGTGGGCGATGTCGACGTGACGCAGGTCGAGGCGGCGCATGATGCCCAGTATCACGCAGCACGTGCCGATGATCGACTCGACGTGCGAGGCCGGCAGGCCGGGATTGGCTGCCCGGTCGGCGGGCGGCTCGACCACGAGCGTGCGGAACACCTCGTCGGCGTCTCGACGCTCGAGCCGGTAGCCGACCGGAACGCGGTCGGCGCCCAGTTCCACCATCGCCAGCGCCCGGGCATGGTCTCCCGACGCCACGATCGCGGGAGCGGCTGCGAGTGACGGAGCTTCGATGAGGAGATCGTCGAGATGATCCTGCACGAGGGCGATGGCGTTGGTGAGCTGCGCCGGTGTGGGAACGTCGGCGTCTTCCAGGGGGCCGTCGATCAACGCCACCGGACCGACGGGCAGCTCGAAGTCGCCACCGCCGACGACCGTGAGGTCGACCGTGTGGTCGCCGAGGTGGAACACGATCGTGCCCGGTTCCCAGCTCATGTGGCCTCCCGTCCCCGGTTCTCGGCGTTCGGTGCCGCTCGTGTGGCGGAGCGGTCGCCGGCGCCGACGTGCTCGAGGACGTCGGGGTCGAGCCGGGCGATCACCCAGCGGCCCACGGGGTCGTCACCACCTGCGAGGAGGTGGGCGACGTGGGCATGGAGGCACTTCACGCCTTCGCGTGTGCCGCCCACGCCGCCCGAGGGGCGCGGACCGGGCCGGTCGACGGGGATCGGGGCGTCGCGTTCGGCCGCGTAGCGTCGATGCGTCTCGGCGATCACCTGCCGGTCGATCTCCTCCTCGGCGCGGCGTACGCCGCCGGCGGCTTCGAGCCGGCTCACGGCGCGGACGAGTTCGGTGCCGACGAGGTAGAAGCGCGTGGGCATCGGGGTGCCGTCGTCGAGGAAGGGTGCGTTGCGGACCACGACGGGGTCACCCGAACGGTCACGGACGACCACCTCGAACGCGCCTCGCGGGGGGCGTCCGAGCAGTTCGGCGACTCGTGCCCGGTCGTCCATCAGCTCCGTCGGCGCAGCAGCAGGAGCAGCAGGAGCAGCGCCACCACGGCGGGGACGGCGCGCTTGACGATGGAGCTGCCGCCCACTTCCATGAGGTCGATCGGCTCGGTGGCCGGGCCCTCGATGCGGCGGATCTGCGGCGGTGTGTCGGTGTCCGGTTCGGTGTCGCCGGCCGTCTCGGGCGTCTCGGGCGTCTCGGGCGTCTCGGGCGTCTCCGCGGCATCGGCGGCGCCCGCCCCGGCCGTCTCGTCCGGCACGGGTTCGGCCGGCGCTTCGGCCGGTGCCGCGTCCATGCCGTCGTCGATCATCTGGTTGAGGTTGTCGGCGAACTGCGCCATCAGCTTGGAGCTGACGTCGCCCATGATGCCGCGACCGAACTGGGCCACCTTGCCGGTGATGTGCAGTTCGGTGCTCACCACCACTCGCGTGCTCGTGGGCGAGAGGCTCTCGGCCTGTGCGGAGATGTCGGCCGATGCGTTGCCCCGCCCACCGGTGTCGCGGCCGGCCCCCTTGATCGAGGCGCGGTGGTTCTCGTCGTCCTTCTCCACGAAATGGGCCTCGCCCTTGAACTGGGTGCTGATCGCGCCGAGCTTCACCTTGACGACGCCGCGATAGGTCTCGCCCTCCACCTCCTGCAGTTCGGCGCCGGGCAGGCAGGGCGCGATCCGCTCGAGGTCGGTGATCAGCGGCCAGGCCTCCTCGATGGGGCGATTGACGGTGAACTCGTTGATCAGCTGTTCTGCCATCGGTGCAGATCCTCTTCCGTGTCGATGTCGACGGGTGAACCAGTGCACGGTACTTCACCGACGAGATCCGGACGAACGCGCATGAGGGCACGGGCGCCCTCGTCGCCCGTGGTGGGGAGGAGGTCCCACACCCGCTCGTCGAGCCCGACCGGGTTGCCGCGGCGGCCGTCGTAGGTGGCGACGCTGATCGGATGGTCGGCGCCGGCGACGGCTCGCCAGGCCTCGGCCGTCACGAACGGCTGGTCGGCCAGACCGATCACGACGCGAGCCGCTCCGAGACGGCGCGCGGCGCGCAAGCCGGCGTGCACCGACGTGATCTGGCCCGACTCCCACTGCGGGTTGTGTTCCACCACCGGGCCCTCGGCGGGCTCGGCTGCAGGGAGCCCGGCGGCGAGATCGGCGACCGTGATCGCGCCGGTGACGACCACGACCGGGCCGATCGCTGCGTCGAGGAGATGGGCGAGAGAGCGCTCGAACACGGTCTGGGCGGGTTCGCGGGCTGTCGGTGGCAACATCGCGGCAAGTTTGTGCCCGGCGCCGCGCCAGCGGGTTCCGCCGCCGGCTGCCAAGAGGACGGCGACCGTGGCGGGTTGCGTCGTCCCAGCGTGTGGAGGTTTTCCGGATGGCATGGCGTCAGTCTCGCGGGTCCGACCCGGCTGCGGAGGGGCCGGCAGGGTGACGGTGGGGTGTCGAAAAGATTGCGATCGCGCTTCAGTATTGCGGTTGTGTGACGATATGTTGCTCGTTCGCCACGGCGGGACCGTGTTGAGAACCCGATGGGCTACCCGTGCCCACCCGATTCGAAACAGGACACTCCATGATTTCTCTCCCCTCATCTTCCGACACCGCTGCGTCACGCACCAGTGGGCCGCGCCGCACGCTGCGGGCCGCGGCCGTGGCCGCGCTCGTCGCGATCGGAGCCGTGGCCACCACCGGCGGCGGCGACGCCGCAGCGCTCGAGCGTCTCCCGGTGAACACCATGGCCACGTACGTGAAGAGCACGGCCGAGCTGGCACTCGACGGCCACGACGACTATCTCGCCACCGACGATGCGGCGTCGTACCGCAAGTTCGTGTGGTACCGCGCCGAGGCGGCCGCCTTCGCCGCCACCGAACTCGGCGTGCCCGAGCAGGAGATGATCGACGCCTGGGCAGCCACGTCCTACTCGCACCAGCGGGCGATTCTCGGTGCCATGACCCAGGTCGGCGTGCCGTACCGCTACAACACGAGCAAGCCCGGTGTCGGCTTCGACTGCTCGGGGCTCACCACGTATGCCTGGGGCCAGGCCGGTGTCGAACTGGTGCGCCAGAGCACCTCGCAGATCCGCAACGCCGAGCCGATCGACCGCAGCACCGCCAAGGCCGGCGACCTGGTGCAGTACCCCGGGCACATCATGATGTACCTCGGTGTCGGCAACACGATCATCCACTCGGTGCAGACCGGCCGGACCGTCGAACTCGACACGATCTCCGACCGCCGCGCCGACTCGGTGCGTTTCGGCGATCCGGTCGCCTGAGCCGCCCCACTTCGCGCCCCGTGGCGCTGCGTCACCCGGGACGCTTCGGTGACGGGGCAGATCAGCTGTGGATGGCGCCCTCGCCGTCGCGCAGCGAGGGCACCGCGCGGCCGGTGCGTCGGGCGATGATCTCGGCGCAGATCGACACCGCGGTCTCCTCCGGGGTCCTGGCCCCGATGTCGAGCCCGATCGGCGACATCAGCCGGTCGAGGTCGTCCGGATCGGTGACGCCCGCCTCGGCCAAGCGCAGCATCCGTCGCTCGTGCGTGGACCGGCTCCCCATCACGCCGATGTAGCCCACCCGGGTGGCGAGGGCGCCGGTCACGGCCGGCACGTCGAACTTCGGGTCGTGGGTGAGGATGCAGACGGCGTCGCGTGGGCCGAGCTCGTCGCCGTGCTCGGCGAACACCGGTGTGGGCCAGGTGACCCTCACGTCGTCGGCCATCGGGAACCGGCGTCGCGTGGCGAAGATCTCGCGTGCATCGCACACCGTGACCCGGTAGCCGAGCACCTTGGCGACACGCGCCAGCGCTGCGGTGAAGTCGACCGCTCCGAAGATCCACATCTGCGGTGGTGGGGCGTGCGATTCCACGAACACCCGCACCGTCGGTTGGTCGAGCAGGTCCTCCGGCGTGGTCTGGCCCTCGGGTCCGTAGTGCCGCACGCCCGATCGGGCGGCTTCGAGTTCGGCGAGCGCATCGCGGGCGACCACCCGGTCGAGTTCGAGATGGCCGAGGCTGCCGAGCGGAGCGTGGTCGGGTCGCACGAGCAGCTTGGCTCCCACCCGAGGACCGTCGACGATGGTGGCGAGTGCCACGGGGTCGTCGTTGCGCAGCAGTTCGGCGTACAACTCGAACAGGGTGCGGCCCCCGGACGTGCCGTGGTTCGGGGTGTCGCCGTGAGCGGTGCCGTCGGCGGGAGCGCCGGTCACCAGTCGAGTTCCTCGATGAAGAGGTGGATCGTGCCGCCACACGTGAGGCCCACGGCGAACGCCTCGTCGTCGGAGTAGCCGAAGGTGATGACACCCGGCTCGCGTGTGCCGTCGAGAACGGCGAGCGCCTCGGCCACGACGGCCCCCTCCACGCACCCGCCGCTGACGCTGCCCGCCACCTCGCCCGACTCGGTGACCGCCATGGCCGCGCCGGGGCCGCGCGGCCCGGACCCTTCCACGTCCACGACGCGCGCCACGGCGATGCGATCACCGGCGGCGCGCCAGCGTCCGATGTCGTCGAGCAGATCCTGCATGATTCCTCCATTCTGCCCCACGGCCGGCCGGGCAACACGCTGCCGCGTTCGGCGCCGTCAGGCCTCGGCGATGACTCGGGTGAGTTCCTCCATCGCGGCGATCGAATGCCCTTCCACGAAATGGTCCACGTGCGGCAGCGCCGCCGCCATGCCGCGAGCGAGCGGTGCGTAGCCGGGTGTCACCTTCAGCGGGTTCACCCAGATCAACGTGTGCGTCACCCGGTGGAGACGCTGCATCTGCTCGCCGAGCTCGTCGGGATCGCCCCGGTCCCAGCCGTCGCTGAGGACGACGACGATCGAGTTGCGCGCCATCCCCCGGACACCCCATTCGTCGTTGAAGGTACGCAGCCCGGCACCCAGGCGCGTGCCCCCGCTCCAATCGGCGACGCGCCGGCCGGCTGCCTGGAGGGCCACGTCGGGATCGCGTGTGGTGAGCTCACGGGTGAGCCGGGTGAGTCGCGTGCCGAGGGCGAAGGCCTCCACCTTCTGCCGGCCCGCGACGGCGGCGTGGACGAATCGCAGCAGTGCCCGGGCGTAGGGCTCCATCGAGCCACTGACGTCGAGCAGCAGCACGAGACGCCGCAACCGCGGCGCCGGTGTGGAGAAGAGCCGTTCGGCCGGTTCACCGCCAGCGCGGATCGCGGCGCGTACGGTGCGGCGGATGTCGGGGCGGGCCGTGCGCCGCCGCGTCGGTGCCATCCGCATCGATGCCCGGGGCGACCCGACGAGGCGGAGGTGGGTCATCAGGGTCTGGGCCTGGGCGAGCTCGACCGGGCTGTACTCGGCGAAGTCCTTGTGGCGCAGGATCTCGGTGGAGGAGAAGCGCAGCTCGATGACGTCGTCGTCGGGATCCTCCTGCGGTGCATCGTCGGTGCCGCTGTCGTCGTCGCCGCTGTCGACGGCGATCGTGATCGTGGTGGGCTCCTCGGCGACGAGGTCGGTTCCGGTGCCCTGGCGGTCCTCGAAGAACACGGCGAAGGCGCGGTCGTACGGCTCGATGTCCTCCGGCCGGCGCACGAGGGTGGCCCGCCCCGCCCAGTAGGTGCGGTGGCGGTCGTCGATGCCGGTGGCGCACAGCGCCTCGGCGAAGGTGTGCGTGCAGCTGGTGGGCACGGCGAGCCCCACACCGCGCAGCACCTGGGTGAATGCCACGGCGATCTCGGCCGGATCGGCGGCGGTCACGTGATCGGTCACCCGGGCCGTCACCCGTGGACGAGCGCCTTCGCCATCGCCCGACCGACCACGTCGGCGAGGCCGTGCTGTTCGACTCGCACGCCGTCTTCGCGGTACTTGATCACCGCACCCAGGGTGTTGGCCACCATGTGCTCGTCGAGGCTGGTGGCGCCGAGCCGGCCGAGCGCGGTGGCCCAGTCGATGGTCTCCGCGACCCCGGGAGGCTTGTACAGGTCGAGGTCGCGCAGGGCCTCGACGGCGCCGGCGACCTGCCGGGCGAGCTGGTCCTGGATCTCGGGTACCCGCAGCTTCACGATCTCGACCTCGCGGTCGAACCCGGGATGCTCCACCCAGTGGTAGAGGCAGCGGCGTTTGAGCGCGTCGTGGACGTCGCGGGTGCGGTTCGAGGTGAGCACCACCAGCGGCGGCCGTTCGGCGACGAAGGTACCGACCTCGGGGATCGTGATCTGGAAGTCGGACAGCACCTCGAGCAGATAGGCCTCGAACTCGTCGTCGGCGCGGTCGATCTCGTCGATCAGCAGCAGGGGAGGCGGGCCGTCGGTGGGTTCGATGGCGCGCAGCAGTGCCCGCTTGATCAGGAACCGTTCCCCGTACAGCTCGTGCTCGAGGTCGTCGGCCGTCTTCGACGACGACTCGCCGGTGGCCTCGGCGGCGCGCAGGTGCAGCAGCTGGCGGGCGTAGTCCCAGTCGTAGACGGCCTGCGACACGTCGATGCCCTCGTAGCACTGCAGGCGGATCAGTTCGCCTCCGGTCGCCCCGGCGAGGCTCTTGGCCAACTCGGTCTTGCCGACGCCCGCCTCACCCTCCAGCAGCAGCGGTCGCTGCAGGGTCATGGCGAGGAACACGGCGGTGGCGATCCCCTCGTCGGGGAGGTAGCCCTGGCCGGCCAGCGCAGTGGCGACGTCGTCCGGAGTCATGCTGATCGACGTTACCGGAGCAGCCGAAGTGGTCAGCGCGCGAGACGGGCGACGGCGCTCGGGATGCGATCCGGCATGCGATCCGGCATGCGATCCGGCATGCGATCCGGCATGTGATCCGGCATGTGATCCGGCATGATGGTGCGGTGCGGGCGACGTGGGTCGGGGCGGGTGGTGGTCGGTCGGGTGACCGGCGACGTGACGCTGTCGGCCACGTGGTCGTGGTGCACGCGCCGGCGGCGCGTCGTGTCCAGGCCGTGGTGGACGGCGTCGGCCTCGGCATCGACCAGGTGGTGGATCTGGCCTGCCGTGGCGGCGAGTGGGTGGGCGAGGTGCCCGCCGGATCCCGCTACGTGCTGTTGCTCGACGGCGAGACCCCCGTGCTCGACCCCTACGCCACCGAGGTGTGGTTCCCGCCCGGACATGCACGGGACGTGCATCGGGTCGACGGCGGAGGTCGTGGCCGCGGCTCGGGAGGCCCCGGCGACCGCCTCGCCGTGTTTCCCCGGGCGGTCGCCACTGCGTGGCCGGCACCGCGCCCGCAGCACCGGACGCAGCGCCCGCTGGTGGTGTACGAAGCCCACGTGCGTGGCCTCACCCGGCGCCGCGATCGCGACGACGCGGGCACCTTCCGGGCGGCGATCGACGAGTTGCCCCGGTTGGCCGAGCTCGGTGTGTCGGTGCTCGAGCTGTTGCCGGTGCACCAGTTCGATCCCGACGAGGGCAACTACTGGGGGTACATGCCGTTGGTGTTCGGGGCGGTCCACCGTCAGTACGCCCACGGTGCGTGCGCCGCCGAGGAACTCGCCGACCTGGTGGCCGCAGCGCACGCTCACGACATCGAGGTGTGGCTCGACGTGGTGTTGAACCACACCACCGAAGAAGGCGTCGACGGCCCGGCGTACCATCTGCGTGCCCTCGACGAGCGCGAGTACTACGTGCTGCGACCCGACGGCAGCTACGTCGACGACGCGGGGACCGGGAACATCGTCGAGATCCGGTCTCCCCTCGTGCGCGGGCTCGTGATGGAGGCGCTCGACCGGTTCGCCGACCTGGGTGTCGACGGTTTCCGTTTCGATCTGGCCGCAGTGCTCGCCCGCGACCCGGACGTCGTCCGATCGATCGGTGACTGGGCCGAGCGGCGCGGTGTGCGCCTCGTCGCCGAGCCGTGGGACCTGGCCAGGTACCTGCTGGGTCCCGACTTCCCGGATCAGCGCTGGATGCAGTGGAACGGTGAGTACAGAGACGACCTGCGCGGCTTCCTGCGCGGTGAGCCGGGCCTCGTCGAGCCGGTGATGCGACGCATCGCCGGCAGCCCCGACCTGTTCGGCCGTTCGGTGCAGTCGGTCGACTTCGTCGCGTCCCACGACGGGTTCACCCTGTACGACATGGTGGCCTACGACCACCGTCGCAACGAGGCGAACGGCTGGGACAACGCCGACGGCCACCACGACAACCGCTCGTGGAACTCGGGTTGGGAGGGTGACGACGGCGTTCCGGCGCGCGTGATGGAGCTGCGCCGACGCCGGATGCGCAACGCCATGTGTCTGCTGCTGCTGAGCGGGGGCGTGCCGATGTTCGTGGCAGGCGACGAGTTCGCGCGCACGCAGGGCGGCAACAACAACCCCTACAACCAGGACAACGAGACGTCGTGGATCGACTGGACCCGCCGCGAGGGATTCGCCGACCTGGAGCGGTTCGTACGCCGGATGATCGCGCTCCGTGCCGCCCATCCGATGCTGTCGATGCACGACCGGTGGGGTGACCGGGTGGGGTGGTTCGGCCCCGACGGTGCGGTGGACACCTCTGCGTCGTCACGGGTGTTGGCGTGGCGGCTCGACGGCGTGTACGTGATGGCCAACATGTGGTGGGAGCCGCTCGAGTTCGTGGTGCAGTCGGGCGAGGGATGGATCCACGCCGTCGACACGTTCGATCCCACGGGCGAGGGAACCGGCGAGGTGGTCACCGGCCCCGTCGTCGTCGGTCCGCGCTCGGTGGTGGTGCTCACCCAGCCGACCGACGTCTGACGTCCTGGGCGACCTGGTGGGTCAGGAGTCGAAACCGAGGCCGAGGCGATCGAGCGAGCGGAGCCAGAGGTTGCGCTTGCCGGTGCGGTCCTCCCGGTCGAGCGACCAGCGGGTGGCCTGGATGCCGGCGAACCGGAACGGCTCGGGCGGGAACGGCAGCGGCTTCGACTTCACGAAGTCGGTCTGCGTGGCGATGGACTTGCGGCCCGCCAGCAGGTCGAGCATCGCCGAGGCGGCGAATCGGGTGGCGGCGACACCGAGCCCCGTGTAGCCCACGGCGTAGGCGATGCGGTCGGACATGGCCGTGCCGAAGAACACCGAGAAGCGGGTGCTGGTGTCGATCGCCCCGCCCCAGGCGTGGGTGAAGTCCACGTCGTCGAGTTGCGGGAACGTCTCGAAGAAGTGCCGTGACAGCGTGGCCCAGGTCTCGGGACGGCTCTCCTGCTCGATCGACACCTTCGATCCCCAGAAGTAGATGGCGTCGTAGCCGCCCCACAGGATCCGGTTGTCGGCGGTGAGTCGGTAGTAGTGGAACTGGTTGGTGATGTCGGAGAGACCCTGGCGGCGGGCCCACCCGATGCGTGCCATCTGCTCGACGCTGAGCGGTTCGGTCACCATGCAGTAGTCGTAGACGGGCACCATGTACTGGCGGATCCGGCGCAGCAGCGGCTTGTCGGCGTTGGTGCCGAGGACGGCCTTGGCACACCGGATGGTGCCGAGCGGTGTGCGGATCGCGACGCCGCTGCCGTCGCGGTCGAGGTCGACGGCCTTGGTGTGCTCGTAGATCCGCACGCCGAGGTCCTCGGCGACCCGTTTCAGCTCCCAGGCGAGCTTGGCCGGGTCGACGAGCGCGGCGCGGCTCGTGCGGAACAGCCCGCCGGTGTAGGTGGGCGAGTCGACCTCGGCGCGCATCGCGTCGGCGTCGAGCCACTCGACCTTCTGGTCGAGCGAGCGCAACAGGTCGTGTTCCTCGCGCAGGGCGTCGAGGTAGGACGCCGGGTGGCTCGTGGTGGCCACGTCGATGACACCGTTGCGTTCGTAGTCGCAGTCGATGCCGTACCGCTCGATCGTGGCCTCGATCTCGTCGAGGTTGCGCAGGCCGAGTTCCTCGAGCAGGTCGATCTCGTCGGCGTGGCGTTCGATTCCGTTGCCCACCCCGTGGGTGAGCGACGACTCCATGAAGCCGCCGTTGCGGCCGCTGGCGGCACCGCCCACCTCGCCCTTGTCGATCAGCAGCACGTCACGCGACGGATCACGCTCCTTGGCGAGCACGGCGGTCCAGAGGCCGGTGTAGCCGCCGCCGACGATGCACAGGTCGCAGTGTTCGTCTCGAACGAGCGTGGGGTTCGACTCGGGGATCGAGGCGCTCTCCAACCAGAACGGGTAGGGCTCGGCATCGGCGATCGCGTCGAGGGCGAGCTGTTCGATGGCGTCGGCGGACCGATCGTGCGGGACTCTGTTGTCGTTCATGCTCTCACTGGCGTGCAGCGTACTGCCGGCGCCGAGGCGGCGCGCCTACGGTTCGGGCATGGATCTCGGGATCGCAGGTCGTCGGGCCGCCGTGGCCGCGGGAACGTCGGGGCTGGGCCTCGGCGCCGCCGTGTCGCTGGCTGCCGAAGGGGTGCACGTGGCGGTCTGTGGCCGTGACGAGGAGCGTCTGGAGATGGCCGTCGACCGGATCGGTCACGGTTGCGTCGGCATCGTCGCCGACGTGGCGACCCCCGACGGCGCGGCCGGGTTCGTGGACGACGCCGTCGGCCGGCTCGGTGGCGTCGACATCCTCGTTCCCAACGCCGGTGGACCGCCGCCGGGCGATTTCGCGTCCACGCCGGTCGACGCCTATCCGGCGGCGATCGAACTCAACCTGATGTCGGTGGTGGCGATGTGCAAGGCCGCCGTTCCGTCGATGCAGCTGCGTGGGTGGGGTCGGGTCGTGGCGATCACGTCGTTGGCCGTACGCCAGCCGATGGGACAACTCATCTTGTCGAACACGGCGCGTGCAGGCGCCACGGCGTTCCTGAAGACGCTCGCGCTGGAGGTGTCGGGTGACGCAGTGACGGTGAACTCCGTGCAGCCCGGTCTCCACCGGACGCCCCGTGTGGAGCAGCTCTACGGCGCCGATGCCGTCGACGACATGCATATGGGCGACGCCGACGACTTCGGTGCGGTCGTGGCCTTCCTGTGCAGCGAGCAGGCGAGGTTCACCACGGGCGTACAGCTGCACGTCGACGGAGGCGCCTACCTCGGGTTGCTCTGATCACCGGTCTGATCCGGTGCGTGGTCGGCCGCCGGGACTCCGCAGGAGCCGTCGCCCGTGCCGTCGAGTTCGTCCCGGCGCTGCCGCAGGCGCAGGTCCTCCAGGAGTCGGCGGTTGGCCGACTGGAGGTCGGCGAGGAACGCCACCGACCAGATCTGGATGGCCACCAGCATCAGGCCGATCCCCAGCAGGAGGCTGGGCACTCGGCTCGTGTACTCGTCTTCGACGAGGTAGAGCACGAGCCAGCGCACGAGGAGGCCGAGCCCGACGAGTGCCGGCACGGCACCGATGGCGAAGAAGAACCGGAACGGCTTGTAGATCGCGAAGCTGCGCACGATGGCCTGTGCGGACCGGAAGATGTAACGCGAGGTGCTCTTCACGAGGCGTGAATCACGCGTCTTGGGGTTGACCGAGACGGGCACGGAGGCCACCCGGAAGTCGTTCCAGCCGGCCTGCACGATCGTCTCCATCGTGTACGTGTACCGGCCGAACACCTGCACCCGCATGGCGGCGTCACGGCTGTAGGCACGAAAGCCGCTGGCCGCGTCGCGCACGCCGGTGCCGGAGAACCGGCGGACCACCGAGCTGCCGACGCGCTGGAACAGCTTCTTCGTGCGGGAGAAGTCGTCGATGTCCTCGATGGGGCGTTCGCCGACCACCATGTCGGCCTCGCCGGCCACGATCGGGGCGACGATGTCGGCCACCGATGCGCCGTCGTACTGGTTGTCGGCGTCGGTGTTCACGATCACGTCGGCACCGGCACGGAGGCAGGCGTCGAGGCCGGTGGTGAACGCTGCAGCGAGCCCGCGGTTGTGGTCGTGGCGGACGACGTGATCGACACCGAGCTCGCGAGCGATCTCGACCGTGCGGTCGGAGCTGCCGTCGTCGATCACGAGCCACTCCACCACGTCGACGCCGGGGATCTCGCGGGGAAGGTCGGCGAGGGTCAGCGGCAGCGTGGCCTCTTCGTCGAAGCAGGGGATCTGGATGATCAGCTTCAGGGGTCGGGCCATCGCCGCGATCGTATCGGTCACTCGTGCTCCGCCGCCGGTGGCGCCTCGGCCGGCGGTGGCGGCGCGGGTCGGACGGCCGGCCGCGGTGCTGCGGCGGTGGAGACGCCGGCGCCGAGCAGGTCGACCACGATCGTGACGATCCGGCTCGTGACGGCGACGGAGGCGGCGAGGCCCGCACCGAGCGGGGCGGTCATGAGCGACACGAACGTCGCTTCACGGACGCCGATGCCGCCGGGCAGGCCGACGATCACGAAGCCCGCGATCCACGACACACAGGTCGCGAACCCGACGTCGGCGGCGAAGCCCCACGACATGTCGGCGCCGAGGGCGACCACCACGGCGACGTTCATCGCCGAGTACAGCACCCACACCGGGACGTGGCGGGCCACCTGGACGCCCAGCCAGCGACCTTCCGGGAGCACGAGTCGGCGGTCGGGCACGAGCCGCGTCGCGAGGCGCGCGACGCCGGCGCGGAGACGGGTCGACGAGACGGCAGCGAGCACGATGAGGACCCCCATCGTCAGCAGGGTCGCAGCGACGGCCCGGTCGGCGCCCGAGACGAACCCGGCGGCTGCGGCGACCGTGGCGGCGCCGAGCAGCTGCGCCATCATCGACCAGGCGGTGGCCGGGTAGGCCGCCGATCGGGAGACGCCGCTGCGGTAGGCCAGTTCCGCCTGTCCCACGATGGGCCAGATGCCGCCGGGTACGTACTTGCCGAGTTGGCCGACGAAGAACCAGACGAGCCCGGAGCGCCGCCGTGCCGTGGCGCCGTGGTGGTGGAGGACGGCGATCCAGTTGACGCCGATGCCGGCCATCGAGGCGAGACCGGCCACGACTGCTGCACCCAGCCACGGCAGGCTCGCCGAGCCGAGCGCCTCGGCGAACGTGTCACGGTCGCGGACGATCTGTGCCGCCACGAAGGCGATCCCGACCACCCCGACGAGAATGCCGAGGAGGCTGCCGAGACGGCGTCGGTCCATGCGGCCGAGCTCAGCGACGGGGCCGGGCGAGCAGCATCGTCCAGGGCATGGGGTCGGCGGCGTCGATCACGTCGAACCGGCTGGCGACGAGCCGCCGGAAACCGCGGTTCGTCCAGTGGTTGACGTGACCCGGGGTGTTGCCCAGGTCGCGCACGTACCTGCCGCGGGCCATGTTGCCGATCCGCCAGATCGGTTCGAACGGCACGGAGGCGAGCAGGTGGCCCGAGCACACGCGGGCGAGTTCGCCGAGCGCGGCCTGCGTGTCGGGGAGGTGCTCGAACACCTCCACCGCCACCACCAGATCGAAGGTTGCGTCGGCGAACGGCAGGGTGGTGGCGTCGCCGAACACACAGCGGAGGTCGCGTTCGCGCCACTCGGCCACGAGATCCTGGTCGGGCAGGTCGAGTCCGGTGACGGATGCCTCGGGGAAGCGCTCGATCATGCGCGACGTCACGATCCCCTCGCCGACGCCGATCTCGAGGATCCGCGCCGGTGGCTCGCTCGACGACCGGTGGAGGAAGCGGTCGAGTGCAGCGAAGAAGCCGCGCATCATCCGTTGTTCGATGGGGTTGGTCGTGGCGTACTTGTCGTAGGTGTTGCCGGTCGGAACAGTGTGGCTGCCGGTGCCGGTGTCGTCGGGGTGGTTCATCGTCCGGTGCTCCAGATCACGAATCGGTTGTTCGACCACACGTCCTCGAAGCCCAGTTCGCGTGCCGTCGAGCGGTCGAGTTCGGGCTGCCAGTAGGTGGACCGTTTGCG
>JAWLEC010000165.1:0-6266 GCA_041686315.1 Ilumatobacteraceae bacterium
GGCTTGGCCCGTCGCTCATCGCACGGGTGGGGTCGAGCGGGATCGATCAGTCGGCGAGGCCGATGCGGGTCGCCATGGCGAGGGCGGCGTCGCGGAACAGGGCCTCGTCGTCGGTGACCAGATTGCGGGTCTGGCCGAACAGCTCGAAGGTGAGCAGGCCGAACAGCTGCGTCCAGGCGGCGACGGTCCAGAGCATCACGCCGTCGGACACGTCGAGGTCGAGTTCGGACCGCAGCGCAGCGAATGCGTCGCGGTTGGCGGGGTCGACGGCCAGCCCGTTGACGTCGGTCGCCGGCATCAGCTGACCCGCGCGGGCTGCGTCGGCCACGATGGTCGCCAGCGCACGGGTCACGCGGGTGCCCGGTGCGACCGTGTCGTCGGGTGCGGCGTAGCCCGGGACCGGGGTGCCGTAGAGGAGGGCGAAGTCCTCGCG
Source organism: Ilumatobacteraceae bacterium (assembly GCA_041686315.1). GTDB lineage: Bacteria > Actinomycetota > Acidimicrobiia > Acidimicrobiales > Ilumatobacteraceae > Sva-07. The sequence continues at coordinate 434 of JAWLEC010000165.1, forward strand.
GTGACCGATCGCCCACGTCCGGATCGTGAGGGCGGCGTCGACCCAACGCGCGGCCGGCGCCGCTGCCGAACTCGCCACGACGGCGAGTTCGACCGTCTCGCCGAGGCGGTCGTAGGCGTCGATGATCAAGGCAGTGAGCAGGTGGTCGCGGCTGGGGAAGTACCGGTAGACCGCCGACGAGACCATGCCGACGTCGCGGGCGACGGCCCGGAGCGACAGGCCCGTCGCTCCCTCGACGGCAAGGTGCTCGGCGGCGGCGGCGAGGATGGCGGCGCGGACCTCCGCCCGTGCACGAGCCCGCGCGCCCGCGACCTTCGGCGTGGCGTTCGTCGATGGGTCGACCTGGTCGAGTGGAGCGCTCATGATCCGTAGTCTGGCAGATCTCCGCTCCATTGAGAGAGCACTGCTCTTGACACGTCGAGCCGGGTTTGCGTACGATGCTCCATATCGAGAGCGATGCTCTCACGTTGTCCCGCTCAACCGATCCGGAGGACGCTCATGACCCCTACCCGCCACCCCGAGAACGCATCACACGAGTCGACACCGACCGTGTCGGCTCCGACCGCCGACCGCTACGTCGCGCCCGACTGGTTCACGCAGCACCTGTTCAACCCGTTCGTGGCCCGGCTCACCCGCTGGGGCATCAGCGTGATGGGATCGCGGCTCCTCGAAGTGCCCGGCCGGGTGAGCGGCGAGTTGCGGACCACTCCCGTCAACGTGCTCACGCTCGGCGACGACCGCTACCTCGTGGCACCGCGGGGTGTCACCCAGTGGGTGCGCAACGTCCGCAGTGCCGGGTCGGCCGGCCTCCGGCTGGGGCGCCGGGTGGAAACGGTGGAGTTGGTCGAGGTGGCCGACGCCGACAAGCCGGAGATCCTGCGCGCCTACCTGCGCAGGTGGAAGTGGGAGGTCGGCGCCTTCTTCGAGGGGGTCGGGCCCGACGCCACCGACGACGAGGTGCTCGTCGCCGCTCCCCGTCATCCGGTCTTCCGCATCGTCGACCGGTCCTGATGCGAGCGGCCTCAAGGCGTCTCGCCGAACACGACGACGAATCCGGCCCTACCGCAACAGCGCCCGCACGGTGCGGGTCAGCACGTCGGCGACGGTGTCGATCTCGGTGATCGACACGTGTTCGTCGACGGCGTGCGCATGGGCGACATCGCCGGGTCCGTAGACCGCACACGCTGCCCCGGCCTCGCGGATCCACAGCGCCATGTCACATCCGTACGGCACGCCGATCGTGCCCGGCCGCTTCCCTGTCACCGCGTCGGCAGCATCGCGCAGGGCGGCGACGACCGGGTGGGAGGGGTCGATCGACGACGACCCGAACGCCGCTCCGGTCCGCACGATGCGCGGCGGGTTGGCGTCGAGCCAGGAGTCGCCGGCGATCGCCTCGCGAAGCGTCCGTTCGAAGCGGGCCTCGGCCTCGGCGATCGACTCGTCGAGGGTCACGCCCACACGCAGTTCGGCGGTGAGTGACTCCATCACGTTGGAAGCCCACACGCCGCCGTGCACCACACCCACCGTGGTCGGATACGGCAGGCCGGTGGCCGTCATCGCCGGGTTGCGCTCGGCCTCGTTGAGTTCCCGTTCCAGACGCTGCACCTCGCGGTAGACGGTGAGGAAGTGGTCGATGGCGGACTCGCCCTCCAGGCGTTTCGCGGCGTGGGCCGATCGTCCGGCAACCTCGATCGTGTAGGTGAGTGCACCGCCGTGGGCGACCACCACCTGCGGCCCGTCGGGCCCCGACGTCGGCTCGGGCACGATCACCAGATCGCCCGTCCAGCCTCGCCGGATCGCGGCGAGGGTGCCCGTGCCGCCGTCCTCCTCGCCGGGCACGGCGACGAGCCGCAGCTCCCCGGCGAAGTCGCGATCGCCGACGGCCAGCTCGGTGAACGCCGCCACGGCGGCGACGATCCCGCCCTTCATGTCGGCCGATCCGCGCCCGTAGAGGATGTCGCCGTCGAGTTCCCCGGCGGGGTCGCGGCTCCACAGTGCCGGGTCGCCGACGGGCACCACGTCGACGTGCCCGGTGAGCACCAGGGTCGGGCCCGGCCGCGACCCGGAGATCCGAGCTGCCACGACCGGTACCCGTGCACGCTCGACCTCGCGGCCCGGATACGCCGGGTCGCTCTCCAGGTCGGCCATCGGTGTCACCCACTGGTCGACCTCGTCGGCCACCGGGCGGAGCCACGATGCCACCGCGTCGATCGCGGCTTCCTCGGCGCCGGTCTCCGACGACACCGACACGAGGTCGAGGGCCCGCTGGGCGAGGTTCGTGGGTTCCATCGTGCAGTCTCCGCTGGGTCGGGTGTGGGTCGGGCGTGGGTCGGGTGTGGGGTCGGACGGGTGGGGTCGGACGGTCGATCAGACGGCCGCCAGGGCCTGGTCGAGGTCGGCGATCAGGTCGTCGGGTGACTCGATTCCGGCCGAGTACCGCACCAGACCCTCGGGGATGCCGAGCGCCGCCCGCTCCTCGGGCGTGCACTCCACGTGGCTGGTGGTGGCCGGTGGCCCGACGGTGGTCTCCACGGCGCCGAGGTTGGCGGCCCGGTGCGCAAGGCGCAGGTGGGGGAGGAGCTTCTTCACGGCGTCGAGGTCGCCCTCGAGGGCGAAGCTGAGCATGCCGCCCCATCCCGTCATCTGCGCCGCGGCGATCTCGTGCTGGGGGTGGCTCGCCAGACCGGGATAGTTCACCGTCGTCACCTTCGGATGCTGCTCGAGGAACGCCGCGACGGCCATGGCGTTCGATGCCTGGCGCTCGACGCGAAGGTGGAGCGTCTTCATGCCGCGCAACAGCAGGTAGGCCGCCATCGGGTGCAGCGTGGCGCCGTTGATCTCGCGGTAGCGGAACACCAGCTCCACCAGGTCGGCCCGTCCCGCCACCACTCCTCCGAGTGCGTCGGCGTGCCCCCCGAGGAACTTGGTGGCGCTGTGCACCACCAGGTCGGCGCCGAGGGCCAACGGCTGCTGGTTGACGGGCGTGGCGAACGTGTTGTCGACCACGGTGACGGCGTCGCGCTCGTGGCCGGCGGTGAGCAGCCGCGGCAGATCGATGATCTTCAGGGTCGGATTGGTCGGCGTCTCGAGGTACAGCAGGTCGCAGCCTCGGTCCATCGCCTGCTCGACGGCGTCGCCGTCGGTCGTGTCGACCAGCTCCACGTCGATGCCGATCCGCGGCAGGTGCTCGGTGAACAGCCGGCTCGTGCCGCCGTAGGTGTCCTTCACCGACACCACACGCTGGCCGGGCACCAGCAGGGCGTACAGCATGTTCGAGATCGCCGCCATGCCCGTCGAGGCAGAGGTGGCCGCCTCGGCGTGTTCGAGGACGCGCAGCTTCTCCTCGAACACCGCCACGGTCGGATTGGTGTTGCGCCCGTAGATGTGGCCCGGTGCCGCTCCCGTGGCCACATCGTGCCACTCGTCGACGTCGTCGTAGCCGAAGCCCACGCTGTGCACCACCGGCACCTGTGTCGCGCGGTCGAGCAGATACCGCTCCTCGCCGGCCCACACGGCCAGCGTCTCGAGTGCATCACCGTCGGTCGTCATGAGGGCCACGGTAGGGGAATCGGCGCGTGCCGATGGCATGCCGCATCCGGCTGGTGGTGGGCCAGCCCGTTGGCGACAGTCGGTGGCGTGGTCTCCCCTTCGTCAGTGGGAGAGCTCGCGCTCGGGGAAACCGAGCCCGGGGAAGCCTGCATAGGCGGGCAGAGCGGATTGGCCCCCGAGATGGCAGTAGAGGACTCTGGAGCCGGCCGGGATCTCGCCGGAGCGGATCATTCCGATCAGTCCGGCCATCGACTTGCCCTCGTACACCGGGTCGGTGAGCATGCCCTCCGTGCGCGCCGCGAGGTGGATCGCTTCGACGGTCCCGGCATCGGGAATCCCGTACGCAGGTCCCTCGTAGCCGGCCACCACGGTGATCTCGTCGTCGCGGAGCGGGATCGATGCGGACATCGCCGCCCATGATGCGCGTGAGTTGGATGTCGCCGACCTTGTCGTAGTTCATGTCGTTGTAGTCGAGCCGCCCACCATATCGACCGGCCGGCGGTGCGATCCTGTCGGCCGGGGTGTGCTCGTCTGCGGCCCGCGCCGCCCGGACGATGCGTCGGAACGAGGCGTGCGACTGTCAGTTGGCGCAGCTCTCAGGAGACGACGGCGCTGCGGCGACGCATGAGGCGGGCGGGGAGCGGGATGCGATCGGCGAACTTCGTCGCGAGGGGACCCACGATCGCCGTGATGAGCACGTACCCGGCAGCCAGGGCCCCGAGTTGGGGCCCGTCGACCAGTTCCGAGCCCAGTGCTGCGATCACGATCGAGAACTCGCCGCGGGCGATCAGCACCGTGCCGGCTCGGATCCGGCCCTTGGGTGCGGCGCCGACCCGTCCGGCGGCGTACCAGCCCGTGGCGATCTTGGTGAACGTCGTGACGACGACCAGCGCGAGCGCGGGCACGGCTGCTTCGAAGAGGTCGGCCGGATCGATCTGGAACGAGAAGAAGAGGAAGAACGTGGCCGCGAAGAGGTCGCGCAGTGGTGAGATCAGTTCGCTGGCGCGTTCTTCGGCCCGACCCGACAGCGCCAGCCCGACCAGGAACGCACCGATCGCTCCGGACACCTCGAACTGCTGGGCGATCCCCGCCACGAGCAGGGTGATGCCGAAGACCATGAGCAAGAAGGCCTCGTCGCTCCCGCCTCCCACGAGATTGCTGAACGGCCGGCCGTACCGGAGCGCTGCCAGCAGGATCACGGTGACCGTCACGAGCGCGATCACCACGCTGGTGATCGTGGCGCCGATCGAGCCGCCGACGATCAGCGCCGCCACCACGGGCAGGTAGACGGCCATCGCCAGGTCCTCGATCACCAGCAGGTTCAGCACCGCCGGTGTCTCGCGGAAGCCGAGCCGCCCGAGGTCGGAGAGCACCTTGGAGACGACGCCCGACGAGCTGATCCAGGTCACCCCGCCGAGCAGCACGGCCGCCAGCGGTTCCCACCCGAGCAGGAATCCGAGCGCCACGCCGGGGAGTGCGTTCAGCGTCATGTCGGCGACACCGGGAGCGAGACCCGTCTTGAGGCCGTCGCGGAGTTCGGTGTCGGAGTACTCGAGGCCGAGCGCGAACAGCAGCAGCAGGACGCCGATCTCGGCGGCGATCTCGAAGAACTCGAGCGTGACGTCGAGCTGGACGAGACCCCCCTCGCCCATCGCCAGTCCGGCCATGAGGTAGAGCGGGATCGCCGTCAGACCGAAGCGGCCGGCCAGACGCGACAGCAGCGCCAGCCCGAGAACGAGCGCGCCGATCTCGATGAACGCAAGTGCGGCGTCGGCACCGCCGGCGGCGATCAGCATGCTGTCCTGGAATCCGAACCGTCGTCGTCCGCCGTGGCGGTCAGGCCCGGATCAGCTCGCGCATGGCGGCCAGGCCCTCGACGGTACCGACGGCGACGACCACGTCGCCGGCGAGGAGGCCGAACTCGGGTCCGGGGGCCGGGACGGACTTGCCGTCGCGGATGATCGCCACGATCGACGACCCGGTCTTCGTGCGGTACATGCCGTCGCCGATCGTCGCACCTGCCGCGACCGACGTGTCGGAGATCTCGATCCACTCGATGGCGAGCCCTTCGATCTGCTGCTGCACGGCGGCGACGGCCTCGGTCACCTGGCTGGCACCGAGCAGCTCCGACACCGTGCGGGTGTCGTTCGACGACAGGCTCACCCGTGACGAACACGCGTCGGGGTCATCGCCGTCGTACACGAGGATCTCCCGGCGACCGTCGTGGTGCACCAGCACACCGAGGTCGTATCCCGTCTCGGTGGTGAACTCGTGCCGTACCCCG
>JAWLEC010000166.1:0-6242 GCA_041686315.1 Ilumatobacteraceae bacterium
GGGTGTGCTCGACGGCGACATCGACGAGTTCGTCGAGGGCTACCTCCGCTGGCGCCGCGCCCAGGGCGAATCCGACTGACATCACGATCGGGGTCTGACCCCAATCGTGATGGTGACACCCGTCGGCGGGGGAGCAGCGGTACCCTTTGCGAGCCCCGTTTCCGGGCAGGAACCTCATGATTCGACTCGAGAACGTCACCAAGAGCTATTCGCAAGAGGTCGTCGCGCTGCGCGACGCCAGCTTCGACGTCGCCAAAGGCGAGTTCGTGTTCCTCGTCGGCCCCTCGGGGTCCGGCAAGAGCACGCTGCTGCGCATGCTCAACCGTCAGGATCGTCCCGAGCGTGGCGCCGTCTGGGTCGCCGGCCGCAACATCGTCGACATGCCGCCGGGCCGCGTGCCGCACCTGCGTCGCAACATCGGCAACATCTTCCAGGACTACAAACTGCTGCTCGAGAAGAACGTGTTCGAGAACGTCGCCTTCGCCCAGGAGGTGATCGGCCGGCCGACGCACGTGATCAAGCAGCAGGTGCCCGCCGTGCTCGATCTCGTCGGCCTCGCCGGCAAGGAGGATCGTCTGCCGCACCAGCTGTCCGGTGGTGAGCAGCAACGCGTGTCGGTCGCCCGGGCCTTCGTGAACCGGCCGCTGATCATGCTCGCCGACGAGCCCACCGGTAACCTCGACCCGGCCACGGGTGAGGGCATCATGCGGCTGCTCGATCGCATCAACAAGACCGGCACGACGGTGGTGATGGCCACCCACGACCAGCGGATCGTGAACACGATGCGCAAGCGCGTGATCCAGCTCGACCGCGGTGTGATCGTGCGAGACCAGGCGCGCGGCGTCTACGAGTGAGCTGATCCGAACCCATGTTGTCCCGACTTCGTTACATCCTGCGCGAGACCTTCGACAGTTTCCGCCGTAACGCCACGCTCACCGTCGCCGCCATCATCACGGCGGCGATCTCGCTGCTCGGCGTGGGGCTCACGCTGCTGAGCCAGCACGCCTTCGACAACCTGCTCGCCCGCTGGGAGGGCGGCGTCGAGATGATCGTGTTCATGAACCCGACGGCCACCGCCGACCAGCTGCAGCTGGTGCAGGATGCGCTCGAGGGACAGGACCAGTTCATCGCCGAGTCCACCTACTGCGACGAGGAGTGTTCCCTCACCGAGGCCGACCGCATCTTCGCCGGTGAGCCCGGGGTGCGCGACCTGCTCGACGAGGACAACATCCTCACCCAGTTCAAGGCGGTGCCCACGCCGGAGACCGACGTCGACCTGCTCCGGCAGGTGTCGGACGCCTTCGCCGAACTGCCCGGCGTGTACGACGTGAGCTTCGCCGAGGACCAGATCAGCCTGATCACCCAGCTGCAGAGCTTCTTCGGGTTCCGATTGCTGTTGCTGTCGGTGTTCCTGCTGCTGGCGGCGATCCTGCTGATCTGGAACACGATCCGCACCGCGATCTTCGCCCGCCGACGCGAGATCGAGGTGATGAAGCTCGTCGGCGCCACCGACTGGTTCATCCGCATCCCGTTCATGCTCGAAGGTCTGCTGCACGGCATCATCGGTGGCGCCCTGGCCAGCGTGGGCCTGTGGGCGTGGAACTCGCAGTGGACCGAGGGCGTACAGGACTTCCCCGACAACAGCGGATTCTCCGCGCTGGTGGTGGTCGACGGCTACGACCAGACCGTGATGCTGATCATGTTCGTCATCGGCGCACTGGCCGGGGCCATCGGCTCCGGAATCGCGGCGAGCAAGTTCCTCGACGTCTAGCCCAGCCGGGCCGGACGGTTCTCCGGGCGTGATCCGGGCTGGGTACGTTCGGCGGATGGAGTACACCGAGATCCTGTACGACGTGGAGGAGTCGATCGCGACGATCACCCTCCACCGGCCCGATCGCATGAACGCGTTCACGGGCACGATGATGCGCGAGATGATCGATGCATTCGATCACATCGATGCCGACGACGACGTCCGGGCCGTGATCGTCACCGGCTCGGGAGACCGGGCGTTCTGCGCCGGCGCCGATCTCGGACGCGGGGGTGACACGTTCGCCGAGGGGGGCAGCGACGTGCAGACCGACGTCGGGGTGCCGCGTGACGGCGGTGGCATGCTCACGCTGCGCATCTTCCAGTCGACGAAGCCGGTCATCGGAGCGATCAACGGAGCTGCCGTCGGCGTGGGCGCCACCATGACGTTGCCCATGGACATCCGTCTCGCCAGCGACAGCGCCCGATTCGGTTTCGTGTTCGCCCGCCGCGGCATCGTACCCGAGGCGTGCTCGTCGTTCTTCCTGCCGCGTCTGGTGGGTATCAGCACCGCTGCGGAGTGGTGCTACACCGGCCGCGTGTTCCCCGCCGCCGAGGCGCTCGAACGCGGCCTCGTGCGCAGTGTGCACGCCCCGGACGAGCTGCTCGCAGCGGCACGGGACATCGGCCGGGAGATCGCCGACAACACCGCCCCGGTCTCGGTGGCGCTGACCCGGCAGATGCTGTGGCGCATGCTCGGCGCCCATCACCCGATGGAAGCGCACCGGGTGGACTCGCGTGGCATCGCATCACGCGGTGCGAGCGCCGACGCGAAGGAGGGTGTGGAGAGCTTCCTCGCCAAGCGCGATCCGGTGTACCCGGTGAAGGTGAGCGACGGGCTCCCCGACATCTTCCCCGACTACGTGGAGCCCGACTTCCACTGAGCTCTGCTCTCTGCGAACAGCGCTGTGTGTTTCGTCACATCGACGAACGGGAATATCTCAAGGCCGACAGGGTTCTTACCGATGTCTTGAGCAACGACGTCATCATGTTCCGCACCAGCGGGACCACGCCGTTGCGAGATCGAGGAACAGGAACACGCACATGACGACGATGCTGATGGAAGAACTGCACACAGGCGACGTGATCGAGCTGAAGACCGCCGACCACGACGTCATGACGGTGCTGGTGCTGCTCGCCACCGACGACGCAGTGGTCCTCGACCCCTGCAACGACTCGACCCCCTTCGTGATCAACACCGAGGAACTGGTCGAGTACCGCAAGTTCGACGCCGAGGCCATGTTGGCCTGAGCGACACCGATCGCGTACGGCCACGCTGCTCCCCCCGGCAGCGGGCCGTGCCCGGACACTCCCGGAACGATTCCCCCTCGTTCTGCGGAGAATCCCCCTAGCGTGGGCGCCGTGGACAACACGGCGCCCACGTTGTTTTTCCGAGTCGGCGGAATGCCGTTCTTCGAGGATCTGGTCGACGCGTTCTACGACGGCGTCGCCACCGACGAGGTCCTGCTCCCGCTGTACCCGGAACAGCCCGACCTCACCGGTGCCCGTCACCGGCTGACCCTGTTCCTCGCCCAGTACTGGGGCGGCCCGACCACCTACATGGAGGAGCGTGGACATCCCCGCCTGCGGATGCGTCACTTCCCGTTCCACGTCGGTCCGCTCGAACGCGACCGGTGGCTCGTCCACATGGCTGCCGCCGTGGAGCGGGTGTGCGCCGAACGCGACGTCCCCGACGGCGTCGCCGAGGAGCTGATGGCGTACTTCGTTCCGGCCGCGGAACACCTGCGCAACGACACGGGTCTGCCCATCTCCTCGGCGAAGCCCTCCCGGTAACTTCTCCCTGCCATGCCCGTCGTCGACGTCTCCGATCTGCACAAGTACTACGGCGCGGTCCGAGCCGTCGACGGCCTCTCGTTCCACATCGATGCCGGCGAGGTGTACGCGCTGCTCGGGGAGAACGGCGCCGGCAAGTCCACGGCGGTCGAGATCCTCGAGGGTCATCGCACGGCCAGCTCCGGGTCGGTGTCGGTGCTCGGCGTCGACCCGTCCGATGCCGGACGTGACTTCCGCGATCGCATCGGCATCGTGTTGCAGTCGTCGGGGGTGGAGTCGGAGTTCACCGTCCGCGAGGTGATCGAGCTGTACGGCGGCTGCTACCGCAACCCGCGATCGCTCGACGAGGTGGTGGCGCTGTCCGGTCTCGACGAGAAGGTCGACGATCGCATCGGGTCGCTGTCGGGCGGCCAGCGGCGGCGCGTCGACCTGGCGCTCGGGATCGTGGGCCGGCCGGAGCTGCTGTTCCTCGACGAGCCCACCACCGGGTTCGACCCGTCGGCGCGGCGGCGCTCGTGGGACCTGATCGAGTCGCTCGGCGACGACGGCACCACGGTGCTGCTCACCACCCACTACCTCGACGAGGCCGAGCACCTGGCCGACCGGGTCGGGGTGCTCTCGCACGGCCGGCTCATCGCCGAGGGAACTCCCGAGCAGCTGATGAACCAGGTGAGCGGCACCGTCGTGAGCTTCATGCTGCCCGACGGGTTCCACCCCGGCGCCGCTCAGGCGACGTTCGGCAGCCTGCTCGAGGTCGACATCCGGGTGTCGGGCCGGTTGGTGGAAGCCAACGTCGACCAGCCGACTGCCGCGGTGCATCGCATCACCGGCTGGGCACTGGACGAAGGGGTCGAGCTCGAGTCGCTCTCGGTGAGCCGGGTGTCGTTGGAGGACGTGTACCTGTCGCTGACCGAGAACGTCGGGCAGGTGGAGTCGTCGTGAGCGGATTCCCCTCCACCGCCGGACAGCTGGCCGCCCAGACCCGCTACCAGCTGGTGACGTTCGTGCGGATCCCGGTGGCCGTGTTCTTCACGCTCGGGCTGCCGCTCGTGATGCTGGTGCTGTTCAACGCCCTGTTCGGCAGCGGCACGTTCGACACGCCCGACGGCGAGATCTCCGCGCAGCAGTTCTACACCGGTGGTCTGGCTGCGTTCACGGCGGTGTCGGCGACGTTCACCAACCTGGCCAACATGGTGCCGATCCGTCGCGACGAGGGCGTTCTCAAGCGGTGGCGTGGCACGCCGCTGCCGACGTGGATCTACATCGCCGGGTTCATCCTGTCGGCGATCGTCATCGCGTTCGTCGGCGTCGTGCTGATGCTCACCCTGGGTGTGACGGTGTACGACCTCGAGATCGAGCCGGCGAAGATGCCGGCGGCGTTCGTGACGTTCGTGGTCGGAGTCGGTGCGTTCGCCGCACTCGGGATGGCGTTGGCGTCACTGGTGAAGTCGGCGAGTTCGGCGTCGGCCGCCGCCAACGCCATCATCTTGCCGATGGCGTTCGTGTCGAACGTGTTCATCCAGGTCGACGACGGCCCGCAGTGGATCCGGACCGTGGGCGACCTGTTTCCGCTGAAGCCGTTCGCCGAGTCGTTCCAGGACGCGTTCACGCCGTTCGTCGAGCCACCCGCGTTCGACTGGGCGGCGCTGGCGTTCATCGCCGCGTGGGGTGCCGTGGGTCTGGTGATCGCCCTCACCCGATTCACGTGGGAGCCGAGCGGCAGCGCACCTCGCGGCCGTCGCTCCCGCCGCACCGCCTCGGCGGGCTAGATGGCAAACGCGCCGGGCGGTCCTGGCGCCATCGTGCGAAGGTTGGCGGGATGTCTGTGGGACGGATGATCTCGGCCGTGGTGAGCGTGGCGATCGTGCTGGCGTACGCCGCGGGATCCGGGTGGTGGGTCAGTTCGGGCGACGACTGGTACCAAGGCCTCGACCGGCCCTGGTGGCAGCCGCCCGACGTCGTGTTCGGGCTGGTCTGGCCCTACAACTTCGCCGCGCTCATCGCTGCCGGGGTCGCCGTTGCCGCCTACGGCACGGGCACCGTCAGGCTGGTCTGGCTCGTCGGGCTCGCCGGCAGCGTCGTCGCGGCCCTCGCATGGGCGTACCTGTTCTACGTCAGCCATGCCCTGTGGGCCGCAGCGGCCGCCTTGATCGTTGCCGCCGTCGTGACGACCGTGGTGGTGGGTGTGGCGTTCGTGACCCGCACCTGGGCCGGAGCGATCCTGGTTCCGTACCAGGTGTGGCTGGCACTCGCCGCCTCGCTCTCGGTCGGCTACGCCCGGCTCAACTGACCGCCAGTCCCGTCAGGCCCGTCAGGCCCGGGCGGTCAGGCCCGGCAGGCGGTCAGCCAGAAGCCGGTGCCCGCCTGTGCCGTCCGCCCCGTCCACCGACCCGGGAGTGCCCGAACCACCTCGTCGGCCGGGAGGTGGATGGGCGTCTGGTCCCCGAGTGTGTTCACCCACACCACGACACCGTCGGCACGCAGCACCCGATCGACCTCGCCCGGGAACAGCAGCATGTTGATCATCAGGACGGCGTCGAAGCTGTGGTCGCGAAACGGGAGGAGCGAGGCGTCGGCGCGCACGCGGGGCGCGAGATCGCCGGGTGCGTACCGGAGCATCTCCGCCGACAGGTCGCTCGCCG
>JAWLEC010000167.1:0-6227 GCA_041686315.1 Ilumatobacteraceae bacterium
TGCGGTCGGCACGGACGGCGATGGACGTCCGCGACCTGCTGCAGGCGCAGATGGTCACCGAGGTGGGCGTCGCCCAGGAGATGGGGTACCACCCCGACTAGCGTCGCCGCATCGCCATCCACGAGGCCGGCCACGCCCTGACGGCCGTGCTCACCCGGCGCGACGTGAAGATGGCATCGATCCTGCGCCGGTCGTCGGCGCTGGGCCTGGTTGCCCACGGCGACGTCGAGGAGCGCTTCCTGAAGACCCCCAGCGACGCCCGCGACCTGATCGCCGTGGCGCTCGCCGGGCGGGCCGCCGAGCTGCAGGAGTACGGCGAGGCGAGCAGCGGGATCTCGTCGGATCTGGCGGCGGCGACGAACATCGCCTGCCAGCTGGTGGGGCAGCTCGGCAACGGTCCGGGTCTGCTGAGTCTGGAGGCGGCCTCGATGCCGACGGCGGCGAATCTGGTGGCCAAGGTGCTGTCCGACGAGCCCAGCCGCCAGGCAGCCGAGGCGATGATGGCCAACGGTTCCGAGCGGGCCGAGACGATGGTGTCGACGTACCGGGACGCCCTGCTGCGCATCGCCGACGGGCTGTGCGAGAGCGACGAGCTGGCGGGCGAGCAGATCTGCGCCATCGTGGCCGAGTACGCCGACATCACCGAGCGCCGCGGCCCCGTGCGCATCAAGCCCACCCCGACCCCCGCCTGACCCCGGCTTCTACCCCATCGCAACGCGTGAACAGTGTGCGGCGACTGACCGCAAACTGTTCACGCGTTCGGCGCTCTGCGTTCGGCGCTCTGCGTGTCAGATGCGTTCGAGTTCGGCGTGGTCGAAGAGCGGGGTGATGCCCTCGGCCTCGACGTCGGCACGCAGCTCGGCGTCGGTCGGGCGCTGCAGGTCGCCGGTGGCGGCATCGACGATCGCCGGCAGCAGTCGAGCATCGCTCGTGGTGTTGAGGAACATCACCGGGTCCGACAGCACGAACCGCACGGCACGCGCGATCGCATCCGGATCGGTCAACGGGTCGTACCAGCTGAAGCGGGCGGCGGCTTCGTCGGCCCACCGGCCGCGGGCGATCGACTTGATGGTCTGCACGGCTACGTCGCGGGCCCGGCACACCTCGAGGAGCTGCTCGACGTCACGGCGGTAGTCGGGCAGTTCGAGCAGCACGAAGTTCACTGGGAGCAGCACCGACGCGAAGTCGAACCGCTCGAGGCTGCGGAGGTGCATGTCGGCGATGCGCAGGCCGTGTCCGGTCACGCCGATGTGGCCGACGAGCCCTTCGTCACGAGCCTGGGCGAGCGCGGCGACGGCGCCGTCGGGCTCGAAGACGCGTTCCCACTCGTCGGGCTCGACCAGGTTGTGCAGCTGGATCAGGTCGACCCGGTCGACGTCCATCCGTTCGAGCGACCGTTCGAGTTCGGCCCGCGCCGCCGAGCCGGCGCGTTCGCCGGTCTTGGTGGCGAGGAACACCTCGTGACGGTGCGACGCCAGCCACGGCTGCAGCCGGTCCTCTGATGCGCCGTACGACGCGGCCGTGTCGATGTGGTTGATGCCCCATTCGTGGATCTGCGCCAGTGTGGTGTCGGCGCGTTCCTGGCTCATGCCGCCCAGCGCGGCGGCACCGAAGATCACGCGGGTCGATCGGTGGCCCGTGGCACCGAACGGTGCCGTGGGGAGATCCGTCGGGAGAGAGGATGGCGCACCGGAAGACATGGGCGAGACCGTACGCGCTCGCCACAGCAGGCGCCGACACGGGCGATGTCGGCGACACGGGATGCCGGCGACCGGCGACCTCGTGGCGGACGGAAGGGCGTCGAGCCGGATGTAAGCGCTTACAGCGCGGACGCGCGACACTGCTGCCCATGTCATCGGGGGCGGCGCCGCTCAGCCAACACAGCCACACCGTGTCCGGGTGGGACGTGGTCGACATCGCACCCACGCCCGAGCGCACGGTGGAGGTGGGGTCGTGCTTTCTGGTCGGCAACGGCGCCCTCGGCTACCGGGGCACCCGTCCCGACCAGCGCGCCGCCGACTTCGTGGGCTGCGTGGTGGCCGACACCTACGACATGGCCGACGGGGTGTGGCGCGAGCTGTGCACGGCGCCGAACGGGCTGTTCGTGGCGATCGAACTCGACGGGCAGCCGCTCACCATCGACCCGTCACGCCCGGCCGAGATCGAACTCACCCTGGCCACCGGTGAGGTGACGTCACGCTGGTTCGCCCGCACACCGGACGGCGCCACGGCGCTCGTGTCGATGCGCCGCTTCGCCGGTCTGCACGACCTCCACCTCGTGGCACAACAGCTCACGGTGGTTCCCGACGCCGACGCCGCCGTCACGGTCACCGCCGGCATCGACGACGACGTGTGGAGCCTCAACGGCGCTCACTTCGCCTCCGTCACCACCGAGATCGCCGACGACCTCGTCACCAGCCGCTGCATCACGGTCGAGCGCGGCACCGAGCTGGCCGTGGCGACCCGTTCCGTCGTCGACGGGCTCGACGGCCCCGACCCACGCGATGCGCTCGAGCCGATGATCCCCACCGGTGCGGCAGGTGTCACGGCGCGCCGGTGGCGCGGCCGTGCGGCGGCGGGTGCGGCGGTCACGGTGGAGACGGCGATGGGCGTGGCCACCTCCAACGACGACGACGTCGATCCGAGCGACGGGGCAGGAGCGCCGGCCGCGGCGATCGGCTCCGTCCGGCGCATGGCCGCCGACGGCTACCGCGCCACGCTCGGCCGGTCGGCGGCCGCCTGGGCGTCGTTCTGGGACACCGCCGACGTGCGCGTGGAGGGCGACCCGGCGGCGCAGGCCGCCCTGCGCTTCTCGATCTACCACAACCGCATCGCCACCCCCGCCCACGTCGACCGGCTGCCGATCGGTGCCCGAGGCCTGTCGTGCCAGGCCTACCAGGGTGCCGCCTTCTGGGACCAGGAGATGTTCAACCTCCCGGCCTTTCTCCACACTCATCCCGACATCGCGCGGCGCCTGCTGGTGTACCGGTGGCGGACGCTCGACGGCGCCCGCCGCAAGGCCGCCCGGCTCGGCTACCGGGGCGCCTACTACGCGTGGATCAGCGGTGACACCGGCGACGAGCTGTGCCCCGACTTCTTCTTCGTGGACGTGCTCACCGGTCGTCCGATCCGCAACCACTTCAACGTGTGGCAGATGCACATCAGCCCCGACATCGCCCACGCCGTCTGGCGGTACTGGGAGGCGACGGGCGACGTCGACTTCCTGGCAGACCACGGTGCGGAGATCGTGTTCGAGGTGGCGAGGTTCCTGCACTCGTTCGCCCGCTACGACGAGGTGAACGACCGCTACGAACTGATCCGGTTGCTGGGCCCCGACGAGTGGCACGAGAACGTCGACAACAACACCTACACGTCACGTCTCAGCCGGCTGGCGCTGCGTCATGCGTCGGGGATCCGGGCACTGCTCGAACGTGAGCGCCCCGACGCGCTGGCGGCTCTCGACGCCCGGCTCGGGCTCGTCTCCGACGAGATCGACGGCTGGCACCGCCTGCAGGACAAGCTGTTCGAGCACCGACCCGATCCCGACACGCTGCTGATCGAGCCGTTCGACGGCTTCTTCGAGCTGGAGGACTGCCGCCCCGCCGACCTGCGCCTGCGATTGCTCGACCCGGGCGAGTACTGGGGCTGGCCCAACGGTGTGGCCGTGCACACCCAGGTGTCGAAGCAGCCCGACGTCGTCCAGCTGTTCGCCATCGACCCGTCGGTGCCGCTCGACGTGCAGCGGGCCAACTACCGGTACTACGAGCCGCGGTGCTCGCACGGGTCGTCGCTGAGCCATTCGGTTCACGCCACCGTCGCCGCCCGACTCGGCGACGACCCCGAACTGCTCGACCAGGCCTACGAGTACTTCATGGACACGGCGGCGCTCGACCTGCGCACGAACGTCCACTCGGTGGTCGGCGGCACGTTCATCGGCGGCATGCACACCGCCGCCAATGCGGGTGCGTACCAGACGGCCGTGTTCGGTTTCGGTGGGCTCACGGTGGCCGGCGGCGTGGTCACGATCGCGCCGAGGCTCCCGCGAGGATGGACGGCGCTGGAGTTCGCAGTGGTGGCCTTCGCGCAGCGGATCGACGTGAGGGTCGCGGCGGCGACGGACGACGCCGACGGTCCCGGCGCCGGTGAGCCGTCGATCGAGGTCGTGGCGGCAGCTGCCAACACTGCGCCGGTCGTCGTGCGCCTCGGTGCGGCGGAGGTGACGTCCACGGTCGATCCCGGCGCGCGGGTGGCGGTCTGATCGGCACGTCTGGCAGGCTGGATCCATGACTGCCCGGGTCGCCACCACCGTCGACGACGACACCATTGCACGCTTCGGGCGTGACGGAGCGGTGGTGCTGCGCGACGTGATCGACGACGGATGGCTCGAGCTGCTCGCCGAGGGCGTGGAGTACAACCGCACGCATCCGAGCGAGTGGTCGCACTGGTACACCGACCCCGACGAGGCGGTGGGATTCTGGACCGACTACGTCACGTGGCCCCGTGTCGACGCGTACCGGCGGGTGGCGTTCGAGAGCGGCCTCGCCGAGGTGGCGGGTCGCCTCATGCAATCGTCCGCCGTCCGCTTCTTCCACGACCACGTGCTGGTGAAGGAGCCGGGGGCGAGCGAGGCCACGCCACTGCACCACGACGATCCGTACTACTGCGTCGACGGGATGCAGAACCTGAGCATGTGGATCGCACTCGATCCGGTACCTCTGTCCTCCGGTCTGCAGTTCGTCGCCGGCTCGCACCTGTGGGGCCGCCGGTTCGTGCCGCGCCGCTTCCTCGACCACGTGCCGTACGGCGACGGCGACGACCGGTTCGAGCTGCTCCCGCCGGGCGACGAGCTGGTCGAGGGGCACGACCTGATCGGCTGGGACGTGGAGCCGGGCGACGTGGTCTGCTTCCACTACCGCACCCTGCACGGCGCGCCCGGCAACGAGCTGCCCACGCGCCGGCGGGCGGTGAGCCTGCGCTGGCTCGGCGACGACGCCGTGTTCGCCACCCGCCCGTGGACGACGTCGCCGCCGTACGAGCCGAACGGTCTCGTCCCGGGCAAGCCGCTCGACGGCGATCCCCGTTTCCCTCTCGTCGCCTCCAGTTGAGACAAGGGGGTTCAGACCCCTCCGTCTCAACTTCGGTGGCACACAGTGGCCATGATGGGGCGATGACCGGCCCTGCACCGCTGCCGTCCGTGTTCGACAACCGGGTGAGCCGTCACCTCGGCGTCGACGTCCCGATCGTCCAGGCCCCGATGGGCTGGATCGCCCGGTCGCAACTGGCGTCGGCCGTGTCGCAGGCCGGAGCGTGCGGGATCATCGAGACGTCGTCGGGCGAACTCGACGCGGTGAAGGACGAGATCCGCCGGATGCGCGACCTCACCGACCGGCCGTTCGGGGTCAACATCGCCCAGGCGTTCGTGCGCGACCCGGCGATCGCCGAGTTCGTCATCGACCAGGGCGTGAAGTTCGTGACCACCTCGGCCGGGTCACCGACGAAGTACACGGGCGTCCTCAAGGAGGCCGGGCTCACCGTGTACCACGTCGTGCCGACGTTGGCGGCGGCCCTCAAGGCGGTCGGCGCCGGCGGCGACGGGCTGGTGGTGGAAGGCGGTGAGGGCGGCGGCTTCAAGAGCCCGACGCCGGTGGCGACGATGGTGCTGCTGCCGCTCGTGCGGTCGAGGGTGGACGTCCCGATCATCGCCGCGGGCGGCATCACCGACGGCTTCACGATGGCCGCCGCGTTCGCGCTCGGGGCCGAGGGCGTGCAGATGGGCACCCGGATGGTGTCGGCCGCCGAGTCGCCGGTGCATCCCAACTGGAAGCAGGCGATCGTCGACGCCGCCGAGACCGACACGCTGTTCCTCAACCAGCGCCACTCCCCTGCGCTGCGAGCGCTGCGCACCGACCGCACCACTGCCCTCGTCGATGCCGAGCACAACGTGTTCGGCGACTTCGGTGACCCGCAGGGCCTCTACTTCGGCGGCGACATGAATGCGGCGATCGCACTGTCGGGCCAGGTGGCCGGCCGCATCGAAAACGTGCGCACGGTCGCCGACATCATCGACGACACCACCCGCGAGTTCGCCGACGCCACCCACCGCCTCACCGGCTGATGTTGCGTCCGGTGACGCTCCTATGTTTGTCAACCGGTTGTTGGGGTTGGTGGGTGCTGGAGTTGTCGGAAGAGTTGGCGGGTGATGTAGCTGCGGAGGCAGCGGCGGATTT
>JAWLEC010000168.1:0-6205 GCA_041686315.1 Ilumatobacteraceae bacterium
CGTGGGCGGACCGATCGCTCCGACGGTGGGTACCCATCCGGCTCGTCGCCGGGCGGCGGGGACCTCCTCGCGCGTCGGTGACCCCGACCGTACGGCAGGGGCCGGTCGCAGGGCCCGGCCGACACCGCGTTCGTACGTGTCGATGGCCACGACGCGGCTGATCACGCCCACGATCTCCACGTAGTGCTCGCGGCGCAGCCCGCGGGTCTCGAGCTCGTCGACGGTGCCCCGGCTGATCGACGGCGCCCGGTGAGCGACGAGCGTGGCGGCCACCGTGGCGGGGTCGCCGTGGTGCTCGTCGGCGTCGTGCCCATCGGCGTCGGGATCGCGCGCCAGGCCGACCAGGTCGGCGCGTTCCGCTCCGTCCATCCAGGTGCCGGCGGCGCCGAGGCGGGCCCACTGGGCCTCGATCACCGAGTCGATCTCGGTCTCCATCTCGGACACGTCGGTCTGCGTCTCGGACACGTGGCTCTCCGCTGGTCGGTCGTCGTTGCTTCGTGGTGGGGCGTCGGGTGTCGTGGGTCGGGGCGCCGTGGATCAGTCGTCGACGATCTGCACACCCTGCCAGAACGCCATCCGGCCGTCCACGAGCCGGCGTGCGAGCGGCCACGGCTTCTCGTAGGTGAACGCGGCGTCGGCGGTGATGTCGGATCGGCCCTGCACGTGCCAGTACGTGGCCTTGCCCTTCCAGAAGCAGCGGCTCGTGGTGGGGCTCTCCACCAGCCGGTCGGCCGCCACGCTGTCGATGGGGAAGTACGTCATCCCCTCGACGCGGCGCACGTCGTCACTCTCGGCGATCACGACGCCGTCGAAGATTGCTCTGGTCATGTGCCCGAAACCCGGCCGACGGCCCGCAGCATTCCGGACGAGTCGTCGGTGGGGCGGACCGGATCGCAGCCGGGTGCGGAAGAGATCGACCACGTGGGAGGGTTCCGGTCGACGACGACCCAGAAGAAGGACGAACGACATGACGAACGACACGACGAACGACACGACGAACGACCCGCTCGACGATCGACATGATCGGGCGCGTGATGCGCTCCATCGCATCGCCACCCACGTGCTCGCCCGCGTCCAGTTCTCGGTGACGGGGCGCTTCGGGCTGCGCGTCACGCCGGGAGGGTTCGGCACCATCTCGTTCGGGCCCGATCTCGACCGCGTCCGGGTGAGCGGCGGCGTGCTCGTACGCGAGTCCGGCGCCAAGCCGGCCACGTCGACACGAACGATGCAGATCGACGGGTCGAGCCTGGCGGGGTTGGCCGAGTTCGCCGGCGTCGACCTGTCGACGGAGTTCTCCGCCGGCCACGACACACCGCCGGTCGGTGACGTCGACGCCGCCATCACGCTGCCCGACGCGTCGGCGCGCCTGATCGGTGACTGGTACGCCATCGTCGCGCAGGCGCTCGACCGGACCGTCAACGGCGCACCGGCGAGCGGGGCGCCCTCGCTCGTGCAGATCTGGCCGGAGCACTTCGACGCCGCGCTCGACATCGCCTTCGACCCGCAGGCGCCCGGCGAGCGTCGGGTCAACCTCGGGGGCACGCCGGGAGACGGCTTCCACCGGGCGCCGTACCTGTACGTCGGCCCGTGGACAACCGACCGGCCCGGCGACCCGTCGTTCTGGAACGTTCCGTTCGGCGCCGTGCTCGGTCACGCCGACGTGACCGGATCGAGCGATCCGGTCGCTGCCGCGGCGGCGTTCTTCCGGTCGGGGTTGGAGATGCTGGCAACATGACGGCGATGAGCGACGCTTCCCCCACGCCGTCCACTGATCCCGTCGACGCCCCCGACGGCCCGCACGAGTGGCACCGGGTGCTCGACCCCGACGAACTCGACGATCACCGTGTCACCACCGTCACGGTCGGTCGGCGCAGCCTGTGCATGACGCGCGTCGGCGATGCGTTCGGCGCACTCGACAACGCCTGCCCGCACCAG
Organism: Ilumatobacteraceae bacterium; assembly: GCA_041686315.1. Taxonomy (GTDB): domain Bacteria; phylum Actinomycetota; class Acidimicrobiia; order Acidimicrobiales; family Ilumatobacteraceae; genus Sva-07. The sequence goes on from JAWLEC010000168.1 coordinate 1,936, forward strand.
GGCGGGCCGCTGGGTGAGGGTTCCATCGAGCGTGGTTGGTTGCGCTGTCCGTGGCACGGCTACGACTACTCGCCCTGCAACGGCACCCCGCCGCCGCCGTTCGACGACGCGCCCGAGGCGTACGCGGTCGACGTCCGCAGCGACGGCGTGTACGTGGCGCTGCCGCCCGAGCCGCAGCGGGAACGGACCGTGTCGGACGTGCTCGTCGAGACGATGACGAACTGGGGCGTCCGCGCCGTGTTCGGCATGGTGGGGCACTCCAACCTCGGGTTCGCCGACGCGCTGCGGCTGGGCGAGGAGCGCGGCGACCTCCGCTACGTGGCGATCCGCCACGAGGGCGCGGCCGCATTCGCGGTCAGCGCGTACGGCAAGCTCACCGGTGAGGCAGCCGCATGTTTCGCGATCGCCGGCCCCGGGTCGACGAACCTGCTCACCGGCCTGTACGACGCCCGGGTCGACCGGGCGCCGGCGCTGGCGATCTCGGGGCAGGTGCCGTCGAAGGTGAAGGGTCGCGGCGCCTTCCAGGACCTCGACCTCGACCGGGCGTTCGCCGACGTCGCCGGCTACAGCCAGACGGTGCAGGCCGGATCCGACCACGCCGAGCTGATGACGATGGCCTGCAAGCATGCGGTGGTCGGCCGGGAGGTGGCACATCTGGTGCTGCCCGACGAGTTGCAGACGGTCGCGTCGGATGCTCGTGCCGGCGGCCCCGACGGGCGGATCGGTGATCGACGTGTCACCCCGTCGGCGGCGGTGCTGGACGCCGCGGTGCAACAGCTGTCCACGGCGACCCGGCCGGTGTTCGTGGTGGGCCACGGCGCCCGCCACGACATGGCCGGGGTGATCGCCCTGGCACAGCGGCTCGGCGCACCGGTGCTCACGACGTTCAAGGCGAAGGGGCAGATCTCCGACCGTCACGAACTGGGTGCAGGGGTGCTGGGGCGCAGTGGCACGCCGGTGGCCAGCTATCTCATGAACGAGTCGGATCTGATCGTGGCGTGGGGAACGTCGTTCTCGAACCACACCGGCATCGCTCCGTACAAGCCGATCGTCCAGGTCGACGACGATCCGATGGCGCTCGGCCGGTTCCATCCCGTGGAGGTGCCGGTGCTCGGCGACGTGGGCGTCACCGCCACGGCGCTCGCCGATGCGCTTCCCGACGGCGTCGCCGCGGTCGATCAGCGGCCCGACGTCGCCGAGCGGTGGGCCATCTGGCGCGACGAGAAGCTGTCGCGCGCCGGTGACGACCGCGGCAGGGGCGTCGGAGCGGCCGCGCTGTTCGAGGCGCTCGGGCGTCACGTCGCCGCCGACGCCGTCGTGTGCGTCGACGTGGGCAACAACGCCTATTCGTTCGGCCGGTACTTCGAGGTCGAGCACCAGTCGGTGCTGATGTCGGGGTACCTCGGCTCGATCGGATTCGCCCTCCCGGCGGCGCTGGGTGCCTGGGCGGCCGTCGGCGACCGGCGCCAGGTGGTCGCGGTCGCCGGTGACGGAGGCTTCGGGCAGTACGCGATGGAGATCACCACCGCTGTGCGCCACGACATGGATCTGGCGGTCGTGGTGTTCGACAACAGCGAGCTCGGCAAGATCTCCAAGGAGCAGCGCGCCGGAGCGTTCGACGTGTGGCAGACGGCGATGGTCAATCCGGACTTCGCGGAGTTCGCCCGTTCGTGCGGGGCGCTCGGTGTCTCGGCGGCGACCCGCGGCGAGCTCGACGACGCCCTGAGCCTGGCATCGGCGCACCGCGGTCCGGCTCTCGTCCACGTGCGAGGTGACGTCGCGCTGGTGTGATCACGGTGTTTCCGATCGTTCGCGCCGGCCGACCAGCCAGAACGGCAGCGCCACCAGGAAGAAGGCGCCGAGGATGTTGCCGATCGCCGCTAGGGCGATGCTCCAGGCGAGGGCCTGGCCCCATCCGGGCCCGATGCCGTCCGGCGTGGCGAGCGAGAAGTAGGCCATGTTGGCCGGGCTGTGCATGAACCCCGCGGCGACGAAGGCCGACACCGTCAGCACGACCGGGATGAACTTGCCGATGATCGTGCGTCCCATCACGGCGAGGAATGCCGCCATCCCCACCAGCCAGTTGCCGAGCACGCCCGACAGCACGGCCCGGAACCAGCCGTCGGCGCCGCCGGTGACCCGGTAGCGCATCTTGGCGTCGACGATCTCGCCGAGCAGTTCCTCGAAGCCCGCCGAGTAGTCCTGGGCGACGTGCACGGCGTAGCCCACCACGAATGCTCCGGCCAGGTTGCCCACGGCGGCCAGCACCCACAGCCGGCCGACCCGGGACGCGAGGGTGCGGGCGTCGCCGTGCAACAGCGTGGCGGGCATCTCCACGTTGACCTCGGTGAAGAGCAGCGCACCGGACAGCACGACGATGAAGAAGCCTGCGGAGAAGCCGACACCCTCGAGGAGCCGTTGGACACCTTCGTTGTCGGTGCCGGTGGCGATCAGGGTGCTGAAGAGCGCGCCGATGGTGATGAAGCCGCCGGCGAGCATGCTCAGCACGATCACCTCGGGCACGGATCGCCGCACGGTGCGTTCGGCTCCCACCTCGGCCATCTCGAGCATCACCCGGTCGGGAGCCAGGAACTGGTTCAGGGGATCGTCGTGCTCGGTGGTGCTCTCCACTGCCACGGAACCCGGGTGGTGCCCGTGCGGATTCCGCCGGCGTGTCGGGAAGGCGGCGGCGGCCGGTCGGGTTCCCGATGCATGGCCGCCCATGACCTCCCCGATCGACGCATCGACCGTGCCGACGGCGCACACGGGGCGGTGCGTCCGTCGAACGAGATCGTCGTCTACTGGAGGCCCGGCTGCCCGTTCTGCTCGTCGCTGCTCCGCCGGCTCGACCGGTACGAGGTGCCGCACCGGCGAGTCGACATCTGGAGCGACCCGCAGGCCGCCCGGCGCGTCCGGGCGGTGGCGAACGGCAACGAGACGGTCCCGACCGTCACGATCGGGTCGGCGGTTCTCGTCAATCCCGACATCCACCGGCTGCTCGCCGCAGCGCAGGAGTGGGCCCCCGACGCCGTTCCCGACGACTATTCGCCGCCGCAGCCGGGCAGATTCGCCCGCTGGATCGCCGCCAAGCTCGGCGCCTGACAACCGGCCAACGCGTGATCAGTTTGCGGCCACACGGCGCAAACTGATCACGCGTTCGGGATCTTCCGTTTGCGTGACGTTTTCGTTGGGGCGCCCCAACATTTCCGTCACGCAAACGTCGGTGGTCAGGTCAGGTCGAAGCGGTCGTTCTCCATGACCTTCACCCAACCGGCGACGAAGTGGCGGAGGAAGTCCTCCTCGCCACCGGCGGCGGCGAACTCCTCGGAGAGAGCCCGCAGCTGGCTGTTGGCGCCGAAGATCAGGTCGACGCGCGTCGCCTTCCACTTGGGCTCACCCGACGTACGGTCGCGGCCCTCGTAGACGTCCTCGCCCTCGCCGATGGGCTCCCACTTGGTGCGCATGTCGAGGAGGTTGACGAAGAAGTCGTTGGTGAGCTGACCCTTGCGGTCGGTGAACTCGCCGTAGCCCTCGTCGCCGACGTTGCCGCCGAGCACACGCAGACCGCCGACGAGCGCGGTCATCTGCGGCGCCGTCAGGTTCAGCATGAACGCCTTGTCGACGAGCAGGTGCTCGGTGGGGATGGCGCCGAGCTTCTGGACATAGTTGCGGAACCCGTCGGCCATCGGCTCGAGCCACTGGAACGAGTCGACGTCGGTGGTCTCCTGCGTGGCGTCGGTGCGACCCGGCGTGAACGGCACCGTCACGTCGTGGCCGGCGGCCTTGGCCGCGGCCTCGACCGCAACGGTGCCACCGAGCACGATCATGTCGGACAGCGACACCTGGGGGCCACCCTTGTCGTTGAACTCGGACCGGATGTCCTCCAGCTTGGCGATCACCGGGCCGACGCCCGACTGGATGTTGGCGTCCCAGTCGATCATGGGCGACAGACGGATGCGGGCGCCGTTGGCGCCGCCGCGGTAGTCGGTGCGGCGGTACGTGGACGCTGAGGCCCATGCGGTCCTGATGAGCTGGTCGTTGGTGAGCACCGAGTCGAGGATGTTCAACTTGAGCTCGGTGATCTCCTTGTCGCCGATCATCTCGCCCTCGTGCGCAGGCACGTTGTCCTGCCAGACGAACTCCTCGTCGGGCACCTGCGGGCCGACGTAGCGGACGGCCGGGCCCATGTCGCGGTGGAGCAGCTTGAACCACGCCTTGGCGAAGGCGTCGGCGAGCTGGTCGGGGTTCTCGTAGAACCGCTTGGAGATCT
>JAWLEC010000169.1:0-6177 GCA_041686315.1 Ilumatobacteraceae bacterium
CCGCCGAGCTGATGGTGAAGGAGATCGGCCTCGGCGCGGGCGGCGCGGGGGCCGGAACCCGCCGGGCCGGCCTCGACGCCATGACCGGGCAACTCCGGTCGTGGGGCATCGACACGACGGGAACCGTGATGGCCGACGGGTCGGGTCTCAGCCTCGACAACCGCCTCACGTGCGCCGCTCTGTTGAACGTGCTCCAGCGATTCGACCCGGGATCGCCGGTGGGTGCCGGCCTGCCCGTCGCCGGTGAAAGTGGCACACTGGCCGACGTGTTCGTCGATCACCCGCTCGCCGGCAGGCTGCGCGGCAAGACCGGCACGCTCAACAACCCTCCGTTCAACGAGGACCCGCCGGCGGTGAAGGCGCTGGCCGGGTACGTCCCCGTCGACGGTGGGGGAGCAGTGGAGTATGCACTCATCCTGAACGGTCCCACGATCTCCGACCAGAGCGAGTACCGGCCCGTCTGGGGCTCGTTCGCCGACGCACTCGCCACCTACCCGTCGGGTCCGACGCCCGCCGAGTTGGGGCCGCGTTGACGTGAACGAGCGTGACGACGCCGAACGGCCCGTCCCACCCGCCGGCGACGACGTTGCCCTCCGTGTCGACGACTCGGCCGGGATCGCGCGTCGGATGCGTGTCGACCTCGTGGCCGCACCCGCCCGGTATCCGCGTGCCCCACTGTTGATGCTCGTCGTTCTCGGCCTCGTGCCGGTGGTGCTGCTCACGGTGCTGGCACTGTGGAGCGACGAGCAGGCCGACATCTACGAGGCGGCCCGACAGGCTGCCGACACCGGCTCCGACACCGGCTCCGACACCGGCTCCGACGGCCCGGCATCGGCCGGCAGCGGCGACGGCCCGGCGGTCGCCACGCCGCTCGTCACACCGCTGATCGACTACCGGCGCACGCCTCGACAGATCGTGGTGGTCTCCGACGCCAACCGTCTCGCCGACGCCATGGCCCCGATGATGACGTTCGTCGGCGACGAGTCGTGTGTCGCCGTGTCGGTCGACGGGCGTCTCGTCACCGCCCGGAACGCGGCGACGCCCGTGATCCCGGCGAGTACGCAGAAGCTGCTCGTGGCGGCTGTGGCGCTCGAGGTGCTGGGGCCCGAGTACCGCTTCACCACCACGGTGTCCGCTCTCCCGGCCGTCGACGGTGTGATCGACGGAGACCTGTTCCTCGTCGGCGGTGGCGACCCGCTGTTGACGGCTGACGACTTCCCGATCGCCGACGACCGGTACCCGGCGTTCGCCACGACGTCACTCGACCGTCTCGCAGATGCCGTGGTGGGTTCCGGCGTCACGACGGTCCGCGGGGCCGTCGTGGGCGACGGCACCCGCTACGACGACCAGTGGGTGATCGCGTCGTGGGCCGACGGCGTTGCCCTCGTCGACGCCGGTCCCTACGACGCGCTGTTGGTGAACGACGCACGCATCCTCGGCCGGAGCAGCCGGCAGAACGACCCCAACGAGGCGGCGGCGCGCGAGTTCGTGCGGCTGCTGCAGGCTCGGGGCGTCCAGGTGAACGGCGGATGGGAGAGCGGTGTGGCCGACCCCGCTGCGGCACCCATCGGCGCGGTCGAGTCGGCGCCGCTGTCGGCCGTGGTGGCCGAGATGCTCACCACCAGCGACAACGACACGGCCGAGATGCTGGTGAAGGAACTCGGCGTCGCCGACAGCGGGCAGGGCACGTTGGCGGGCGGGTTGAACGTGATCGATCGGACGCTGCGGTCATGGGGCGTGCCGATGGACGGGGTGCGACTGGTCGACGGCTCGGGTCTCAGCGCCTCCAACCGCGTCACGTGCGCAGCACTGCTGGCCGTGCTCGACCGTGCGTCGGAAACGGCTCTCCGGGAGGGACTGCCCGTGGCCGGACGCACCGGAACCCTGGCCGAGGAGTTCCTCGGCTCGCCGATGGAGGGGCGGATGGTCGCCAAGACCGGCACGCTGGGCAATCCTCCCGCCGACGAGCCGCCGCCGGCGGTGAAGGCGTTGGCCGGCTACCTCGACGCATCCGACGGGAGAACGCTCGGGTTCGCCCTGGTGCAGACGGGCCCGGACATCACCGAGGAGGAGAGGTACCGAGCCCTCTGGCTGGCCCTGGGCGACCGCCTCGCGACCTATCCGGCCGGCGCCGACATGGCAGCCGTCGGCCCCCGCTGACCATCGCCGACTCCCCACCGGGACGCGCGCCGCGACGCCCACCGCACAGCACGTGCCGTCCCGGGCGCCTACGGTCGGGGAATGGCCGTGATGCCGATGTTCCCCCTCGGATCGGTGCTGCTCCCCGGCGGGCTGCTGCCGTTGCACGTCTTCGAGCCCCGCTACCGCGACATGATCCGCGACTGTCTGCGCGCCGATGGCGAACCCGAGTTCGGCCAGGCACTGATCACCAAGGGCTGGGAGGCCGGCGGTGGCGACGAACGTTCGATGGTGGGCACCGTCGCCCAGATGCTGGAAGTGCAGGCCCTCGACGAGAACCGCTACGCCCTGGTCGCCGTCGGTACCCGCCGCATCCGTGTGAACGCCTGGTTGCCCGACGATCCGTATCCGGTCGCCGACGTCGACGACTGGCCCGACGAGGACCCCGACCCCTCCGGTCTCGCCGTGGAGGTGGCGGCGTCGCATGCGCGCGTCCGCGCCACCCTGGCGCTCGCCGCCGATCTCGCCGCAACGGTCGAGGACCCGTCGATGGAGGCGCTGACCGAGGCGGCCGGCGATGCCGACGACGAGATCTCCGACGACCCGCTGGTGGCCACGTACCACCTCGCGGCACTGGCACCGATCGGGCCGGCCGACCGGTACCGCCTGCTGTCGGCGCCCGGACCGGCAGCCCGCCTCGACATCCTCGACGAGATCCTCGACGACGTCGACGCCATGTTGAAGTTCCGCCTCTCGTGAGCCGGCGAGTGCAAGGTTTCGAGCAGCGGGGTCGCGGAATCCTCTCACGGTCATCATCCACCGGCCGTTGACCGCTCCGCTGACCGCTGACCTGGGCCGATGCTCCTGGCTACAGTGTCGACGAGCCCCATTCGTGATAGAAACGAGAACCGTGCCTGAGACCAACGACACCGCAGAGCGGATCGCTCGAGCGAACGAACGCGCCAAGAAGGCCGAGGACGCATCCGTCGGCGAGGTCATCGATTTCGTCAAGGCATACGCCGTCCAGGAGACCGTCGGCCCGCTCAAGGGCGCCGGCCGGTGGCTCGGGTTCGGTGTGGGTGGAGCCCTCGCACTCGGCTTCGGGCTGCTGCTGCTGCTCGTCGGTCTGCTCCGGCTGTTGCAGACCGAGTGGGAGCGTTCGGCCACCGGGTCGCTGTCGTGGCTGGCCTATCTCATCACCCTCGTCGTCGCCGCCGTGCTGCTCGCCGTCACGGTGCTGCGCATCAAGAAGTCGACCCTCAACAAGGAACCGAAGTAAGGAGCCGTGGACATGGCGAAGGGAACTTCCGAGACGCCCACGAAGATCACCCCGGACGACCTCGAGAACAAGCTCAAGGCGCTCCAGGGCGACATCCAGCACAAGGTCGACGACAAGAAGTCCACCATCGCGTCGGCAGCCGCTGCCGGCGGCGTGGTCCTGCTCCTGCTGATGTTCCTGCTCGGCAAGCGCTCGGGCAAGAAGCGAAGCGCCGTCGTCGAGATCCGACGGATCTGATGGCCCTGGTCCCGATCACGCTCCGGCCGTCGTTCATCCTCCGGCGCACTGCGATGCGCAAGGGTGTTCTCGGCCCCAGCACGTTCTGGAAGATCGTGGCGGTCGGGATGTTCGGCCGGAACACCCTGAAGAAGTTGTTCGGCAAGCAGCCCGACGTACTCGGCACGCGCACCATCGGTGTCGGTCATGTGATCACGGTGGCCGCCAGCGTCCCGCTCACCCGCCGCCAGGCCAAGCGGGCCGGTATCACCAAGGAGCAGTTGCGCACCGAGGCACTGGCCGAGCTCGAGGGAGCGCAGCAGGCGTCGTGACTCGCTGCGCCGACCTGTCGGTGGCGCGGCCGTGAAGGTGCTGCTGCGCAACCCGCGACGCGAGGTGGAGCTCGATGCGGTGCCCACCGTCGACCGCCTCCTCGACGTGCTCGAGCTCAACCGTGAGTCGCATCTCGTGATCCGCAACGGCACGCTGGTGCCCGGCGACGCGCGCCTCGCCGACGACGACGTCGTGGAGGTCCGACCGGTGATCTCCGGAGGCGCGTGATGGCCCACGTCGGCAGCAAGTGCCGCGTGTGCAAGGCGCCGGCGGTGATCGACCTGCCGCGCCACAACGCCCACTTCTGCGCCGAGCACCTGCAGCAACTGTGCCGCCGCCAGATGACGAAGGCGATCGACGACTTCGACATGCTGTCACCGCACGACCGGGTGCTGGTCGCCGTCAGCGGCGGGAAGGACTCGCTGGCAGTCTGGGACCTGCTGCTCGAGGCCGGCTACGACGCCGACGGGCTGTACGTGGGCCTCGGCATCGGCGAGTACTCCGACGAGAGCGGCCGGGTCGCACAGCGCTTCGCCGACGATCGGGGCCTGCATCTCGTCACCGTCGACCTGAGGTCCGACTACGGCTACGACGTGCCGACGGCCGCCACCGCCACCGGCAGGGTGCCGTGCTCGGCCTGCGGGCTGTCGAAGCGCCGTCTGTTCGACCGGGCGGCGGTCGAAGGCGGCTACGACGTGGTGGTCACCGGACACAATCTCGACGACGAGGCCGCCGTGCTGTTCGGCAACACCTTGCGCTGGGACGTCGAGTATCTGGCGCGCCAGATGCCGGTGCTGCCGGCGGCGAACGGGTTCCCGAAGAAGGTGAAGCCCCTCGTGCGCCTCACGGAACGGGAGACAGCCGCCTGGTGTCTCGTCCGCGGTGTCGACTACCTCGTGGAGGAGTGTCCGATCGCGGCGGGCAACAAGCACCTCGGCTACAAGGAGGCGCTCAACTCGATCGAGGCCACGTCTCCCGGTTCGAAAGCGGCGTTCTACCACGGCTTCCTGGACCGGATGGCACCACTGCTCGAGGGCATGTCGGGCGCCTCGGCCGGCGAGCTGGCGCGTTGCGGGCAGTGCGGGGAACCCACCACCGGAACGGTCTGCGCATTCTGCCGGCTGGTGGAGACAGCGGCGGCGCACGATCCCGTGCCCGTGGAGATGGTGCTGCCGAAACGGAGACGACGATGACCGCCCTGTTCGCCCTGGGGGAGCGGGTGCTCCTGCTCGACTCGAAGAAGCGCCGCTATCTGATCGAGCTCGTCGACGGCGGCGAGTTCCACAGTCATGCGGGCTTCGTCGCCCACGCCGACGTCATCGGTCGCGCCGAGGGCTCGATCGTGAAGTCCACGAAGGGGTCCGAGTACATCGCCCTGCGCCCCACGCTCGAGGACTTCGTGGTGGAGATGCCCCGGGGAGCGCAGGTGATCTACCCGAAGGATCTCGGTCCGATCTGCATGCTCGCCGACATCGGTCCGGGTGTGCGGGTGTTCGAGAGCGGGATCGGATCGGGTGCGCTGTCGATGACGATGTTGCGCTACGGCGCCGACATCGTCGGCTACGAGGTCCGCGAGGACTTCGCCAACCGGGCGCGGAAGAACGTGCAGAGCTTCCTCGGCGCGGCGGCACTCGACAGGTACCGCATCGAGATCGCCGACAGCTACGAGGGCATCGACCCCGCCCACGGGCCGTTCGATCGTGTGGTGCTCGACCTGCCGGAGCCGTGGCAGGTCGTTCCTCATGCCGAGCAGGTCCTCGGCGCAGGGGGACTGCTGGTGGCGTACACCCCGTCGATCACCCAGGCCGCCCAGGTGCGCGAGGCGCTGAAGGGCAAGTGGATCGACGCTCGGACCATCGAGGTGCTGCACCGGGGCTGGCACGTCGACGGCCAGGCGGTGCGGCCCGACCATCGGATGGTGGCCCACACGGGATTCCTCAGCGTCGCCCGTTTCCTCGGCCTCGGGGACCGCCGGGCGCCCGGCGCCTGACCCGGGCGACCGTCATCAGCGATGAGCCACGGGCCACGGGGTCTGGCCGCTCGCTCATCGATCATCCCGAGCGATCCCGAGCGATGAGTCAGGGGCCACGGGGTCGGGCCGCTCGCTCATCGCAAGACCGGAGGCGGTCGGGCGGATCAGGTCGGTGGCGGCTCGAGGCGCAGGCTGACGGCCAGGCCGTCGAGGAGGGCGTCCGCCTCGGGCCACGGCA
>JAWLEC010000170.1:0-6173 GCA_041686315.1 Ilumatobacteraceae bacterium
GCTGCCGCCGTCCATCCACCTCCAGGCGCCACCCAACCTCTCCGACGACTTCGGGGTGCTGCTCGACGCCGGCATCGACGACTGGGGCGGTGTGTCGCCGGTGACCGCCGACCACGTGAACCCCGAGCGACCGTGGCCCGATCTCGACCGCCTGCGCAGCGTCACCGAGGCCCGCGGGTTCACGCTGGCGCCGCGCCTGACGGCCTATCCGGAGTACCTCGACGACTCACTCGCCGGCCCCGAGAGTTGGGTCGATCCCGCCCTGCGGTTCGCCGTGCTCGACCGCAGCGACGCCGAAGCGCTGGGACGGGACGACCCCGGCAGCCAGTTCCCCGAACGCGTCCACGGCACCACCGAGACCGCCGACGGTGCGGACGTCGTGATCGTCGGCGACCGCTCGACGCAGTGGTACTCGGGCTGGAACGCCGATGCGCCGACGCTGCTCCCGGCGCCGACGGCTCCGGTGCGGGGTGCGGTCGCCGACGTGCTCGCAGGGTTCGAGGCGGGCTCGGAACTCGGCGTCGACGAGATGGTGACGCTGTTCGGAGCACGCGGCCGCGAGGTCGCCGCCGTTGCCGAGGCCGCCGACCGGCTGCGCCGCGACACCGTCGGCGACGTGGTGACGTGGGTGCACAACCGCAACATCAACTACACCAACGTCTGCACCTTCAAGTGCAGGTTCTGCGGATTCGCGAAGGGCAAGCTCTCGCTCAATCTTCGTGGCTCGCCCTATCTCCTCACCCTCGAGGACATGCAGCAGCGCGTGCGCGAAGCGTGGGAGCTCGGTGCCACGGAGGTCACCCTGCAGGGCGGCATCCATCCGAGCTTCGACGGCGACTACTACGTCGACGTCTGTCACGCCGTGAAGGACGCCGTGCCCGAGATGCACGTCCATGCATTCACCGCGCTCGAGGTGAACGAGGGGGCCAAACGGCTGGGCGAACCGCTCGAGGACTATCTGCGACGGCTGCAGGCGGCCGGGCTGCGCTCCCTGCCCGGCACGGCGGCGGAGATCCTCGACGAGGGCCCGCGTTCGATCCTGTGCCCCGACAAGGTGACGACGCAGGAGTGGCTCGAGGTGCACGAGACGGCGCACCGGGTCGGCCTGCGGTCGAACATCACGATCATGGCGGGGTCGATCGAGCGTCCGGTGCACTGGGCGCGCCACATCGAGCGCACCCGTGAGGTGCAGCGGCGCACCGGCGGGTTCACCGAGTACATCCCGCTGCCGTTCGTGCACATGGCGTCACCGATCTACCTGCAGCGCAAGGCTCGGCGTGGGCCGACGTTCCGCGAGACGGTCCTGCTCCATGCGGTCGGCCGTCTGGCGTACCGGGGGCTGATCGACAACGTGCAGGCGTCGTGGGTGAAGATCGGCGTGCCCGGCGTGCGCCAGTTGCTGCAGGCCGGCGTGAACGATCTCGGCGGAACGCTGATGGACGAGAACATCTCCCGGGCTGCCGGCGCGATTCACGGCCAGAAGATGACCGAGGATGCGTTCGGCTCACTGGTCGCACCGCTCGGCCGACAGCTGGCCCGTCGCAGCACGCTCTACGACGTCGCCGAGCCGGCGACGAACTGATCGGGGCCGCTGCTCGGGAGCGTCACATCACCTCGAGGTCGATGATGTGCGGTGCGCTCAGCCGTTCGCCACGAAGCCGAGCGCGGACGCGGGTCGAGCGTCGGCGACGCGACGAACGTCGGGTCCGGGGGCTGGTCCGTACGACCGACCCGGGCGGCTTCACCGCCAGTCCGGCGGCGCAGGCCTGCAGTGCGGCGGCATCGGACAGCTCCCGGCCGGCGAACGCCAGACCCTCCGTCGTGTCTGCGGGTTGCACGGCCACGCGGAACGGCCGGTCGTCGATCTTCATGGCGAACCCGTCACCGTGCGGGACCGGCCTGATGCCCAACAGCTCGGCGTAGCGACACCAGCCGTCGAGATCCGCGACGTCGACGCCGATGTACCCCAGTCCCCGAATGTCCATGGTCCCCCTCGAGGCAGCGCCTCGAGTGGTGTCCGACCACGGTAATCCCTGCGCCTCGCGGTGGGAGCGGGGTGCACCGCGTGTCACGGCTCGTCGCCGAGCGCAGCCCAGTCGGCATCGATGTCGGCGAACACCTCGTCGATCGTGCGCCGTCCGTCGGCCCAGTCGACCATCCCACGGAAGAAGGATCCGGGTCGTCCATCGGCGATGAACCCGATGGACGGGGGCATCGAGCCCGAGCCGTCGAGCCGGAGCCGGTCATCGGCGATCGCCTCGGAGATCAGTTGCGCCGCCGCTCGCCTCGGTTCGCCACCGCGTCCGGCCACCGGGGCCGGCAGCGTGAAGCGGCGGTTCGCCGGCAGGAACCCGGCTCGGGGAGTGGACGCCCAGATCCGGCCCCACTCGGGGCTCGCCATGTGTTCGAGGAGTGCGCGCACCTCCGGCCGGTCGACGAGGCCTGATGCGAACGCCCCGTTGGCCACGAGCGGTGGCTCGTCGCCGGCCGTGACCGGAGGCAGCAGGAACGCGTCGAGCTCGGTGCCGATCTCGACGTTCGGCCCGACGGTGCCGAACATGAAGTACCCCTGATGCAGGAGCCAGCAACTCGGGTCGGGTTCGCCGGTCGCCGGGTCGCGATTGAGGAGGTAGAGCGCATCGTCGATGAAGTCCGACGAGGTGATCGACCCGACCCCGCCGCGGACGAAGCCGTCGGTGCGCAGGAGTCGGTCGGCGAGGCGTCCGGCCTCGGCAACCGCCGGGCTCGAGAATCCTGCTGCACCCCGGACCCAGGCATCGAACGCCTCCACCCCGCCGGTGCGCACGACGAGGCTGTCGATCAGGTCGGTGCCGGGCCAGCCGTCGAACGGTCCACCGGCGAAGAAGCCCGAGCACCAGGGCGTCCGTCCATCGGAGACCATCTGTCGGGAGAGCGCCATCAGGCCGGCCCAGTCGACCGGGATCTCGTAGCCGGCGGCCTCGAAGGTGTCACGTGGGTAGAACACGAGGCCCTTCACGTCGAGATCGATCGGGATGGCCGACACGGTCTCGACGCTGTCCGGCACTGGATCGCCGGGCATCGTCGAGGGCCGGCCCAGGAGGTAGTCGCCGAAGTCGGCGCGAAGGGTCTCGATGTCGACGAACGCGTCGAGTTCGAGGGCCTGTGAACGAGCCCATTCGGGAACGATCGGACCGGTCGCCGCGAACACGTCCGGCCGGGCGATCTCGCCGGCGGTCATCCGGGCCAGATCGGCCGGGGTCGTGTTCTCCGCCAGATCCACGGCGATGCCCGTCCGTCGGGTGAACACCGCCAGTTCGGCGAGCAGCCCGGGCTCGGGTTCGAGTGCGAAGCTGGCGAGCGTCACGGTGGTCCCCGCCAACGGACGGTCGGTCTCGCCGGACGGTTCGTCACCGTCGACCACCAGCTCGGTCGGTATCGCCGTTGCCGCCGGGCAGGCCAACGGGCCAGTCGGTGTCCGTGCGCACTCCTGCTCGGTCAGACGGCGCTCGACCGAGGCCTCGGCGAACGTCACGAGTTCGGCGACGGGCATCACATGCACACCGGTCGGACCGGTGGGGCCGGCGCGAACTGCCACGGGCTCGCCCGGGCCGACGTCGTACTGCACGCCGAGTGCCTGCAGCGCCCAGTGGATCGCATCGACCGCATCCGGAACTGCGAAACCGAGGTCGGCGGTCTCGCGGACCCCCGCTGTCGCGTAGAGCAACGCCAGCTCCGCATCGCCCAGCGAGCGCGCCTGCTCCGACGCCGACACCCAGCCGTTGGCCCGGTTCACCCGGTCGAGGCCCCCGGCGGACTGCTCGGCAACAGCCCGGGCCCCGTCGGCGTCGCGCCACCGGGCGATGCCGAGAACCGCTGCGAGTCCGAACAACGCCGTGACGCAGACGACAGCGACGAGTTGCCGGGATCGGCGCCGCACACTGCGTTCGGCCGTGATCGTGCGATGTTCGTGGGCGACCGACGTGGCATCGCGAATCCCGCCTGCCACCGTTGCGGAACGTAGCGACGGGTCGTCGCACACGATCAGACGCTCGAGCTCGACCAGTTCGCTCGACGGATCGAGCCCCAGTTCTTCGGCGAGCCGGGTCCGCAGCGCTCGATAGGTCTGCAGGGCGTCACTCTGGCGGCCACAACGGTGCTGGGCGATCATCAGCTGGCCGACCGCGCGCTGCCGGAACGGATGGCGGCTGACGACGTCGTCGAGTTCGGCGACGAGGTCGTGCGATCTGCCCTGGCGCAGGTCCGCTTCGATCCGGTCCTCGAGCGCCGCCAGCCGAAGTTCGGCGAGCCGGTTGATCTCGTGCTGTGCGAACGGTTCGTACGCGAAGTCGGCCAGCGGGTCGCCGCGCCACAGTGCGAGGGCCTCCCCGAGCATCACTGCCGCTGCCGTGGGGTCGACGTCGAGGAGGGCGCGACCTTCGGCGGCGAGCGCCTCGAAGCGGGTTGCGTCGAGGTCGTCCGCGTCGATCGTCAGTACGTATCCGGGCGGTCGGGTGACGAGGATCGAGCCGTCGCTCCGCTTCGGGCGATCAGGTTCGAGTGCGGCGCGCAGTCGAGAGACGACGACCCAGAGCGCGTTCTGACGGTTCGTGCCGTCGTCGCCCCAGAGTTGCTCGATGATCGTGTCCGTGGAGACGACCCGGTTGGCGTTGACGAGGAGCAGGGCCAGGAGCGCCCGCTGTCGGGGCCCGCCGAGGTCGACGGGCGTGCCGTTGCGCTCGACGACGAGCGTCCCCAGCAGTCCGTACTCCATGGTCGACCTCCCCGGGAATCTGATCGGATACGCACCACGGCATGAACTTGTCGGAATGATACTGACACATTCGCGAGCCTTCCCGCCGACTACGAGACCGCAGCGTCGATGTGCCGCTCGTGTCGAACCCGGGGTGAAGCCGTCCGCAAGCTCACCGACTGTCTGATCGCAGCCGTTGCCGTCCGTGCCGGCGTCGAGATCCTCCACGCTGACAGCGACTTTGCGGCATTGGCACGACACACCGAAGTGAGACTTCATCCATATTCTGGCGGCTGAACCGACCCATCCACGACGGCGCCGAAGTGCCGAGCGATCTCCCGACACGCCGCCCAGCGGGTCGGGCGTCAGGTGGCGAAGCCGTCGGGCATCGCGGTGTCGTGGCCGTCGGCCACCGTGAGCCGGTCGATGTCGATGGCCCGGTCGGGATGGCTCGCCAGCAGCTCGGTGCGGGTGCCGGCGACGAACCCGGCGCCGGTGAAGCCCGGCGCCATCGTGCAGCCGAACAGGCCGTAGGTGCCGTCGGGGTGGAGTTCGCCGGCCTGCCACGTGCCGGCCGGGACGACGTACTGCACCTCGTGGCCCGCGGTGACGTCGGGGCCGAGCCACACGTCGGACGACGTTCCGTCGGGGTGCAGGAGGATCAGGCGGATGGGGTCGCCGCCGTAGAAGTGCCAGATCTCGTCGGTGGGCAGCCGGTGGAACAGCGAGTGCGACGGCGGGTCGTGGGCGTACATCCCGATCATCGCCGTGCCGACCGGGCCCCCGTCGGCGGTGTTCGCCGCCGACCGGTACGTGCTCACGAAGAGCGTGCCCTCGACCGGGAGCGGTTCGAGCCCGTAGTGGGCGATCAGGCGCTCGACGAGCGGTTCCACGTGCCCACCGTAGCGATGCCGGGCGCCGGCTGGGGTCCTGCCTGGCGGCGTCGCCGGGGTCGTCGCGGGGAGCGACGGTCGGGGAAGATGGCCGACATGTCGATCGCCATCACCGAGGACCATCGCTCGCTCGCCGACACGGTGCGCAGCTTCGCCGACAAGCGCGATCTGCGCGGCGCTGCTCGCGAGCGGCTCGAGTCGCCGAGCGACGAGCTGCCCGAGTTCTGGTCGGAGCTCGCCGAACTCGGTTGGCTCGGCCTGCACCTGCCCGAGGACCTGGGTGGGTCGGGCTACGGCATCGACGAGCTCGTGATCGTGGTCGAGGAGCTGGCCCGCGCCGTCGCACCGGGGCCGTTCGTGCCGTCGGTGATCACCGGGGCGGTGATCGCGGCGACGGGCGATCACGACCTGCGGGCGCGTGTGCTGCCGGGCCTCGCCGACGGATCGACCGTCGGGGCGGTTGCCCTCGGTGGATCGGTGACGGTTGCCGACGGTGTGGCGACGGGCGAAGCCGGTGTGGTGCTCGGTGGAGCCGCGGCCCAGCTGCT
>JAWLEC010000171.1:0-6169 GCA_041686315.1 Ilumatobacteraceae bacterium
ACGTCGAGGTCGGATGCCATGCTCGTTCCCATGCGCGGTGACGCTACACGTCGCCGTCGATGAGTCTCACACGGTGACCCTCACACGGTGACCCTCGAACAGTGACCCTCCAACAGTCGCCCTCGACACGAGGACGAGCCTGCAGGTCTCGGCATCGAACCGCCGCCGTGACTCGTGGCCGTGACTCGTGGCCGCCGCCGTGGCGCTGCGGGCGGACGTCGTTACTCTCGAAAAGATGTCGGTCGGAGCGAGAACGGACGAGGCGCGCGGCCGCGTCCAGTCCCGCCTCGGCGACGGCGACCGCTACCAGCGATGGGTGCTCCTCACGGCGCTCACCGGGATGTTCGCCACGACGTTCCCCGTGACGCTGCTCGCGGTGAGCCTGCCCACCATCGCCGAGGACTTCGACGCCAGCGAGACCCTCGTCGCCTGGGTGATCTCCGCGCCGCTGCTCGGATCGGCCGTCGCCCTGCCGATTCTCGGCAAGCTCGGTGACCTCTACGGCCACCGGCGGGTGTTCCTCACCGGTTTCGCCGTGTCGACGGCGGTCACCGCCGCAACGGTGTTCGCCTGGGATCCGTACTCCCTCATCGCCCTGCGCGGCCTCGCCGTGGTGATCGGCGCGGCGACCATTCCGTCGTCGATGGCGCTGATCAACAGCGTGTACGCCCGCCACGAGCGGGCCAAGGCGATGGGCTGGTGGTCGCTCGTCGCAGCCGGCTCACCGGCCATCGGGCTCGTGATCGGCGGGCCGCTGATCGATGCCGTCGGGTGGCGTCCGATGTTCGGGATCCAGGCCGTGCTCTCGGTCGTCCCCGTGCTCGCCGCACTCCTCGTGCTGCGCGAGACCACCCGCCGACGCGACGTGGGGTTCGACGTCCCCGGATCGCTCACTCTTGCGGTGGGCGCCGGCGGCATCATGTTCGGGCTCAACCAGGTACCGATCCGCGGGGTCGACACCGTCATCGTCGCCGCGTTCCTGATCGGCATCGCCGGGCTGCTCGCCTTCGCCTACGTCGAGTCACGGGTCACCTTCCCGCTGCTGCCCCTCGAGTTCTTCCGGCGGCGGAACTTCACGGCGTCGATCCTCGCCGCACTGTTCTCGGGCGCCGCGTACATGGGCGGCTTCATCCTGGCGCCGCTGCTGCTGCAGTCGATCTTCGCCCTGTCGGTGTCGGCGACGTCGCTGGTGATGCTGCTGCGTCCCGGCTCGTTCGCGATCACCTCGCCGATCGGCGGGTCGATCGCCACGAGACGAGGTGAGCGGCCCGTCGCCATGTTCGGATCCGCCACGATCGCCACGGCACTGCTCCTGCTCGGCCTGGGTGGAACGTGGGACCTGCTGTGGCTGATCGCCGTGGGCCTCGTGCTGCAGGGGATCGGCAACGGGACCGCGCAGCCGACGATCACCGCCACGATGTCGAACTCCGTCGACGAATCCGACCTCGGCATCGCCGCCGCGGCACAGCGCATGGCGTTCCAGGTGGGATCGGCGCTCGGCATCTCGACGCTCACCTCGATCTACGGCGGCACCGAAGAGGCCGCCGACTTCCTCACCGCCTATCTCGTCGGTGCGGGCATCGCCGTACTCGCACTGGTCGCCGCGTCGATGATGCGATCGACCGAGACCGAGCCGCTGCCCGTCGATGCCGGCCGTGAAGCCGACCGCGATGCCGGTCACGATGGCGACCGTGAAGCCGATCACGATGCCGACCGCCTGTCGGGTCGGAGCGCGGACTGACGAGCTCGTTGCCGGGTCGACGTCGTGCGCAGGAGAGCGGACTCAGCTGCCGGGCAGCGGTACCCAGCCGGCGTGGTCGTCGGGCACGATCGGGAACCGCTGCGCCGTCATCTCGACGGCGGTCATCGGCGGTGCAACCGCCTGCGCCCGTCCCCTCTTCCCGCCCCAGCTCCAGCGCACCCACCGTTTGCGTTGCAGGAATGTCGGGACGTCCCAACGAAAGCGTCACGCAAACGTGTTCGTTGCGGGGAGGTCCATCGTTTGCGTTGCAGGAATGTTGGGGCGCCCCAACGAAAGCGTCACGCAAACGTGGTTCTCGACGGGCGGCCGGGGGCGGGTGGGCGTCAGATCGAGCGGCCGGTGCCCTCCCAGTACCGGGCCCGGAGATCGCGTTTGGGCAGCTTGCCGGTGGCGGTGCGCGGCAGGTCACCGAAGTCGAACGAGCGCGGCACCATGTACCCCGCCAGCTTCTCGCGGCAGAGACGCCTGAGTTCGGTCTCCACTTCGGCTGCGTCGGCGCCCTTCACCAACTCCACCGCCGCCTTCACCTCTTCACCGAACTCGTCGTTCGGCACGCCGAACACACCCACGTCGGCCACCGACGGATGCGTCATGATCACCGACTCGATCTCGGCCGGATAGATGTTCACCCCACCCGAGATGATCATGTCGATCTTGCGGTCGGACAGGAACAGGAACCCGTCGCCGTCGACGTACCCCACGTCACCGAAGGAGAACACGCCGGGCTCGAGGTGGGCACCCGCCGTCTTCTCCTCGTCGCCGAGGTACTCGAAGTCGATGCCGAGCAGGCTCCGCACGTAGATCTGGCCCACCTCGTTCGCGCCGAGCTGCTCGCCCTTCTCGCCGATGATCATCAGCTCGGTGATCGGCGTGGGCACACCGACCGTGCCCGGCTTCGACAGCCACTGCTCGGAGGTCACCATCGTGCCGACGCCGCCGCCCTCGCTGGCGCCGTACAACTCGTAGATCACCGGCCCCCACCAGTCGATCATCCTCCGCTTCACCGCCGGCGGGCACGGCGCAGCGGTGTGGATCACGTAGCGCAGGCTGTCGCCCGCGAACGACGCCTTCGTCTCGTCGGGCAACTTCAGCAGCCGGGCGAAGTGGGTGGGGACGGCGTAGTAGTTGGTGACCTGGTGCTCGTCGATGAGAGCCAGCGTCTCCTCGGCGTCCCACTTGCGGCGCAGGATCAGCGAGGCGCCGAGCAGGAACGGCACGCCGCACAGCGCCAGCGGGCCGGCGTGGTACAGCGGCGCATTGCACAGCACCACTCCGTCGGTGGGGGCCATGTACAACTGCATCAGCATCCCGAGCTGCTCCATCGACGCCGTCGGGTCGCCGCCCACCGTCTGCAGGTTGGACTTCACGCCCTTGGGTCGGCCCGTGGTGCCCGACGTGTAGAACATCGTGGCGCCCGACAGCTCCTCTGCCGGCTCCTCGGGCGAACCCGATGCAACGACGTCGTCGAAGTCGGTGAAGCCGTCGATCGAACCGCCGTAGGCGATCCGGATGGGCACCTTCGCCAGATCGGCGGCGGCGATCGCCGTGTCGGCGAACTCGCCGTCGGCGACGATCACCGAGGCACCCGAGTTCTCGAGCACGTAGGCGACCTCGTCGATCGAGAAGTGCCAGTTGACCGGCACCGTGATCGTGCCGAGGGCGGCTCCCGCCCCCAGCGCCTCGACCCACTCGTGGCGGTTGTTGCCGAGGATCGCCATCGTGTCGCCGAGGGCCACCCCCAGCCCGCGCAGTCCGTCGATCAACCGGTTCTCGCGTTCGTTGAACTGGCGCCACGTCCACTCCCCGAACTCGTCGGCGATCGCCAACTCGTCGCCGCGCTCCTCCACCCGCTGCAGCAGTGTCGTCACCATCTCGGACCCCCATCCCTCGTCGCCTGCGGTTGCAGGCACGGGCAGTGTAGGAAACCCGCCCGACGTCGTGAACCGCCGCCGGTGAGAAGCGGCAGCGGCGTCAGACCCCGCTGTCGCTTCTCGGGGCGGGTGGGGTGGCGATGGGGTCGGGGCGCAGGTCGGTGAAGCGGTCGATGCGGCGCAGCGACGGGAACACCAGCGCACACCCGCCGGCGATCGCCACCGTGATGAAGCCGCCGCCGGCGATCGCCCACGGCAACCCGAAGGCACGGGCGGCGACCCCACTCTCGAAGGCGCCGAGCTCGTTCGACGCACCGATGAACACGCCCTCCACCGCACTCACCCGACCGAGCTGGTCGTCGGGCGTCACCAGCGGCACGATCGAGCCACGGATGAACATCGACACCATGTCGGCGGCCGACACCACCACCAGCGCCACGAACGCCACGGCGTAGTTGCGGGTGAGCCCGAACACCATGGTGCCCGCACCGAAGATCGCCACCACCACCAGCAGGGTGGGCCCCACCCGGCGTGTGACCGGGCGGGTCGCGAGCACGATCGCCATCGCAGCGGCACCGATGCCGGGTGCGGCGCGCAGCCACCCGTAGGCGATGTCGCCCACCCCCAGCCGCTCCTCGGCCACCGCCGGGATCAGTGCGATCGCGCCGCCGAACAGCACGGCGAACAGGTCCAGCGAGATCGTGGCCAGTACCACGGGCGTGCGGCGCACGAACCGGAGCCCCTCCATCGCCGCGCTCAGCGTGGGGCGGTCGGTGATGCGCTCGGGCTCGCGCTCGTACACGATCAGCAGGATCGGCACCACGGCCGCCAGCTCGAGGGCGCCGGCGAGCCAGTAGCCCCACTCGGGGCCGACGCTGTAGAGGAAGCCGCCGATCACCGGGCCGACGATCGACGACGCCGTGAAGGTGGCCGTCCACAGCGCGATCACCTGTGGGAAGTGACGCTCGGGGGCGAGCAACGGGGCGATCGACCGTCGCGACGGCGCCAGCATCGCATCGACGGCCCCGAACACGAACGCGATGGCGAACAGCGGCCACACCGTGCCCGGCTCGATCCGGGTGTAGACCACGAGCCCGATCGCGCACGCCGCCCGGCCGAGCAGGAACAGCGCCGACACCCGGCGGCGGTCGAACCGGTCGGCCACCCAACCGCTCACCAGCAACAGCAGGATCGCCGGCATGAACTGGGCGAGGCCGATGAAGCCGATGTCGAGCTCGTCGCCGGTGATGTCGAACGTCTGCTTGAACAGGATCGTCACGAGCACGTTCACGCCGATCGCCGCGAACGCAGTCGACAACAGGTACCGGCGCACCGCCGGGAACCGCAGGACCTCTGCGGCACTGCTCACGCGGGCACGCTACGGGTTCGCCCGGGGTCAGACCCCATACGTACGGTCAGCGCCGACAGCCGGCCTCGGCATGGGGCGTTCGTGCGGGGTCTGACCCCTGGCGAACGCGTCGCGCGATCAGGTCACTCCGATCAGCTCGCGGGCGATGTCGGCGATCACGGCCTCCTTGGCGGCGAGCGGCGGGAGCACCACGATCTGGTCGAGGCCGGCGTCGTCGAGTTCGGCCACGCGCCGCCGCAGCTCGTCGCCGGTCCCAACCAGGCACGACCGCTCGATCAGCTCCCTCGTGACGAACCGTTCCTCCTCGGGGATCACCCAGCAGTTGTGCCCGAGATGGGTTCGCAGGTGCCGACGCTCCTCGGGCACGGCCTCCACCTCGGCCACGTAGTCGGCCCAGATGTCGGACAGGTGCTCGGGCGGCCGCCGGCCGAACTGCCGGTACTGCTCGTAGGAGTAGTGCAGCGCAGCGATGGCGAACGCACCCACCTGCTCACGGATCCGGTCGGAGTCGACCGCTTCGCCCGGCTCCAGCACGGCGATGGTGGTGAGCGTGGCGATCGGGAAGTCAGCGCGGCGCGACGGACGCCCGTGAGCGTCACGCCGCTCGGCGATCGCCGACCGGATCCCACGTACCGCGGCCGGATCGGGCGGCACGGATGTGATGAGACCGTCGCCGTGCCTGGCCGCCAGGTCGAGCGAGCGCGGGCCGAACGCCGACACGTACAACGGGGGTACCGGGTCGAATCGCACGAACCCGGCATCGGGCATCAGGTGCACGATCGGAGCTGTCGCTCCACGCCACGAGTAGTCGACCTCCTCGCCGCGCAGGAGCGGGCGCAGTGCCGCCAGGTACTCGTCGAACTCGGCGATTCGCGACGGCCGGTGCCCCATGATCCGCATCGCCGTGTTGCCGGTGCCGATCCCGCAGAACGTCCGCCCCGGTGCCAGCTGGTTGATCGTGGCGATCGCGGCCGCCGTCACCGGGGCCAACCGCGTGCCCGCCACGGCCACGCCCGTGCCGAGCCGGATCGTGGAGGTGCGGGTGGCGGCCACCGCCAGCATCGCGTACACGTCGCTCCAGATCATCTGGCTGTCGGCGAACCAGGCGTGGGTGAAGCCCAGTCGTTCGGCCTCGACCACGTACTCGATGTCGTCGGGACGGGACGC
>JAWLEC010000172.1:0-6149 GCA_041686315.1 Ilumatobacteraceae bacterium
GAGCGACGGGCCAAGCCCCGTGGCCGCTGGCTCATCGACCGCCGCACGACCACCCGTGCGATGAGCGACGGGCCAAGCCCCGTGGCCGCTGGCTCATCGACCGCCGCACGACCACCCGTGCGATGAGCGACGGGCCAAGCCCCGTGGCCGCTGGCTCATCGCAGAGGAGCGGACGGGTCGACGGGCGGTTACTTGCGGCCGAAGCCGAAGAGGTGCTGGCCGACCTTGCGCATCTGGATCTCCTCGGAGCCCTCGGTGATGCGGTAGCGCCGATGGTGGCGGTAGATGTGCTCGAACGGCATGTGGCGCGAGTAGCCGACCCCGCCGCAGGTCTGCATCGCCCGGTCGGCGGCGTCGCAGGCCAACCGGTTGGCCCGGTAGTTGCACATCGCCACGAGGTGCGTGACCTCCATGTGGTGCTTCTGGTCGAGCATCCACGCCGTGTACCGCACCAGCTGGCGCAGCATCGCCGCCTCGCTGTGCAGCTCGACCAGCGGGAACTGGACGCCCTGGTTGACCGACAGCTTCTTGCCCCACGTGGTGCGCTGGTTGGCGTACGCCACCGCCTCGTCGATGCAGTACTGCGCCGCGCCGAGCGACGATGCGGCCTGCCGGATCCGGTTCTCGTGCACGAAGTGCTGCGCCAGCTCGAGCCCGCGATCCACCTCGCCGAACACGGTCTCGGCGCCCACCCGCACGTCCGTGAGGCTCACCTCGGCATGGTCGGTCGGCATGTTGAACGTCCACCAGAAGAACTCCACCTGGAAGCCGGGAGCATCGGTCGGCACCAGGAAGGCGGTGATGCCGCCCGGGCTGCCCGGATCCCCCGACGTGCGGGCGAAGATGATGTCGTGGGTGGCGTGATGGAGGCCCGAGTTCCACCGCTTCATGCCGTTGAGCACCCACTCGTCGCCGTCACGGACGGCGGTGGTCTCCATGTAGGTGGCGTCGCTGCCGTGGTTCGGCTCGGTGAGCCCGAAGGCGAGACGGCGGGTGCCGTCGAGGAAGCCGGGCATCCACTCGGCCTTCTGCTCCTCCGTGCCGAAGTCGCGCATCATCAGCACGGTCGGGAAGTTGCCGACGATCGACGACTCGTTCTGGAGGTCGTTGTGCAGCCCGAGCCCCTTGGCCGCCAGGTGTTCGCGGATGATCGCCATCTTCAGGTTGCCGGCGTCCTGGCCCCCGAACTCCGACGGCAACGCCAACCGCAGCCAGCCGGCGGCGTCGGCGCGACGGCGCATCTCGCGCAGCAGCTCCTCCCAGTCGGCCCGCGGCACCCCGTCGTTCTCGAAGTCGGTCCGCGCGTACTCCCGCCGGTGGTCGAAGAAGCGGATGTTGTCGTCCTGCGCCTGCAGCGGCTCGATCTCCGCCTCGATGAAGGCGTCGAGCTGGTCGAGCGTGTCCTGGATGTCGGCGGGGATCTCGAAGTCCATCCGCCGAGTGTGGCGATGCCGGCCGACCCCGCACGAGTCGGACATGTCGCATCACGATCGGGGTCAGACCCCGATCGCAATGTCAGCCGGCGGTGCGGCGGGATTCGAGGAGCCGGGTGACGGCCTTGCCGTCGGCCTGCCCCCTCGACGCCTTCATCACGGCGCCCACCAGGGCGCCCATCGCCTTGCCCTCACCGCCACAGAACTTCGCCCAGGCGTCGGGCTGGGCAGCGATCGCGTCGTCGACCATGCGCTCCAGTTCACCGGTGTCCATCGCCTCGAAGCCCTTCGCCGCGGCGATCGCCTCCGGATCGCCACCGCCGGCAGCCACCAGTTGGGCGAGCACCTGCTTGGCCTGCGTGGCCGTCAGCGCACCCTTGCCTTCCATCGTGGTGAGCGCCGCGAGGTCGCCGGCCGGCACGCTCGGACGAGCGCCCTGCTCGGCGAACGCCTCCTTCACGTGCACGAGTGCCCGGCCGGCGTCGCCACCCGCCGCAGCCACGGCGAGCACGTAGTCGTCCTGCCCGCGGTCGGTGACCACGAGCACGGCCTCGGCATCGCTCGGTTGGCCGGTCGCCTCCGCCAGACGATCCCGACGGGCCGCCGGCAGCACCGGCAACGACGCCCGCACCCGCTCGATCCACGCGGGATCCGGATCCACCACCACCAGGTCGGGCTCCTGGAAGTAGCGGTAGTCGTCGGCGTCCTCCTTGCTGCGCAGGGTGTGGGTGCGGCCGTCGTTCTCGTCCCAGTGCCGCGTCTCCTGCCGGATCGCCTCGCCGGCGTCGAGCATCCCCACTTGGCGCTGCGCCTCGTACTCGATGGCGCGCCCCACCGACCGCACCGAGTTGAGGTTCTTGATCTCACAGCGCGTGCCGAACTCCGCTCCCGGACGCCGCACGCTCACGTTGGCGTCGACGCGCATGGAGCCCTCCTCCATCTTCGCATCGGAGGCTCCGACGGCGACGAGGATCGACCGCAGCTCGGCGACGTAGGCGCGGGCCTGGTCGGGCGTGCGGATGTCGGGCCGGCTGACGATCTCCACCAGCGGAACACCGGCGCGGTTGAAGTCGATGAGCGAGTAGTCGCTGCCGTGGATCCGACCACCGGACCCGCCGAGGTGGGTGGACTTGCCGGTGTCCTCCTCGAGATGCGCCCGTTCGATGCCGACACGGATGCCGCCGGGCAGGTCGAGCCAGCCGTCGACGCAGATCGGCTCGTCGTACTGGCTGATCTGATACGCCTTGGGCATGTCGGGGTAGAAGTAGTTCTTGCGGGCGAACGTGGACCGCCGCACGGTGCAGTTCAGCGCCAGGCCCAGCTTCATCGCCAGTTCCACGGCCCGCCGGTTGAGCACCGGGAGCGCACCGGGCAAGCCGAGGGTGACCGGGTCGATGTTGGTGTTGGGCTCGTCGCCGAACCGGTTGGGCGACCCCGAGAACAGCTTCGTGGCGGTGGCCAGCTCGACGTGCACCTCGAGACCCACCACCATCTCGTAACCCTCGAAGGCCCAGCCGTCCACACTCGCTCCTGCTCGGCTCGTCCCGGTCCGGCTCGTCGCGGTCTGGCTGTCCGTGCCCTGGCTCACCGGGGGGCCCTCCTCTCCAGTTCGGCGGCGGTGCGGAACATCACGCCCTCCTGCAACGCCGGTGCGAGCACCTGAATGCCCACGGGCAGGCCGTCGTCGCCGGTGCCGAACGGCACGCTCATCCCCGGGTCACCGGTGAGGTTCGACGGGATCGTGTAGGTGTCGCACAGATACATCGACATCGGATCCGACGTCTTGTCGCCCAGATGGAACGCCACCGTCGGCGATGCCGGAGTGAGCAGCACGTCGGCGCGCTCGTACGCAGCGGCGAAGTCGGCGGCAATGCGGCGGCGCACCTTCAGTGCCCGCCCGTAGTAGGCGTCGTAGTAGCCGGCCGACAGGGCGTAGGTGCCGAGCATGATGCGGCGCTTCACCTCGGCACCGAACCCGGCGGTGCGCGTGGCCGCGTACATCGCGTTGGTGTCGGGCGCCTCGACGCGCAGGCCGAACCGCACACCGTCGTAGCGGGCGAGGTTGCTCGACGCCTCGGCAGGTGCGATCAGGTAGTAGGCGCTGAGG
Organism: Ilumatobacteraceae bacterium; assembly: GCA_041686315.1. GTDB lineage: Bacteria > Actinomycetota > Acidimicrobiia > Acidimicrobiales > Ilumatobacteraceae > Sva-07. The sequence goes on from JAWLEC010000172.1 coordinate 3,541, forward strand.
CCGTAGGTGAACGCCGGCACCTCCACGTCGACGATCTCGGCGCCGGCGTCGCGCAGGGCGTCGAACGACTCCTCCAGCCGGGCGACGACGTCGGCGCTGGCACCGGCGGGCAGATCGGTGATGCGTCCGACGCGCAGGCCGGTGACCCCCCAGTCGAGTTCGTTGCCGACGTGCAACGGGCCGCCAGCGATCGACGTGGAGTCGCCCGGGTCGTGTCCCGAGATCGCCTCCAACAGCAGGGCTGCGTCGGCGACGTCGTTGGCGAACGGTCCGATCTGGTCGAGGCTCGACGCGAAGGCGACGAGACCGAGCCGGCTGACCGCACCGTAGGTGGGCTTCACGCCCACCACCCCGCACAGAGCGGCGGGTTGGCGGATCGAGCCACCGGTGTCCGATCCGAGGCTGAGCGGGGCGAACCCGGCGGCGACGGCTGCCGCCGACCCGCCGCTCGACCCGCCCGGAACACGGCTCGTGTCGTGCGGGTTGCGGGTGGCGCCGAAGGCGGAGTTCTCGGTGCTCGACCCCATGGCGAACTCGTCGAGATTGGTCTTGCCGATCACGACGGCGCCCGCGTCGTGCAGGCGGGAGACGACCGTGGCGTCGTAGGGCGGTGTCCAGCCGTCGAGGATCTTCGACGAGCAGGTGGTGGGGATGCCCCGGGTGCACATGTTGTCCTTCAACGCAACGGGAACTCCGGCGAGCGGGCCCATGTCGTCGCCGGCTGCGACGCCGGTGTCGATCTCGGCGGCGCGGGTGCGGGCCTGGTCGCCCAGGACGAGGTTGAACGCATGCACCTCACCTTCGCGGCGCTCGATCTCGCCGAGATGCCGTTCGATCACGTCGACGGCCGAGATCACGCCGTTGCGGACGTTCCACGCGATGTCGACGGCGGCGGTGGGCAGGCCCCGGCCGTCCGCATCGTGGGTCGTGCTGTCGGTGCCGGCCACGTCAGGAGTCCAGCCCGATGATCGGCGGCACACGGAAGCGGCCGTCCTCGGCGACGGGGGCGGCGGCCAGCACCTCGTCGCGATCGAGGCACAGCTGCTCGACGTCGTCGCGCATCACGTTGGCGATCGGCGTCGGGTGCGTCATGGGCTCGACCCCGTCGAGATCGAGGGCGTCGATGTCGGCGAAATGGTCGAGCATGTCGCTCAGCTGGTGGGTGGCGGTGGCCAGTTCGCCGTCGTTCAACGACAACCTGGCAAGCTTGGCCACCTTGGCCACGGCCTCGGGGGTGATGCGGTCGGACACGACCGCCGAGGCTACCGGCCCCTCTCTCCGGCGATGGCGACGTCGTGATCAGCAGCACCGCTTCACCATCCGACCGCACGTGGAGTCCCGTCGTCGCCCGAGAGTTCGTCGCCGTGCAGACTGGCGGCGTCGGCAGCGGACGTACCTGCCAGCCAGCCCGCCGCGTCGGTCGGCCGGCGGCTGCGCACGCTCTGCAGCTCGCCGAACAGGGTGTCGACGAGCGCATCCACGGCGGCGGCGTCTCGGGCCAGGACGGGGAGCGCATCGGCCGACGCCTCCGAGAACACGCGGCGGCGTTCGCGCTGCAGTCGCTGGTGGATCCGGACGGCGAAGGCAGCGATGAACGAGCCTCGGAACCGACGGCTCCGTTCGTGAGCGCCCGCCTCGGTGGCCAACGCCGTCTTCGTCATCGCTGTCTGCACCTGGACGAGCAGCGACGTGAACAGCAAGTCGACGTGCCGGAGCACCGAGCTCGGACCGACGACCGTCGCCAGACCCAGGCCGGGGTGTTCGACGACGCAGGCATCGTTGGCGCGGGCGACTGCCCCGAGCAGACCCATCTTCTGCCCGGCGTAGGGGTCGTCGACAGGGATGCGGATCGCCGATGCGGTCGAAGCACCATCGCCGGCCTCGCCGATCAACGCCTCGGCCGTGGCTCCGTCGAGACGGAGCCGGTTCATCAGTTCCTGGGCCTTGGCGGTGAAGGCGTCGGCCTCCGCCTGGAACTCGGTGGACTCTGCCTTCGCGAGCAGCGCACGGATGCGCTCGAGGCCCGCCGTCTGCTCGGACGGCAACGCGGTACGGCCTGGCAGGTCGCACTCGTGGCGGCCCGGAGGCGGAGTCAGCAGCGCGAGCGGTGGGAGCCGGACCAGCCGCTCGACCAGATCGAGGCACACCTGTGGCGGCCGGTCGCCGCTCGCCGACGACCTCCACCGTGCGAGCCATCCCGCCTCGACGTCGACCGTGCCTCCTCGCCGGTGCAGATGCTCGACCTGTGCCGACCAGACGGGAGACAGCTGATCGGGCTGCCACCGGGCGGCGTCGGCGAGGATCACGATCCGCATCAGTTCGACGGCATCGGAGCCGACCCCGCTGCTCCGCCCCACCTGTCGGTGCAGTTCCACCGGTTGCCATCCCTTCGCCCAGACGTCGGACAGGCACTCGAGCAGGACGTCCTCGACGGAGCCCGAATCCGCCCGGTCGTCACGGTCACGCCCGTCGCGCTCGCTGCGGCACCGCTCGCACCCGCAGGGGCCCGGAGTGGCACCACCACTACCACCACCACCACGATCGCCACGATCGCCACCACCACCACCACGATCACCGGCGGGGCCTGCCGTTCGGTCGGCCCGCCGGCG
>JAWLEC010000173.1:0-6112 GCA_041686315.1 Ilumatobacteraceae bacterium
CGCTGCCGAGAACACCCCCATGTCGAGCGGGTTCACCACCGTGCCGTAGATGTCGGGGTTGCGGAACGCCCAGTAGGCAATGATCGTGAAGGCGCCGAACCCCATGAGGGCCGAGCCGGATGCCAGGCCGTCGAGGCCGTCGGTGACGTTGACGGCGTTGGTCGTCGCCCAGATGATCATCCCGGCCCAGATCACCCAGACAGCCGTGGGTACCTCGATCCCGGCGTCGCCGCGTGTGATGTTGATCGTCTCGGAGATCCCGGTGCCGATCACGAGCCACCACGCCATGGCGACGCTGGCGACCATCGTGATGTAGTTCTTCTGCTTCCAGAAGATGCCGCGGTTGTGCCGCTTGCGCACCTTGATGTAGTCGTCGAGGAAGCCCATCGCCGCCATGAACAGCACGCCGATCCAGACGATCATCGTCTGGTCGGAGAAGGCGAGGCCCCTGCGCAGGTGGGCGATCAGCCACCCGATCAGGGCCGCAGCGACGATCGCGAGGCCACCCATGGTGGGCGTGCCCTGCTTGAGCATGTGGTGCTCGGGTCCGTGGTCGGCCTTGCCCAGGATCGGTTGGCCCTGACCACGGGTGCGGAAGAAGACGATCAGCCAGCGGGTGCCGAACAGCGACACGAGCATCGAACTGGCTCCGGCGAGCATGATGGCGATCACGAGCGTTCCTCCAGGAGTGCGCGGGCGACGGCGCGGTCGTCGAAGTCCACGACCCGGTCACCCAGATCCTGCGTGGTCTCGTGTCCCTTGCCGGCGATCACCACCACGTCACCGCGAGCGGCGATCGAGACCGCGTGGGCGATCGCCTCACGGCGGTCGACGATCGCCGTGAGGCCGCCCGGGTCGGCGGCCCCGGCGACGATCTGGCCGATGATCGTGGCGGGGTCCTCGTGGCGGGGATTGTCCGAGGTCACGATCACGCGATCGGCACCGGCCTCGGCAACCGCACCCATCTGCGGGCGCTTGTCGACGTCGCGGTCGCCACCGCACCCGAACACGACGGTCACGGCACCGCCCGCACGGGGGCCGGCGAGTGCGGCGGCCGATTCGAGCAGCCCGGCGAGGCCGTCGGGGGTGTGGGCGTAGTCGACGACGACCGTGATCTCGCCGTCGGTGATCACTTCGAAGCGACCGGGAACGGTCGCGGCGCCGGCGAGGCCCGCCCGAGCGGCCTCGACGTCGACACCGAGTTCGACGGCGGTGGTGAGCGCGGCGAGGGAGTTGGCGACGTTGAAGAGGCCTCCGAGCGGCACCTCGACGTCGACGCCGCGCCACCGGTACCGGTGCCGGTCGGCCTCCACCTCCACGTCGACGGCGTCCTCGGTCGAGACGGGCACCACCGTGAACGGCGGGGCGTCACTCGACGCCGCATCGGCCAGCACGCGCCCGTACGGGTCGTCGACGTTCACCACGCCGAGCGACGAGAACGACGGATCGAACAAGCGCGCCTTGGCCCGGAAGTACTCCTCGGTGGTGCCGTGCAGGTCGAGGTGGTCGCGCCCGAGGTTGGTGAACACCACGGCATCGAACTCCGTGCCGTCGACGCGGTGTAGGGCCAGGGCGTGGGACGACACTTCCAGGACCGCGGCTCGCCGACCCTCCTCGACGAATCCGGCCAGTGCCGCCTGCAGTTCGGGCGCCTCGGGCGTGGTGCGGGTTCCGGCGAGCGTGCCGATGATCCCTGTCGGCCGTCCGGCGGCCTCGAGCACGGCGGCGAGGAGGTGCGTCGTCGTGGTCTTGCCGTTGGTGCCGGTGACCCCGACCGTGGTGAGCCGGCGGCTGGGATGGCCGGCGATCTCGGCAGCGATGGGGCCCAGCCGGCGGCGGGTGTCGTCGACGACGACCTGGGCGGCTCCGCCGGCGACGGACGGCGGCAGTTCGTGGTCCACGAGCAGGACGGTGGCACCGGCTCGGACAGCAGCCTCGGCGAAGTCGTGTCCGTCGAAGGAGTCACCGCGCAGGCACGCGTAGAGGTCGCCGTCGCGCACCGCGCGCGAGTCGTGGGACACGCCGCCGATCACCGTGCCGGTGGCCCGGAGATCGTGGAGGCGCTGCCGTGCGGCGCGGTCGGCGGCATCCATGTGTGGTCTCGTTCCTCAGCCCGCGTCACAGCCGGCGGCGTCGGGATCGGGCACGATACCGAGTTCGTTGATCAGCGTGGGCGCGAGTTCGCCGAAGACCGGAGCGGCGGCGGTTCCACCGAAGCGGTCGTTGGTGCCGGCCGGCGGCTCGTCGACCGAGACGAGCACGGTGACCTCCGGCGCCTCGGCCGGGAAGAACCCCACGAAGCTGGAGTAGTAGATGCGGTCGCCGTTCTCGTCGTAGTAGGTGCCGTTGTCGGCCGCCTTGAAAGCCGTCCCGGTCTTGCCGGCGACCGACGTTCCCTCCACCTGCGCCCGGGTCGCCGTACCCCGGCACACGACCTGACGCATCATCTCCGCCGTCTGCGCCGCAGCGGTCTCGGTGACGACCCGGCGGGCGTCGGAGGGCGGCGCCTCGGTGATCGTCCCGTCCGGCCCGACGAAGGACTTCACCAGCTTCGGATCCACGTAGGTGCCGCCGTTGGCGATCACGTTCACCGCGGCCACGAGCTGCAGTGACGTGCTCGACACGCCCTGACCGTAGGAGACCGTGACGCGCTCGCTGCCCCACAGATCGTCGGCCTCTTTCAGGATCCCGGGCGACTCGCCCGGGAAGTCGAGTGCGGTCCGCTCGCCGAGCCCGAAGGCCGCCATGTAGTCGCGGTGCAGCCATCGACCCAGCTCCTGCTGCACCATGATCGTGCCGATGTTCGAGGACTCGGCGAGGATCTGCGACACGCTCATCCACTCGTCGGGATGCTGGTGGGAGTCCTTCAGCAGGTCGTCGTCGTACTGCTTGCGCCACGGCACCAGATAGCTGGTGTCCGGGGTGACCAGGCCCTCACTCAGCGCACTGGCCACGGTGATCACCTTCGCCACCGAACCGGGCTCGTAGGCGTCGACGGCGGCGAAGTTGCCCGACGTGACCTCGTAGGTGCCGGTGTCGTCGTCGAGGCGCACCGACGCCATCGAGTAGATCTCCCCGGTGTCGGTCTGCATCGCGATGGCCGTCGCCCCACGGGCGCCGATCTCCGACACCTTCTCGAGCAGCACCTGCTCGGTCGAGAACTGGATCGATCGGTCGAGGGTGAGCACGAGGTCGTCACCGGCCACGGGCTGCTCCGTGACGGTCTCCGACCCCGGGATGGACCGTCCGCCGGGTGCGACCTCCCGGCTCATGCTGCCGCCGGTGCCGGTGAGCAGGTCGTCGTACTGCAGCTCGAGGCCGGAGATCCCGACACCGTCGATGTTCGTGCGTCCGATCACGCTGCGTCCCGTGTCGCCGCCGGGCATCTCGCGCCGGCTCTCGCGGTCGACGTTCACGCCCGCCAGACGCATTGCGCCGATCTGGTCGCCGACGTCGGCGTCGGCCTGCCGGGCGACGAAGACGAAGCCGCGGTCCCGGAGCGCGATCTCGTCGAGGAGGTCGTCGACCTTCTCGTCGGAGAGGTCGAGCAGGTCGTCGAGCAGCTGGACCGTGGCCGGCCCGTTCTCGATCAGCTTCGGATTGATCGACACGGTGACGGCGGGCACCGACATGGCGAGTTCGTTGCCGAGCCGGTCGAACACGGTGCCCCGTTGGCCGGGGATCTCGAACGACCGTGTCCACTGGTCGGCCGCGGCGGAGCGCAACGACTCGGCCTCGGACGTCTGCAGGGCGGCGACGCGAGCGACGATCGCCGCCAGCACGACGGCGATCACGATCAGGGCCACGATCAGCCGGCGGCGCGGAACTCCGGCACGAAAGCGCGACCGTCGTTGCGGTGGCCGGGGCGCCCGCACGTCGCGGCGACCGGCCGGCCGCCGCTTCTCCATGGGGGTCCGCCGGGCCCGCGACGTCGCCGTCGACTGCCGTGGCCGTGACTGCTGTGGCTGCCGTGACTGCCGTGGCTGCCGTGGCGGCGCCTTGCGGCGAGGCGCCGTCCGGGACGAGGCGGACCGTGGCCCGTGCGTGCGTGTGCCGGTGCTCATGGTTGACCCGCAGTGACGGACTTGACGTCGCGGAACTGGTCGAGGGGGTCGGTGTCGATGATGATCTGGACGGCGCGTTCGTCGATGCTGCCGGCGGCGGCGAGCTGGCGCGCCAGTCGCATCGGGTCGATCTCCACGAAGTTGCCGGTGGACCCGCGTTGCATGCCGAGCGCACCGGCCTCCTCGGCGAGCCGTACGGGCGAGCGCAGTTCGGCGCGCTGGTAACGCAGGTCGTCGAACAGCTCACGCTGTTCCGTGACGGCGCGCTCCAACCGGTCGATGCGCAGTTGCCGTCCGGCGAGCTGGGTGTGGAACACGGCGGCACCGAGCAGGCCGACGGAGACGGCCAGCCACAGCACCGTCGCCACCACAGCGGGCCACCGGCGCCGACGTTGCACCACCCGCAGACCCGGCCGGGCGGACCGCGACCGCGACTGCGAGGTCACGTTGCGGCGACGCGGCTCGGCGTCGCGCAGCAGCGGCAGTGCCGGCATCAGGCCTCCGCCTCCTCGACGGGCAGCCCGTCGCCCTTGCGGACCGCAACGATGCGTTCCACGACGCGGAGCCGAGCCGAGCCGGCGCGGCGGTTCCGTTCGCGTTCGTCGGCGCTCGGCCGCTTGGGCACGCCGCGAACGAGCCGCACGGTCTGCACCGCACCGCACACGCAGGGCAGGTCGGGCGGGCAGTCGCAGGCGCCCGCCGCGAGTGCGAACCGCTCCTTGACGATGCGGTCCTCACCCGAGTGGTACGACAGCACGGCGATCCTGCCGCCCGGCGCCGTGGCCTCGACGGCGTCGTCGATGGCCACCGGGAGAACGCCGAGTTCGTCGTTCACCTCGATGCGGATGGCCTGGAACGTCCGCTTGGCGGGATGACCTCCGGTGCGGCGCGCCGCTGCCGGGATGGCGTCGGTGACGATCGCCGCCAGCTCGACGGTGGACTGGATCGGGCGGGCGGCGCAGATCGCGCGGGCGATCCGGTTGGCGAAACGTTCGTCGCCGTGGCGCCGGATGACGCGGGCGAGGTCGTCCTCGGCATAGCCGTTGACCATGTCGGCGGCCGACCACGGCTGCGTGTCGTCCATCCGCATGTCGAGCGGCCCCTCGTGACGGTACGAGAACCCGCGGGCTGCCCGGTCGAGCTGTGGCGACGACACGCCGAGGTCGAACAGGGCACCGCTGAGCCGGTCGATGCCGTGTTCCTGCATCGCTTCGTGGATGGCGTCGAAGCGACGCCTGCTGGTGCGGACGCGGTCGCCGAACTCGGCGAGGCGCTCGGTGGCCGCGGCCAGGGCGTCGGCGTCCTGGTCGATGCCGAGTACGTCGATGTCGTCGCGCGAGTCCAGCAGTGCGGCGCTGTGGCCACCTCCTCCGAGCGTGGCGTCGGCAATGGTGCCGGGTGGGACGTCGGCGAAGACGGCGGTGATCTCGTCGACCATCACGGGCCGGTGGTCGAATGCCGACGGATCGGGAGCGGGTGGTTCGCTCATCGGCCGCCTCGTGCGATCTCGTGTTGGCCGGCGGCCTCGTTGGATCGGTAGGCCTCCGGTTCCCAGATCTCGATCTGGTCGATCAGACCGAGCACCATCACCGCCGACTGCGGGTCGATTCCGGCGTGCTCGCGCAACCGCGCATCGAGCGTGATGCGACCCTGCTTGTCGATCGTGGCCGGTGTGGCGGAAGCAGCGAAGGCGCGCATGCGATTGCGGCTGGTCTCGCCGCGCTTGACGGCCTCCACCAGCTCGGCGGCCTGCTGGTCGAAGGACTCGGTGCTGCGGATGCTGACGCAGCCGTCGTCGCCGATGAAGAGGTAGCACTGCTCACCGAGGTCGCCGCGGTACGACGACGGCAGTGCCACTCGCCCCCGCTCGTCGAGCTGTCGCTCGTAGACCCCGACAAACACGCGCCGCGTCCCTCTCTTCCTGCCTCGTCACCCGCGCCTGCCTGCCGTGCCGGGACCGCGGGTCACCCCCAGCGCTCCCCATCTTGCCCCCACAATCCCCCGTTGTCAACCATTCTTCCCCATTTTACTCCCGCCGGCCCCCCATG
>JAWLEC010000174.1:0-6108 GCA_041686315.1 Ilumatobacteraceae bacterium
GGACGGGATCGACCTGTACGCCCTCACCCACAACGAGACGTCGACGGGCGTGGCGATGCAGCTCCGGCGGCCGGTGGGTGCAGCCGCCGACTCGCTCGTGGCCGTCGACGCCACCTCGGCGGCGGGCGGTCTGGCCTGGGAACCGGCCGAGGTCGACGTGTACTACTTCGCGCCGCAGAAGTGCTTCGCCTCCGACGGTGGCCTGTGGCTCGCCGCCTGCTCGCCGACAGCGCTCGATCGGATCAGGTCGATCGCCGCCGGCGACCGGTGGCGCCCGGCGTCGCTCGACCTCGGAATCGCACTCGACAACTCGTTGCAGGACCAGACCTACAACACCCCCGCCGTCGCCACGCTCGTGATGCTCGACGCGCAGCTCGGTTGGATGCTCGACCACGGCGGCCTCGACTTCGCCGCGGGCCGCAGCGCCACGTCGGCGGCCACGCTCTACGGATGGGCGGAGGGGCGCGACTGGGCCGATCCGTTCGTGACCGACCCCGCCCATCGCTCGAACGTCGTCGGCACCATCGATCTCGACGACGGGATCGACGCCAACGACGTCAACGCCGCCCTGCGCGCCAACGGGATCCTCGACACCGACGCCTACCGCAAGCTCGGCCGCAACCAGCTGCGGGTCGGCATGTTCCCGGCGATCGACCCGGACGACGTCGAAGCGCTCACCCGCTGCGTCGACCACGTCGTCGCCGCCCTTTCCTGATCCACCGGTCGACACCCGCGCGTCTGACGTCTCGCCGCGAAGTGCTGGCACACTTGTGGGCGTGAACGCCACCGACGTACTCGAGTTCAGTACGGGCGACATCGGCACCCTCGACCGCCCGGTGATGCTCGTGGCACTCGAGGGCTGGTTCGATGCCGCAGGCGCCGCCACCCAGGCCGTCGCCGCATTCACGGGCGGCGACACCGCCGTCGTCGTGGGATCGATCGATCCCGATCCGTTCTACGATTTCACGCAGCAACGTCCACACGTCACGGTCGACGACGACGTCCGCGAGATCGTGTGGCCCTCCAACGAGTTCGTGCTCCAACGCAACCCCGGCCATCGCGACGTGATCGGCCTGATCGGAGTGGAGCCGCATCTGCACTGGAAGACCTACGTCGATGCCGTCACCGTCGTGTCCGCCGCCCTCGGGTGCGAGGCGATCGTCACGGTCGGCTCGGGCGCCGAGGCGATCCCGCACACGCGGACGCCGCCGGTGACGGGCAGCACGGCGTCGGAGGAACTGGCTCGCCGGTTGGGTCTCGTCGCCCCGTCGTACCAGGGTGTCACCGGGGTGGCGGGCGTGCTCCACGCCGAGCTGGAGGCCCGTCGCATCCCGTCGGTGTCGTTGCGTGTCGGGGTGCCGCACTACCTGATGAACGCCGAGCACCCGATGGCCGTGGCGGCGCTCACGCGGCACCTCAGCCACGTCCTCGACGTCCCGGACGACACCGACCTGCACGATCAGATCGCGAGCTGGCGAGAGGTTCACGACGAGGTCGTCGACAGCGACGAGCAGCTGAAGATGTACGTCCGGCTCCTCGAGGCCGAGTTCGATCGGCGCGCCGAGGCCGAGATCCCGTCCGCCGACGACCTCGGCGACGAGTTCGAGGAGTTCCTCCGCCGCCAGCGACCCGACGACGGCTGACCCGGCTCAGCTCTTGGCGGCGCGGAAGCCGGCGTCGAGATCGGCGAGGATGTCCTCGATCGATTCCAGCCCGACGCTCAGGCGCACGAGTCCGGCGGTGACACCCGAGTGCTCCTGCTCCTCGGCGGAGAGCTGGCTGTGGGTGGTGCTCGCCGGGTGGATCACGAGGCTGCGCACGTCGCCGATGTTGGCGACGTGGCTGTGCAGCTCGAGGGCTTCGACGAACGCCTTGCCGGCCTCGACGCCTCCCTTGATCTCGAAGGCGACGATCGAGCCGGCGCCCTTGCCCCGGCCGTACTGCTGGGCACGTTCGTACCACGGGCTCGACGGCAGGCCGGCGAAGCTGACCGATTCGACCTCGTCGCGGCCCTGCAGCCATTCGGCCACCTTCTGGGCGTTGTCGAAGTGGCGCTCCATGCGGAGGCTGAGCGTCTCGAGGCCCTGGATGATCAAGAACGCGTTGAACGGCGAGATCGCCATGCCCATGTCGCGCAGCATCTGCACACGGGCCTTGAGGATGAAGGCACCGTGGCCGAGCGCCGGGAAGTAGGCGAGGCCGTGGTAGCTCGGGTCGGGCTCGGTGAAGTTGGGGAAGCGGCCCGACGCGGCGTAGTCGAACGTGCCACCGTCGATGATCGCCCCGCCGATCGAGGTACCGTGGCCGCCGCAGAACTTGGTGAGGCTGTGCACGACGATGTCGGCGCCCCACTCCAGCGGCCGGATGAGGTACGGCGTCGGCACGGTGTTGTCGACCATCAGGGGGATGCCGTGCTCGTGGGCGACTCCGGCGACGCCGTCGATGTCGAACACGTTGTTGCGCGGGTTGGCCAGCGTCTCGCCGAAGAACACCTTGGTGTTGTCACGGATCTGGCTGCGCCACTGGTCGAGGTCGTCGGGATCGTCGACGAACGTGACCTCCACTCCCATCTTCGGCATCGTGTAGTGCAGCAGGTTGTAGGTGCCGCCGTACAGCGACGGTGACGCCACGACGTGGTCGCCCGACTCGCACAGGGTCATCAACGCCAGCGTGGCCGCCGACTGGCCCGACGCCACGGCGAGCGCCCCCGGCAGGCCCACGGCCGTCGTGCACCCGCCTTCGAGTGCGTTGATGCGGGCCTCCAACGCACCCTGCGTCGGGTTCATGATGCGCGTGTAGATGTTGCCGATCTCCGCCAGCGCGAAGAGGTTGGACGCGTGGTCGGTGTCGCGGAACTCGTACGACGTCGTCTGGTAGATCGGCACCGCCCGCGCACCGGTGGTCGGGTCGGGATCGCCGCCGACATGGATCTGCTTGGTCTCGAAACCCCACTGCTCGCTCATAGTGGCGCGACGCTACCCGCCAAATCCCGACCTTACAAGTCGGCTTTCCCACCACCGGCCGGCTCAACCACGTTTGCGTGACGAGAATGTTGGGGCGCCCCAACGAAACCGTCACGCAAACGTACTTGCGCCTGTTACAGGAGGCTGGCGACGAGGCCTGCCTGGCCGAGGTGGTAGGTGATCATCACGGTCGGGCCCATCCACCCCTCCTCCGCCACGAACCGGCGCCACCCGAGCACGGTGTCGGACACCACGAAGAGACCGGCACCGGCGATCGCCCAGGGATTGCCCGTGGCCGCTGCGGCGACGAACATCGTCGAGATCGCCAGGAGATAGGCCACCACGGCCGGGCCCAGCACGGTGGAGCTGCCGGCCGCCCCGGTCACGATCCGTCGGCCCAGCGTGGCGCCCAGCACCGCCACGGGCACCGCGGCGATCAGCGCCGCCGTCCACCACCAGTCGGGAGCGACCACGAACCCGACCGTGTAGGCCACGTGGGCGAGCAGGAACGACCCCAGCCCGGCGACGAACCAGCGGTCACCGTCGAGCAGGAAGACGTCGCCGGCGAGCGACAGCACCAGGCCGAGCACGAACCACGCACGGACGGCGTCGTCGAACGGCTCGATCGTGGCCGCCACACCGATCAGAGCGGCGAGCGCGAGCGGCTTGCTCCACAGCTCGACGCGCCGCTGTTCGCCGAAGCGACTCCACCAGTTCGCGCCTGCCGCAACGACGGACAACGCCGCGAACGCCCACGCCGCAGCGGTCACGACGGACCTTGCCGGCCGAGCGGGTCAGCCGCCGGAGACGTCGGCGACCTTCTGCTTGCCCGCACGGATGAAGGGCATCATGTCGCGGAGCTGACCGCCGATGTCCTCGATGGGGTGGGCCTTGCCCTCCTCCTGCATCCGCGTGTAGTTCGGCCGGCCGGCCTCGGACTCGGCGATCCACTCGGCAGCGAACTCGCCCGACTGGATCTCGCCGAGGATGCGCTTCATCTCGGCCTTGGTGTCGTCGGTGACGACGCGCGGGCCGCGGGTGAGGTCGCCGTACTCGGCCGTGTCGGAGATCGAGTAGCGCATGCCGGCGATCCCCTCCTCGTACATCAGGTCGACGATCAGCTTCACCTCGTGCAGGCACTCGAAGTACGCCATCTCCGGGGCATAGCCCGCCTCCACGAGGGTCTCGAAACCGGCGCGCACCAGCTGGGTGAGACCGCCACAGAGCACGGCCTGCTCCCCGAACAGATCGGTCTCGGTCTCCTCGGCGAAGGTGGTCTCGATCACGCCGGCGCGGGTGCCGCCCACGGCGTCGGCGTACGACATCGCCACGGCACGGGCGTTGCCGGTGGCGTCCTGCGCCACGGCGATGAGCGCCGGAACGCCACCACCTTCGGTGTAGGTGCGCCGAACGAGGTGGCCCGGACCCTTGGGGGCGATCATGATCACGTCGACGCCGGCCGGCGGCTGGATGCGGTCGAAACGGATGTTGAACCCGTGAGCGAACGCCAGCGCCTTGCCGTCGGTCATGTGCTCGGCGATGTTCTCGTCGTAGATGCGCTTCTGCTCGGTGTCGGGCGCCAACAGCATCACCACGTCCGCCCAGGCAGCTGCCTCGGCCACCGTCATCACGTTCAGACCGGCCGCTTCGGCCTTGGCCACCGACGACGACTCGGGACGCAACCCCACGGCCACGTCGACTCCCGACTCCTTCAGGTTCAGCGCATGGGCGTGGCCCTGCGAGCCGTAGCCGACGACGGCCACCTTCTTGCCACGGATGATCGAAGGATCCGCGTCCTCTGCGTAATAGACGGTGACGGCCATCTCAGCCAGCCTTTCCAGAATTCGGTGTGGGAACAGGGTTCACGGCGCGCAGTCGCGTACCGCGATCGAGTTTGGGCAGCGCCACGCGACCGGTGCGCTGCAGCTCAACGATGCCATAACCGGCGAGCAAATCCTCAAAGTCGTCGAGCTTGTCGGGATGTCCCTCGAGGCTCACGGTGAGCACCGACTCGGCGACGGCGATGATCTTGCCCTCGAAGATGTTGACGAGCTCGACGACGTGGCCGCGCTGTTCGTCGGCCGCCTTCACCGTGGCGATCAACAGCTCGCGCTCGACGGAACGGCGCGGGTCGAGCTCGGAGATCTTCACCACGTCGATCAGCTTGAACAGCTGTTTGGTGATCTGCTCGAGCGGGGTGGACTCGACGTCGACGACGATCGTGATGCGACTCATCCCGTCGTCCTCGGCGGGAGCGACGGCGAGGGAGAAGATGTTGTAGCCCCGCCGGGCGAACAGCCCGGCCACCCTGGCGAGCACACCGGGCCGGTTCTGCACCAGCACCGAGAGGATGTGGTGGTTGAGGGTGTGCCCCCCGTACTGATTGATGGTGGTCATGAGAGTTCTCCGGGGATGCGAGTGAGGGAGCGCCAGTGGACGAACGGCAACACGCGGCCTGCGTGGCCGGGCAACGCAGTGGTGGTCATGCGCGGAGGCTCACTGCTCGGTCGCACTGGGTGGGGTGCAGGATGAGGTCGTCGTTACTGGCCCCGGCCGGCACCATCGGGAACACCTTCTCGGAGGCGTCGGTACGGAACTCGATGACCACCGACCGGTCGGTGATCGAGTTGGCCTTCTCGATGGCGGGCGCCACCTCCTCCGGGGACTCCACGAGGATCCCGACGCAGCCCATCGACTCGGCCCACTTCACGAAGTCGGGCACCGTCGAGTTCAAGAACACCTCGGAGTAGCGCTCGTCGTAGAACATCTCCTGCCACTGGCGCACCATGCCGAGGTAGCTGTTGTTGAGCAGCATCACCTTGATCGGCAGACCCTCGATGGTGGCCGTCACCAGCTCCTGGGCGGTCATCTGGAAGCAGCCGTCACCGTCGACGGCCCACACGTCGCGATCGGGCATCGCCGCCTTGGCGCCGATCGCCGCCGGCACCGCGAAGCCCATCGTGCCGAGGCCTCCCGAGTTGACCCAGGTGTAGGGCTCGTCGAACTCGAAGAACTGCGACGTGTACATCTGGTGCTGCCCGACACCCGACGACACGATCGTGTGCGGCGCCGCGAGGCGGTTGAGTTCCTCGATGCAGTACTGCGGCTTGAGCGCCTCACCGGGCTCGGACTGCTCGTACGTCAT
>JAWLEC010000175.1:0-5952 GCA_041686315.1 Ilumatobacteraceae bacterium
CTGCGCCATCGTCGCACACCGTCGGGCGTGCCCATCGGACGGACCTCGGCGACGCGGCGGCCGACGTCGACCTTGTCAGGCAGTGCCCCGCGTCAGGATCGGCCGCCGGCGACGGTGAGCCATTCGTCGTCGGTCCAGTGCTGCCGCAGCTCGGTGGAGACGAAGTCGGACGTCCACCGCACCATCTCGATCCACGGGAAGTCAGCGGACGCGATCTCCGTGTAGGCCATGCCGTCGAGGAGCATCGCGGCGTCGTCGATGCCGAGCGTGACGTGTTCGGTTCCGCCGGCGCTCGATGCGGCGAACTGGGTGATGTCGTCGCCTCCGGGCAGGACGCCCAGCCGCAGTTCCACCTCCATCAACCGTTCGACGTCCCAGCGTGCCGGCTCGCCCGACATCGCCTGGTCCGACATGATCCCGAGGATCTGGCCCAGCGCCATCCGCGCCTCGGGCTCCAGCGCAATCGTCCGAGGCAACCGCATCCCGTGATCCTCCCACGCCCCGCCGGCCCCAGCTCCTCCAGCTTCACGTTCTTCGTTTGCGTGACGGAAATGTTGGGGCGCCCCGAAGATTCTGCAACGCAAACGAGCGAAACCCCTGCTGCACCAGCGTAACCAGCGGGACCATCTCGGTTTGCGTGACGGAAATGTCGGGACGCACCCAAGAAATCGTCACGCAAACGATGGGGGCGCGACGGCCGGCTGCTGGGGCGGGGGGTCGAGGATCAGTGGATGACGGTGCCGAGGGTGCCGCAGCAGCCCATGCGGCGGGTGTCGGGCAGCAGCCTGCGATGGCGGATGCCCGACTCGCCGAGCCGGGTGACGGCCTCGGTTCGGTCGTCGCCGGCCAGTGCCGCCACCTGGGCGCTCGAACGCGCCAGGTCCACGGCCGGGTCCTCGGCCAGCAGCAAGCCCCAGTGGCGAGCCATCGGCCCGACCAGCTCGACCGCTGCTCCGTACAGGTCATCGAGCGCGGCCGGCCCGCGCTCCTGCACCCGTTGCCGCCAACCGGTGAACCCACGCACCGCCAGGTCGCGTCGCTCCGTCGCCGCCGCCGGATCGCCGTCGGTGGTGGCGCCGTCGGGCCCCAGAGCGGCCACCGCCCGATAGCGATCGGTGTCGGCGAGCAACTCGGGCTCGAAGGCGAGCACGAGGTCACCTGCTTCGGGCAGGCCGGCGTTCGACATCAGCACGTACAGCTCGAGATCACCGCTGTGGTTCACGAGACGGTGAATCGTGCCGGGAGCGAACCAGGCCACGGATCCTGGCGACAGCGGTGTCTCGACGAATCCCTCCCCCGACAGCGTCTGCACCGACCCCTCCCCCGAGATCACCAGGTAGGCCTCGGTACACACGGTGTGGAGGTGCGGCGAACCGCCGGCCAGGCCGTCGGGCCCGGCGGTGTCGTACACCCGGACGTGACTGATCGAGGTCCCACCCGGCAGCGGGATGCCGTACTGCGCCCCTGGAGACGGAGGCGACGCTGGCGGCTGCGGCTGCGGCTGCGGCTGCGGCTGCGGCTGCGGCGGTGTCGGCGGCACGGTCACGGAACTCCTGTCGGCCGCCACGACGACCGATCGGGATGGTCCTGCGCCAGCGGCAGCATCTCCAGCGATCCCGATCGTGCCGAGCAGTACCAGGCGGTCACCAGTTCGAGCGATGCCCGGGCGTCGTCGAGCGTGACGGGGAACTCGCCGTCATCGGCGAGGGCATCGACGAACCCCTGGAACTGGCCGGTGTACTGGCGCGGGCGGGGCATCATCGCCGCCCACAACTCCTCGGCCTGCGCTTCGACGGCGGCATTGCGGAAGCGGAAGCTCCACGGGCCCTTCGCCGGGTCGTAGGCCTCCGTCGACGACTCGATCGTGACGTTGCCGAAGTGCCACACGAGCTGCGACGACTCGGTGGCCGCACCGAGTGTGACGTTCATCGTCACGAGCCCGCCGTCGGCGGTGCGGCCGACGGCGACCGCGCAGTCCTCGGTCTCCACCTCGTTGACGCGGGTGGCGGTGAGGGCACGGAGCTCCACCAGCGGTCCGGCGATCCACGTGAGCAGGTCGTGGTTGTGGGTGGCGTGGCTCACCACGGTGCCGCCCCGCTCACCCGCCCACGTGCCGCGCCACGGCGCGTCGGCGTAGTACGACCGACCCCGCCGCCACCAGGTCGACGACGACGCGGTGAACAGCGGCCCGCACAGACCGGCGTCCATCAGTGCCCGAGCCCGGGCGGCGCCGTCGCCGAAGCGGTACTGGAAGATCGGCATCAGCCGTGCCCCGGACGTCGCTGCCGCGCGGGCGGTGGCCTCGGTGAGGCGATCGCAGGCGGCGACCGAGTCGACCAGCGGCTTCTCGCAGATCACGTGGACGCCGGCGTCGAGGCAGCGGACGATCTGCTGCTCGTGCTTCGACGGTGGCGTGCACAGGTCCACGACGTCCACCCGGTGAGGCGAGTCGGGGTCGAGCAGCTCGTCGAGCGATGCGACGGCGGGCACACCCCAGTCGGCCTCGGCTCTGCTGCGACGGTCGTCGTCGATCTCGGCGATCGCCGTCGCGGACGCGCCGGCGACCTCGAGCCACGACAGCAGGTGCAGTTGGCCGATGCCCATCCCGACCACGCCGACGCGGAGCTCCGTCACCTCGCCGACCCTATCCGTCCGCAGGTGCCCGGGATCGGAGCGGCGACGAGGTCACCCGCAGCCGGCAACCAGCCGCACCGGGGAGCCGTCACGGTCCATCCGATCGGCACGGACCGAATCAGCTCTCCCCCGTCACGGGCCGCCCCTGCGAGAGGACCGGGAACTGACGGTCGGGCGCATCGGCGCGGACGCGGCCGGTCGGCGGGCCGCTCGCCGAGTCACCTTCGAGCACCACGGCGCCGTCGGGCGCGTACTGGAGGATGTAGGCCTTGCGTACCTCGTCGGTGGTGTTCGGCCCGGTGAGGTGCGGGGTCAGCGAGGAGAACACGACCATGCCGCCCTTGCCGACGGGTGCCTCCACGGCGCCGGGATGGTCGGCGACGATCTCCCAGCCGAGCGGGTCCACGTAGTGGTGTTCGAGCGTGCCGCGCCGGTGCAGGCCGGGGATCACCTGCGGGCAGCCGTTGGCCACGGTGGCGTCGGTGAGCGCCACCCAGCAGGTGAGGTACTGCTGCGGTTCCACGAACGCGTAGCCGTTGTCCTGGTGCCACGGGAAGCGGCGGGGCTTCTCGGGCTTCTTGTACACGGCCTGGTCCCAGTAGAGACGGACGTCGGGGCCGAGGAGGTCGTGGCAGAGGTCGGTGAACACCGGGTGTCGGGCGAACGCTGCCGCCACGGGCTCGCGCTCCACGAGGTGCACGGTGAAGGTGATGGCGCCCGACTCGGCGATCGAGATCCGGCCGTCGCGGCGGCCGCGGAGGAACGACTCGGTTGCGTCCTCGTGGCGGTCGAGTGCGTCGATCAGCGGGTCGAGTTCGTGGTCGTCGAACACGTCGGCGAGCACCACGAACCCGTCGCGATCGAACCGGGCGGCCTGGACGGGGGTGAGACGCCGCAGCGGTCCGGCGTGGTCGAGCCACTCGAAGCCATGGTTCCACGGGTGCAGCGGCAGCACGTCGGACGAGTTCCCCACCCGACCATCGTGTCACGCGGCGTGGTGCGGCTCGGGTCGAGCATCACGATCGATGCGTCCGACCTGCCCGGCTGCCCCGGCGGCCTCGCGTGCTACGGCGCGTAGCCCACCCCCACCGGTTGACCATGTTGCATCCGGTGTCAGACACCGGATGCAACATCCCGGTTGTCGCGGCGGCGTGTCGTGCGGTGTCAGACACCGGATGCAACGTTCCAGTCGGTCGCCATGGCCTGGGCGCGCAGGGTGAGATCGGTCACGGTGAACACGTGCTGTTGAGTCATCAGCCGCTCGCCGCCGTCGGCCAGATCGGCGAGCAGCAGCTCCGCCCAGTCCACCGCGACGTCGGACACGTCGACGCGGCGGGTGCCGTCGGCGTCGACGACGATGAGGTGCGCTCCGCCCTCGGCGCCGGCCACGTCGATGTTCGCTCGCGCCTCGATCGTGCCGGCCGTGCCGATGATCGTGAGGCGGACGTCGCCCCACGTGCCCAGACCGGCGGCGGTGAGGTAGTCGAGCCGGTGGTCGCCGCGCATGCCGGCACCGGTGCGGGCGAGCAGGCTCATCGATCCGACGTCCTGCATCTCCGGATGGTCGGAGCTGGCGACGTTGCCGACCGCGGCACTCACCACCTCGAGTTCGTCGGCTCCCGCGCCGGTGACGGCCACGAACTGGTCCACCTGGTGCGATCCGATGTCGACGAGGATCCCGCCCGTGGCCTCCGGGTCCCAGAACCAGGCAGGGCGGCGGTCGGCCCACATGGTGTGCGGGCCGGCGCCGATCACGTGGACGACGTCACCGATGGCTCCGGCTCGGGCGAGCCGCACGGCTTCGGCGATGGCACGGTTCTCGAAGCGCTCGGTGAACAGCACGGTCCACGGCCGCCCGCCACTGCCGGCGCAGGCGGCACGCACCGCATCGAGCTGCGCCATCGTCGTGACACCGGGTTTGTCGCTCACCACGTGCTTGCCGGCCTCGATGGCGGCGATCGCGATGTCGGCCCGGCGGTTCGGGACGGCAGCGGTGACGACGAGGTCGATCGACTGGTCACCGAAGACGTCCTCGGCTGCACGCTCCTCCGATCCCGTCCGCCAGCCGGCGTACATCCCGAGCAGTTCCGGCGAACCGCCGGGGCCCGCGGCGTGGGCGACGGTTTCGGCTCCTGCCTTCGCCAGCCGGTCGACCAGCTCGAACAGGTGCAGGTGGTCGATCCCGACCACGCCGACTCGCGTCATCGGACGACCGGTTCGCCAGGGGTCAGACCCCGCACGAACACGTTCCCGTCGATGGCGCAGCGGACGACCGGCCGTTCGTGCGGGGTCTGACCCCTGGCGAACACCGGGCCGTTGCACCTGGTGTCTGACACCGGATGCAACGGATCACGACAGCTCGCGGGTCATGGCGTCGAAGTCGCACGACCAGGTGGAGGCGGCGGCGGTGAGGTTGTACTGCCGGCTCAGGTGGTCGATGCCGCCCCACGGCGACTCGTGGCGAGGGTGGTCGCCGAGCGGCTGCTCCACGCCCTCCACCAGGAACGCACCGGTCGACGAGAAGTCGACGATGCCCGCCGACGGCGACGTGTACGAGACGGTGAAGCCGGTGTCGTCGCGCACCACCGACGGTTCCGAGGCGGTGAGAGCGCCGATGAAGCTGTCGAGGTCGCCACCGTCGTCGGTACCGACCTCCACGATCCACACGTTGTCGGGCCCGCCGAGCGCCACCAGGTCGAACGGCAGCGTCATGCCGTCGGTGGCGTTCACCTCCGGGTCGTAGGCGAGGAACGACGGCGTGCGCCACGACCACAGCGCGATGTAGCCGCCGTTCTTCGCGCCGACCGTCCAGTTGCCCACCTGGCGCACCTCGTCGAAGTGGTCCTGGGGCACGTAGGCGTGCGTGAAGGGGCGGTACTCGAACACGCCCCACACCAGCGGGTCGGTCGACTCGTCCCACTTGGGTTGGTAGATGTGCACGGCGGTGCGCTCGTACTGGGCGCAGCGCGGCATCGAGCCGTCGCCGGTCCAGTAGCCCGGTTCGTCGTCGTCGCCCCATTCGGTGCTGTCGGCCGGTGGCGTCACCGGGTGCGTGGTGAACATCATCGCGTTCTCGTCGATGGCGGCCTGCCAGGCGTGGCCCTGGTCGCGCATCTCGCCGAAGCGGTGGTCGAGCACCGACGCCAGCGACACCTTGGCGTCGCGGTAGGCGTAGGTGTTGGCCTCCGACAGGAACCCGAAGTTGATGACGGCGGAGCGCTCCTGCTCCCACACCTTGATGCGGGCAGGGTCGTAGTCGTTGAGGGCGGCGAGCAGGTCGATGTCGCCGAACTCCGACGTCTCCCACAGCCGGAACTC
>JAWLEC010000176.1:0-5925 GCA_041686315.1 Ilumatobacteraceae bacterium
GCCGCATGTTCGTGTACCACCCGCTCGCCGAGTCGACCCGTCGGGATGCGGACGGGCTCAGGCGGCGACCGTGACGGTGTGCCCGCCCCGGAGGAGCGACCAGTCGATGCCGTCGAACAGCACGTTCTCGGCCGACGCCGAACGGATCAGCCGGTGGTCGCCGTCGCTGCTGCGCCGGACACCTGCAGCGTGCCGGCGGCGTCGAGAATGACGTCGAGGTGACGTATCCAGGCGGCGTCGGTCGCCGGGTGGTCCGCCCGCCGGTGACAGCCGCGGCTCTCGGTACGAGCCTGGGCTGCCGCCACCATCGCCGACGCCACGGTGAGGATGTTGGTGCCCTCCCAGCTCCGCCGCGACGGCTCCACGGGCTCGGCGCCGTCCGGCGACACACCGGAGGGGCCGTCGGAGGAGACGTCGGGTCGTGCCGACATCGTGCGGGCGATCGCTCCGAGCGCCCCCGCCGCCGCCGCCAGCGACGAGGCGTCGCGGATCACACCGACGTGACGTGACATGACGGCACGCACCTCCCGCACGCGGCGCGGGGCGAGCAGCGCGAACCCCAGCGGGTCGTCGACGTCGAGGTCGAGCCGCACACGATCGGGCAGTTCCCACGCCAGGTCACGGCCCACCCGGGTACCGGACACGACCGACTCGGTGAGGCTGTTCGACGCGAGCCGGTTCGCCCCGTGCACTCCGGTGGCCGCCACCTCGCCGACGGCGTACAGACCACGCAACGACGTGGTGCCGTCGAGGCCGGCGCGGATGCCGCCACACGCGTAGTGCGCGGCAGGGGCCACCGGGATCCGATCGACCGCCGGGTCGAGACCGATCTCACGACAGGCCTCGGTGATCGACGGAAATCGCTGGTGGAACCGTTCGCCGAGGTGGGTCGCATCGAGGTACACGTGGTCGTCGACACCCCCGGGAGCCTCCGCCATCCGGCGGCTGATGGCCGCCGCCACGACGTCGCGGGGCGCCAGGTCCTCCAACGGATGCACCCCGGCCATCACCCGGTCGCCGGCCCCGTCGACGAGGATCGCACCTTCACCGCGGACGGCTTCGGACACCAGCGCCTGTTGGCCGGTGGCGTCCGGTCCGCGCCACAGCACGGTGGGATGGAACTGCACGAACTCGACGTCGGTGACCGGCAAGCCCGCCCGCAGCGCCATCGCCACGCCGTCGCCGGTGACCGCCGGAGGGTTCGACGTGGCGGCGAAGACCTGGCCGTACCCACCGCAGGCGACGACGACGGCGCGCGAGGTGACGACACCGACCGACACCATCCGGCCGTACTCGTCGGTCTGCCCGATCCGCACGCCGGCGGCCTGGCGGGTGCCGTCGGGTGCCGTCCCCATGACCAGATCGAGCGCGAAGGCCCGCCCGAGCACGTCGACACCGGCGCCGAGGGCGGATTCGTCGAGCGTGCGCTGGATCTCGGCGCCCGACCGGTCGCCACCCGAGTGGACGATCCGATTGTGGCTGTGTCCGCCTTCGCGTGTGAGGGCGATCTCGCGGCCGTCGAGTTCAGGGTCGAACGCAGCGCCGAGCCGCATCAGGTAGCGGATCGACTTCGGGGCCTCCTCCACCAGCTCGCGCACCACTGCCTCGTCACACAGGCCGGCACCGGCAGCGAGTGTGTCACGGACGTGACCCTCCACCGAGTCGGTGGGGTCGAGCACTGCCGCCAGCCCGCCCTGCGCCCACTGCGTGGAGCCGGCGGAGAGCACGTCCTTGGTGACGATCAGCACGCTGCGCACGGGACGTACGGCGAGCGCTGCCGCCAGCCCGGCTGCGCCGGACCCCAGCACCACGACGTCGACGTCGCGTTCCCAGGTGGGTGCAGGCGCCGCCAGCCGCCTCGGGAGGCTCACGTCACTCGCCGGTGGCGGACGGTGTGCCGATGGCGATCATCCGCTCGACCGAGCGGCGGGCGCGGTCGGCGATGTCGGCGGGAACGGTGACCTCGTCGGTGCCCTCCTGCAACGACCGCAGCAACTTGGCGGGGGTGATCATCTTCATGTACTTGCACACCGCCGCCTGGTTCACCGGCACGAACTCGGTGGTGGGATTCACCCGCTCGAGCTGGTGGAGCATGCCGGTCTCGGTGGCCACGAGCACCTTCTCGGCCGTGGTCCGGCGGGCCGCGTCGACCATGCCTCCGGTGGACAGGATCTTGGTGTTCGTGTCGGGGACCACCCCGGCGGACACGAGATAGAGGGCCGAGGTGGCGCACCCGCACTCGGGGTGCACGAACAGTTCGGCGTCGGGCTCGGCCTCGACGCGTTCGCGCAGGTCGGCTCCGTTGATGCCGGCGTGGACATGGCACTCACCCATCCAGATGTGCATGTTTTCGCGCCCGGTGATGCGCTGCACGTGGGCGCCGAGGAACTGGTCGGGGCAGAAGAGCACGTCCCGGTCGGTGGGGATCGACTGCACCACCTCGACGGCGTTCGACGACGTGCAACAGATGTCGGTCTCGGCCTTGACCTCGGCGGTGGTGTTGACATAGCTGACCACGACGGCACCCGGATGCTCGGCTTTCCACGCCCGCAGCTGCTCGGCGTTGATCGACTCGGCCAGGCTGCATCCCGCAGCGGCGTCGGGAATCAGCACGGTCTTGTCCGGGGAGAGGATCTTGGCCGACTCGGCCATGAAGTGGACGCCGCAGAACACGATGGTGGACGCCTCGACCTCCGCTGCCACCCGTGACAGGCCGAGCGAGTCACCGACGTGGTGGGCGATGTCCTGGATCTCGGGCACCTGGTAGTTGTGGGCCAGGATCACGGCGTCACGTTGCTCGGCGAGGGCGAGCACCTTGTCCTGCCAGTCGGCGGGCAGCACGTCGACGGCCACGGTGGAACTGGCGGACTGGTGGACAGCCGTGTCGGTCACGACTCCAGCGTAGGTGAGAACCCGCCGGCTTCCGATGCCGGGGCGAGCGGTGGCCGAGAGCGACGGGAGGAGGCTCGACGTCCGGCCTACGTTGGGGGGATGGAGACCGTGATCGATCGGGTCGTGGCAGCAGCAGGTCGCTACGAGGGCACCGGCCACGGGATGCATGCCGGGGCGTTCTCGTCGAGCATCGAGGTCGTCCCGGTGGCCGACGGGATGGGCGCCGAGATCGTGTACGTGGCGAGCACGGCGGACGGATCGGTGGTGCACCACGAGCACACGCTGCTGGCGTTCGACATGTGGTCGGGTGAGGCGACGTTGTACGTGCTGTGTGCGGAGCTGAACGGGCTGGGTCGCCTCGTCCAGATGAGCGAGACGGGCTTCTCCAACGGGCTGGGCGTGGACGGGTTCGAGGTGGCCGTCGAGCTGCAGGTCGGAACCGACGAGCTGCAGTACGTGTGGTCGTGGGGCGCCCCGGGCGAGCCGCTGACCGAGCAGCTGCGCACCACCGTCAGCCGCGTCGGACGGTGAGCCTCTGGGCCCGACGACGCGTCATTCCGGCTCGATGCTGCCCGCAGCGGCCACGACGGCCTCACCGAACCGCTCGCCGGGGCGCCGGCTGAGCCGCTCGATCGGGCCGCTCACCGACACCGCCGCGATCGTCTCGCCGCCGGCGCCGACCACCGGGGCGCTCACCGACACCACGCCGGGTTCACGCTCGCCGACGCTCTCCACCCAGCCGTGCGCGGAGGACTCGCCCGACAACACCCGTCCGGCCGATCCCACCTCGAGTGGGAACAGCACGCCCTGCGGCACGATCCAGCGGAGGCCGTGGGTGGACTCGAGCGACAGCACGCAACGACGCTGACCGCCCTCGCGCACGAAGAGCTGCACGCTCTCGCCGGTGCGGTCACGGAGTTCGTCGAGCACGGGCAGCGCGAGGTCGACGAGCGCGAAGCGCGCCGCCGCGGTGCGCCCCAGGGGCACCAGTGCATGACCCAGCTCGAAGCGGCCACGGGCATCACGACGGAGCATCCCGTGCGACTCCAGCGCGGTTGCGAGACGATGGGCCGTGGCCCGGGGCAGTCCCGTGCCGGCCTGCAGTTGGGAGAGCGTGCACGGTGCGTCGCCGACGGTGCAGAGCACGGCCATCGCCTTGTCGAGCACGCCGACACCCGTTACGCTTTCCATATCGCAAGAACGGTATCCCACATGCTGGGACACCGCAACACCACCGCCCGACCCCGCGTGACGCCACCGGCGAACCACGACGCCGTACCACGACGCGAACCGAAAGCGAGCAACGATGGGCACGACACTGCCGGAGAAGGTCTGGAACCGACACGTGGTGCACGCCGCACCCGACGAGCCCGACCTGCTCTACATCGACCTGCACCTCGTCCACGAGGTGACCAGCCCGCAGGCATTCGACGGCCTGCGGCTCACCGGGCGCACGGTCCGTCGCCCTGATCTCACGATCGCCACCGAGGACCACAACGTCCCCACGGCGGACATCGACCGACCGATCGCCGACCCGGTGTCGGCGAAGCAGATCGACACCCTGCGAGCGAACACCGCCGAGTACGGGATCGAGAACTTCCCGATGGGCGACCCGAACCAGGGCATCGTCCACGTGATCGGGCCCGAGCAGGGCCGCACCCTGCCCGGCATGACCATCGTCTGCGGCGACTCCCACACCGCGACCCACGGAGCTTTCGGTGCGCTGGCCTTCGGGATCGGCACCAGCGAGGTCGAGCACGTGCTCGCCACCCAGACACTCCCCCAGCAGCGTCCGAAGTGGATGTCGGTCACCGTCGAGGGCGACCTGCAGCCGGGCGTCACGGCCAAGGACGTGATCCTCGCCATCCTCGGGGAGATCGGAACCGGCGGCGGCATCGGCCACGTCATCGAGTACCGCGGATCGGCGATCCGGGCACTCTCGATGGAGGGCCGCATGACCGTGTGCAACATGTCGATCGAGGCGGGCGCCAAAGCCGGCCTGATCGCCCCGGACGAGATCACGTTCGACTACCTGCGCGGCCGCGCCAACGCGCCCACCGGCGACGCCTGGGACGACGCCGTCGCCGACTGGTCCGACCTGCGCAGTGACGACGACGCCGTCTGGGACAAGGAGGTCGTGCTCGACGCAGCGGCGATCCGACCCCACGTCAGCTGGGGCACCAACCCCGGCCAGGTGGCGCCGATCGACGGCGCCGTGCCGGCGCCGGACGACTTCGACAACCCGACCACTCGGGAAACGGTCGCTCGGGCGCTCGAGTACATGGGTCTCGAGCCGGGCATCCCCCTGCGTGATGTGGCCGTCGACACCGTGTTCATCGGCTCGTGCACCAACAGCCGCATCGAGGACCTGCGCGCCGCCGCCGAGGTGATGCGCGGCCGCACCGTCACCGTGCCGCGGGTGATGGTGGTGCCGGGCAGCCACGCCGTGAAGGCCCAGGCCGTCGCAGAAGGCCTCGACGAGGTCTTCGTGGCCGCCGGCGCCGACTGGCGTGAGCCCGGCTGCTCGATGTGCCTGGCGATGAACCCCGACAAGCTCGCCCCCGGCGAACGGGCCGCGAGCACGAGCAACCGCAACTTCGAGGGCCGCCAGGGGCGAGGGGGACGCACCCATCTCGTCTCACCCGCCGTGGCTGCGGCCACCGCCGTGAAAGGCACGTTCTGTACGCCTACCGACCTGGAAGGAGCCGCATCGTGAAGGCGGTGCAGGTGATCACGGGCACCGGCGTGCCGTTGAAGCGGTCGGACGTCGACACCGACCAGATCATTCCCGCCGACTGGCTCAAGCGGGTGGAGCGGACGGGCTTCGACAAGGGCCTGTTCTCCACGTGGCGCGACGACCGCGACTTCGTGTTGAACGACGAGCGCTACGCCGGTGCCACCGTGCTCGTGGCCGGCCCGGCGTTCGGTGTGGGATCGTCACGCGAGCACGCCGTGTGGGCGATCCAGCAGTACGGCTTCGACGCCGTCATCGCGCCCAGCTTCTCCGACATCTTCCGCAACAACTGCACCAAG
>JAWLEC010000177.1:0-5892 GCA_041686315.1 Ilumatobacteraceae bacterium
CCGGAAGATCCACCGTCGCCCGGGGATGCGCCGGTTCCGCCGCAGGACGTGCCGGTTCCGCCGGAGGATGTGCCGGTTCCGCCGCAGGACGTGCCGGTTCTGCCGCAGGATGTGCCGGTTCCGCCGCAGGATGTGCCGGTTCCGCCGGAGGATGTGCCGGTTCCGTCGGAGGATGTGCCGGTTCCGTCGGAGGATGCGCCGGTTCCGCCGGACGATGCACCGTCGCCGGAGGATGCGCCGGTTCCGCCGGAGGATGTGCCGGTCATGGTCATCGACGGTCCGGCGACGGCGCCCGAACCGGTCGACGTGGACTCCGCCGGACCGCTGCCGCCGGCTCAGGCTCCCGATCCGACACCGGCTCCACCCGTTGCGGCGCCTGCCCAGGCGTCGCTGCCGGCGACCGGGAGCTCGTCGTGGGCGTTGGCGGGAAGCGCACTCGCCGCGCTGCTGGCCGGCCTCGGACTCGTCCGGTTCAGCCGCCGACCAGACGGGTCTTCGACCGTCTGACCTTCGTTGCCGGGGTGTGCGAATGCCGATGCCGGTGCTCGCACACCCCGGTTCCGCGTCAGCATCCCCACCGGACTGGATCTCCTCGCCGGTGGGTACGGCGGACGTGACGGTCGGTCGCTCCACGAGCTGACGGATGCAGCACGGTGACCGGCGAACGAGGAGGAGACCATGATCGAGATCGAGGAGATCCTCGGCGACGAGGCCCAGGACTTGCTCGGCCACACCTGCGAGGGCGTCGCCCGGTCGGATCTGGTGCTGCCCGGGCCCGACTTCGTGGACCGGGTGGCGACCGACAGCGACCGGTCGCCGAGGGTGCTGCGCAATCTGCAGTCCGTGTTCGAACACGGGCGCCTCGCCGGCACGGGATACCTGTCGATCCTCCCGGTCGACCTGGGAGTCGAGCATTCGGCGGCGGCATCGTTCGCGCCGAACCCGAGATACTTCGACCCCCGCCACATCGTCGAGCTGGCGGTGGAGGGCGGCTGCAACGCCGTGGCCAGCAGCCTCGGGGTGTTGGGGGCGACCTCGCGGCGCTTCGCCCACCGGATTCCCTTCATCGTCAAGCTGAACCACAACGAGTTGTTGACCCATCCGACCCGCTACGACCAGATCATGTTCGCCTCGGTCGAGCACGACGGAGTCGACTATTCGCTGTCTGCGGACCTCACCGGTCAGGCGAACCATCTCGGCGCGACGATCGAGGCCGACCTCGTCAAGCAGAAGCAACCGGAGAACAACGGTGGATTCACGGCCATCGGATTCGGCCGGACCGACCCACGGGTCTACGACGAACTCACCACCGACCACCCCATCGACCTGACCCGCTGGCAGGTCCTCAACTGTTTCGCCGGCCGGGCCGGGTTGATCAACAGCGGAGGGGCCTCTGCGGGTGACGGCGATCTCGCGCAGGCCATCCGCACTGCGGTGATCAACAAGCGCGCCGGGGGAACAGGATTGATCACGGGCCGCAAGGCGTTCCAGCGGCCCACCGCAGACGGCATCGCGCTGCTCCATGCGGTCCAGGACGTGTATCTCGACGATCGGGTCACCGTCGCATGATCCGCCGACGTCCGGTCACTTCCCGATGCATGGGCCGGGTCGGGTCCGGGTAGGTGTCGACGCATGCGAGCACTACGACTCACCGACTGGCACTCCGAACCCGAACTCGGCGACCTCCCGGAACCGGATCCCGGCCCGGGCCAGGTACTCGTGCGAATCGAGGCCGCCGGAGCGTGTCACTCCGATCTGCACCTGATGGACGACTTCGACTCCGGAGATCTGCCCTTCGACCCGCCGTTCACCATCGGTCACGAGAACGCCGGGCGGGTCGAGGCAACGGGGGCGGGAGTGGAAGGGCTTGACGAAGGGACACCGGTGGCGGTGTACGGACCCTGGGGATGCGGCCGCTGCCACCGGTGCCGCAAGGGGATGGAGAACTACTGCGAGCGTCAGGGACAGGTGCATGCCGGCGGGCTCGGGAGCGACGGGGGGATGGCCGACCTGATGCTCGTGCCGGATGCTCGGCTGCTCGTGCCCCTCGAAGGCCTCGACCCGGTCCAGGCGGCACCGTTGACCGACGCCGGCCTCACGCCCTACCACGCGATCGTCCGCTCGCTGCCCAAGCTCAGGCCGGGTTCGACCACCGTGGTCATCGGCATCGGCGGTCTCGGCCACATGGCGGTCCAGATCCTGAAGGCCGTGTGCGACACGCGGATCGTGGCGGTCGACACGCGCGACGAAGCGTTGCAGCTCGCCGAGGACATCGGCGCCGATCACACGGTGAAGGCGGGCGACGACGCGGCCGATGAGATCCTCGAACACGCCCAGGGTCGCGGAGCCGACCTGGTGCTCGATGTCGTCGGCGCCGATGCCACCATGTCGTTGGCTTCGCAGGTCGTGCGGCCACTCTCCGATCTCACCGTGATCGGCATCGGAGGAGGTCACCTCGACTTCAGCTTCTTCGCGCTCCCGTACGAGGTCTCGTTGGCGACGACGTACTGGGGCAGCGTCACCGAACTCATGGAGGTGCTCGAACTCGCCCGGCGTGGCCACATCGGTGCGCGGGTGCAGCGCTTCGATCTCGACCACGCCACCGACGCCTACCGGGCCATGCGAGAGGGCGAACTCACCGGACGCGCCGTCATCGTTCCGAACTGACCGACTGGAGGGGCTGTTCGAGGTGCGAGTCGACGGCGTCGTGGCCGACGAACTGGACCTGCCCGGCAAACCGGACCCGGCGGTGCTCCTCGAAGCCCCTCGACGCCTCGACGTCGCCTCGTCCCGGGCCGTCGTGGTCGAAGATGCCCGGGCCGGGGTGGAGGCCGGTCGACGGGGTGGTTTCGCGCTGGTGGTGGGGGTGGACCGTGACGGGGGCCGGGCCGAATCGCTCGCGGAGTGCGGTGCCGACGTCGTCGTCGGCGCGCTCGACGTGATCGAGGTCGAGGCCGGTGATGCGCGTGCGGCACGAGGCGCCGCCGACCCGAGGAGCGACCGACCGGGCGAGGAGTGAGCAGTCGACGGTCTGACCGCCCACGCGAACGACCCCGGCTCGGCCCACGATGCGTGCCGCCGGTCGGCGGACGACATCGGCGGTCTCGATTGGCGGAACGGGAGGGATTCGAACCCCCGAGCCTTTCGGCCGGCCGCTTTCAAGGCGGCTGCAATCGTCCACTCTGCCACCGTTCCGCCGCTGAGGTTACCGGGGTACACTGCGGCCCCCCAGGAGAGGTGCCAGAGCGGCCGAATGGGGCGCCCTGCTAAGGCGTTGATCGTGGTAACGCGATCCGTGGGTTCAAATCCCACCCTCTCCGCCACGCCGACCTATGCGACTCCGTGCGCATCGGTCGACGTCGTTTTCGAACGGCGAGAGTAATGACATCCATGTCGTTCGCATGACGCTCATGTTGCGATTTAGTGACGGATCGGGTAGAATCGGGGTCGACATCGGGTCGCCGAGGGCGGCCGCCAGGTGTCGGAACCCGATCGGGCGCGCGTTGGGCGGGCCCGGTCCACGAGGTGACGACCATGACGACCGACCACGACGACACATCGCTCCCGCCCGACCCCTGGTCGGCTGATCCGCGCGACATCGACCAGGCGGACTTCTGGGGCGGCAAGGACGACTGGGCCACGCCCGTCCGTGGCGAACCGGACGACACCACCTCCACGATGCGTCGCCCCGGCGGCCTCCTCGGAGCCGTCGGCAACTGGGCCGATCGAACGCTGTCGGGTGGCGTCGAGCCCACCCGGAGTCACCGGGTGGTGCGAACTCCTGCCGACGACGTTCCCGCACAGGTGCCTCCGGTCGACCCGGCGCCCGCCGGCGAGCGGTACGACGAGCGGCGTGGTGACGTCGAACCCGCAGCCGACTCGACCGCCGCCGACGCGGGATGGGGCGACGAACGGTGGGCCGACGAGCGATGGGACGCCGGCTGGGATGTCGCTCCCGTGGCCGCCACACGACCCGGGGTCGACCCGTTGCTCGCACGCCTCGGCGGCCTCGCCGTGGTGCTCACGCTGCTCGTGCCGTTGCTGTTGGGGATGCGCTCCGACGGTGACGACGGTCAGCTTCGTGATGCCGGCGTGGTCGCGGCCGACGTCGAGTCGACCGCACCGCTCACCTCGGTCCCGCCCCCTGCCGGCGCGTTCGCTGCGTCCGACGTCGCATCGCCGACACCCACCGAGGTCGACGCCACCACGGATACCCCCGCCACCACGTCTCCCGGTACCACGTCCGCCACGGTCGACGACACGGCCGCCGGCGACGGTGCTGACCCACCCGTCACGGCGCAGGCCTCGGCGCTGGGTGACTCGGCCGAGCAGACCACGACCGTGACGACGGTGCGGCCCATCAGCGAGCCGGCACAGGCCGACGATCCCGCCGACCGCCTCGAGCCGATCTGTGCCGCCGAGTACGAGGTGGCGGCCGGTGACTTCTGGCTGCGTCTCGCCGAAGCGGCCGGTGTCGATCTCGCCGACCTGCTCGCTCTCAACGACGCCACGACCGACACGGCCCTCTTCCCGGGTCAGTCGATCTGTCTGCCCGCCGGTGCCCGCACTCCGGCGCCGCCGGTCACCGCTGCGCCGTCCACGGCACCCGTCACGGCAGCGCCCTCCACCGCTGCGCCCACGACAGCCGCCCCGACCACCGCAGCACCCACCCCGACCGCGCCGCCGACCCCGACTGCACCGGGCGACGTCGAGCAGATCATCCGCGACGTGTGGCCCGACGATCTCGAGGACCGTGCGCTGGAGATCGCCTGGCGCGAGAGCAACTACATCCCGACGGCGAAGAACTTCTGCTGCTACGGCCTGTTCCAGATCTACTGGGATGTCCACCGGGACTGGCTCGCCGACCTCGGCGTCACCTCGGCCGAACAGCTCTACGATCCGGCCACCAACGCCCGTGCCGCACTCACGCTCTACCAGCGTGCGGGCGGTTGGGGCCCGTGGAGTCTCTGACCCTGATCGTGCCGGCGACACCCGGTCGCTGATCCCGGCGGACAGGACCATCCCAGGGCGGAGATGGCGAGACGTCTGGAACTCGTCGAACACCGTCTACACTGGCGCCCGCAACGAACCAGCGCTCGTAGCTCAATGGATAGAGCACCTGACTACGGATCAGGCGGTTGGGAGTTCGACTCTCTCCGAGCGCGCTGCCGAGGGGCGAGACCGGATCCGACGGGTCGGGTGTCGCCCCTCGTTCGCGTCCCGGATCGGGCATGAGCGTGACCGTCTGGATGCCGTCGAGAGATTCTCATGTTCTCCTCAAGGAGCCGTCGATGCCGGCCGATGAGACCTCATGAGACTGGTCCGTATCGGCGCGCTCGTCGGCAGTGTGGTGCTGCTGGTGGCGACCACGGTCTCTGCCGTCAACCAACGCGCCGAACTGCGCGGCCGGCTCGATGCGCGCGTGGTGGCGGCGGCGCTGATCGTGGACCAGGCGGTGGTGGCATCGATCGACCGAGCGCTCGCCCTCGCTGACGCGGCCTCCGACTCGACCGACCCGTCCCGCATCGCTCGACCGTTCGGCGACCCGGCGGAGGCCTGTGTGGTCGGTGACGGAGGGAAGCGCTGCACCGGACCCGACCTGCTCGCGCTGGGTGCCTTCGGATCGGCGGCTGCGGCGTCCGTCGCTTCCGGCGGCGCCGCGACGGCAGCGGTCGACGACGCCACCGACTCGGTGTTGGTGGTCGCCCGCAGCGACGTGACGGCCGTCATCCAGGTGCCGGCCGACGCCCTGGTCGGCGACTTCGCCCTGGGCGCCATCGAGCAGTACGACGTGCAGGTGGCGGTGGAGTTGGACGGCACCGCGTCCGCCGGTGGCCGACGTGGCCCCGAGCGGATCGACGGTGACCTGGTGCTGACCGAGAGGATCGGGCT
>JAWLEC010000027.1:0-25761 GCA_041686315.1 Ilumatobacteraceae bacterium
GGTGCTGCTGTTCTCGGCCACCCTCGACGGTCCCGTCGCAAAGCTGGTCGACGACTTCCAGCACGATCCCGTCCGCCACGAGGTGGGTCCGAAGGGACCCGACGTGCACGCCGCCGAGCACCACTTCTGGGTCGTCGCCCGCGAAGACCGCGTGGCCACCACGGCACAGGTGATCGAGCGTCTCGGCTCGACGATCGTGTTCACCCGTACCCGCCACGGCGCCGACCGCCTGGCCAAGCAGCTCGGTAAGCAGGGCGTCACCGCCGAGCCGATCCACGGCGGCCGCAGCCAGGGCCAGCGTGACCGCGCACTGGCCGCGTTCAAGCAGGGCCGCGCCTCCGCCCTGATCGCCACCGACGTCGCCGCCCGTGGCATCCACGTCAACGGCGTGTCGGCGGTCGTGCACTACGACCCGCCTGCCGAGGACGCCACCTACCTGCACCGGTCGGGCCGTACGGCGCGCGCCGGCGCCACCGGCACCGTGGTGTCGCTGCTCGAGGCCAGCCAGAAGAAAGATGCCCGCAAGCTGCAACGCGGTGTGGGCATCGACGAGCCCTTCACCGATGCCCGTGTCCACGACCTCGTGGTACACGCAGCGCCCGAGGTGGAACGGTCCGCACGCACCCAGCAGGTCGACGCCGAGCATCGCGTCACCACCCTCTCCAGGTCGGCCGCCAAGGGCCAGGGCCAGGGCAAGGCCGCCAAGCGTGAGGACGCGAAGCGCACGGACACACCGCGGCGTCCCGTCGACACGAACGACGGCGCCCAGGGCTCGGTGAAGTTCTTCAACTCCGGTCGGGGCTACGGGTTCATCACCCCCGACACGGGCGGCAAGGACCTCTTCGTGCACTTCTCGGCGATCGCCGGCGACGGCTTCAAGACCCTCGACCAGGGTGCGCGCGTCGCCTACGACGTGCGCGCCGGCCGCAACGGCCAGGAAGCCTTCGACGTCCGCATGGTCGGCTGACGATCCCTGCGATGGGACGTACTCGCACGGCGTGACCGATCACGATCGGGGTCCGACCCCGATCGTGATCGCTGACGACATCTAGGGTCGCGGCGCGTGCACGACGATCGGCCCCTGGTGGACAAGCGCATCGAGCGCGAACTCTGGCAGCGCGTGCTGCCCCTGGTGAACCCCGAGCGTCGTCGTCTGACCGTCGAGGCCGGGCCCGACCCGGACCATCTGGAGCCGTTCGAACCCGGCTCGAAGTGGGGTGCGCCGTGGGCGACCACCTGGTTCCGGCTCACCGGCGACGTGCCGGCCGAGTGGTCGGGCCAGCGGGTCGAAGCGGTGATCGACCTCGGGTTCCACCAGCGAGCCGCCGGTTTCCAGTCCGAGGGAATGGTCGCCGACGTCGCCGCCGACGGCACGATCACGCCGCTGCAGGGCATCCATCCCCGCCGCACGAACTACCCGCTCCCCGGCACGCCCGGACCCGTCAGCCTGCTGGTCGAAGCAGCGTCGAACCCGATGTTCCCGCAGTTCGTTCCCTCGCG
Organism: Ilumatobacteraceae bacterium; assembly: GCA_041686315.1. Lineage (GTDB taxonomy): Bacteria > Actinomycetota > Acidimicrobiia > Acidimicrobiales > Ilumatobacteraceae > Sva-07. The sequence continues at coordinate 1,501 of JAWLEC010000027.1, forward strand.
GCGAGGGGATCCGGCGACCGCAGGCGAGGAGACGCTCTACCGCTTCCGCGAGGCGGCCGTGGTGCTCGTGGACCCCGAGGCGGAGGCCCTCGTCCACGACATGGACGTGCTCGACGGCCTGATGCGCACGCTCCCCGTCGACGATCGGTGCCGGACACGGATCCGTCGGGCGCTCGCCGCTGCCCTCGATCGCATCCCCGACATCGCCGCGGCTCGTCGAGTCGTGGCGCCGCTGCTGGCGCAGCAGTTCGAGGGAATCTCGCGCCATCGTGCCGTCGCCGTCGGCCACGCCCACATCGACACGGCGTGGCTGTGGCCCACCAGCGAGACCGTGCGCAAGTGCGTCCGCACGTTCGCATCCGCGGTCGCGCTCATGGACGACTATCCCGAGTACCGGTTCGCCTGTTCGTCCGCGCAGCACTACACCTGGATCGAGCAGCGCCACCCCGAGTTGTTCGAGCGCATCCGAGAGCGTGTCGAGCGCGGCCAGTGGATCCCGGTCGGCGGCATGTGGGTGGAGGCCGACATGAACCTGCCCGCCGGCGAGAGCCTCGTGCGCCAGATCGTGTTCGGGCAGCGGTACTTCCAGGAGCATTTCGGTGTCCGCTGCACGGAGGTGTGGATCCCGGACGTCTTCGGCTACCCTGCCGGGTTGCCCCAGCTCTTCGCAGCCGGCGGGATGCGGCGGTTCGTCACGCAGAAGCTCAGCTGGAACAAGCAGAACCGGTTTCCCCACAGCACCTTCTGGTGGGAGGGGCTCGACGGCACCCGCGTGCTCACCCACTTCCCGCCCGTCGACACCTACAACGCCGAGATCACACCCGAAGAGTTCGACTTCTCGATCACCAACTTCCAGGACCATGCCTGGTCGAACGACTCGCTGATGCCCTTCGGACACGGCGACGGTGGCGGCGGCCCCACCCGCGAGATGCTCGAACGCGCCCGGCGTCTCGCCGAACTCGACCCGCGGGCGACACTCGAGGTCGGCGAGCCGGCCGACGTGTTCGCCCGGATCGAACGCGACGCCGAACGTGGTGCCGCCGTACCGGTCTGGCGGGGCGAGCTGTACTTCGAGACGCATCGCGGCACGCTCACGAGCCAGCTGCGCACGAAGACCGGCAACCGTCGGTGCGAGCGCCTGCTGGTGGAGGCCGAGCTGTGGGCGGCCACGCTCGGACGGAGCGCCGACGTCGACCACCTCTGGACGGAGGTGCTGACCCAGCAGTTCCACGACATCCTCCCGGGATCGTCGATCGCCTGGGCGCACCACGACGCCGAGGCCGTCTTCGAGAGGGTCGGCGCCGAGCTCGAGGATCGGATCGCCGCGACGTTGGCCGACCTCGCACCCGCCGGGGCCATCGCCAACCCCGCCGATGCCGACGTCGATGGCGTCGTACTGCTCCCGGCCGGCACGGTCCTCGGTGCGCCGGGCGACGACGGCACCGGCCATCGAGACGGCGACGGTGCCGTGACCCAGGTGCTGGCCGACGGCCGCGTCGCCGCCCGTGTCGCCGTTCTGGCGCACGGGGTCGCCCCGGCGACGCCGTTGACGGCCGACGACCGCGTCGTGCTGTCGGACTCGTCGATGGCCAACCGTCATCTCGCCGTGCGTTGGGACGCAGCGGGCAACATCACCTCGATCATCGACCTGCGCCACGCGCGCGAACTCGTCCCCCACGGATCACTGGCAGCGGTGCTCGAACTCGCCGTCGACCATCCGGTCGAGTACGACGCATGGGACCTCGAGTCGTGGACCCGCCGGGCTGCCGTCCCGCTCACCGGGGCCTCATCGGCCGACGGCGACTCGGTGAGCGTGACGGTCGTCGACGACGGTCCGCTCACCGGCAGCGTCACCGTCACCCGCACGTTCGGGCCCTCGACCGCCGCCGTGACCTATCAGCTGCTCGCCGACTGCCCCACCCTGCTGATCCACGTCGACCTCGACTGGCACCACAGCGAGCATCTCCTGTCGATGGCGTTCCCCCTCGACGTGCGAGCCGAAGCCGCATCCTGCGACGTCCAGTTCGGGGTGGTGCGGCGGCCGACACACCCGTCGAGCCCCTGGGACGCCGCCAAGTTCGAGGTGTGCGCCCACCGGTTCGTCGACGTGTCCGAACCCGACTTCGGCGTCGCCGTGCTCAACACCGGCCGCTACGGCCACTCGGTGTTCGACGGGGCGATCCGGGTCAGCCTCGCACGGGCCGCCCGGTATCCCGACCCGGCCGCCGACCAGGGCCGGCACCGGGTGACGCTCGCCGTACGCTCGCACGGACCCGGCCTCGGCGAGGTCCGCGCCGAGGCCGCCCGACTGAATGCCCCCGTCCGCCACACGCCGGCCGGCGGCAACGCCGATGCCCCTGATCCCGGTGTGGGCGCCGCCCGCGACCTCCCTGCACCGATCGTGCGCGTGCTCGACGCCGGTGGCGCCACTGCCCCCGGCGTCGCGGTCGATGCGGTGAAGACCGCCGACGACGGCAGCGGCGACCTGATCGTGCGCCTCCACGAGCACCTCGGCAACCGGACGTCTTCGACGGTCGTGACGCCCGGTCGGATCACTGGCGCGTGGCGTTGCAACCTGCTCGAGGAACCCGAGCCCGGCCGCTCGGGCGAGGAGGTCGGCGACGGTGCCGTCGCCCTCACATTGCGACCGTTCCAGTTGGTGACCCTCCGCCTGCGCCGGACCACCGCCGACGACGGCCGCACGCTGGGCGCCTGACGCTGCGCGTTCGCCAGGGGTCTGACCCCTGGCGAACGGCTGTCGGGCTAGGCGGGAGCGAGGTGGCGCAGGGCGGCAGCGGCGTAGAGCGCGGTGCCGGTGGCCATGGCGGCCTCGTCGAACATCACCCGGTTGGAGTGGTTGGGTGCAGCCGTCGCCGGATTGCGGTCGAGCGGTGTGCCGCCCAGGAACGCCATCGCACCGGGCACCTGCTGGAGCACGTAGCTGAAGTCCTCGGCGCCCATCACCGGGTTCGGCAGACGGACGGTGTGGTCGGCACCCGCCACGTCGGCGGCGACCTCGAGCGAGAACTCGGCGAACGCGTCGTCGTTGGTGGTGACCGGATAGCCGAGCACCACGTCCACGTCGCAGGCGCAGCCGTGCGCGGCGGCGACGCCCTCGGCGACCCGGCGGATGCCGTCGTGCACCTTCGCCCGGGTCCGTTCGCTGGTGGTGCGGATGGTGCCCTCGATCTCGGCTACCTCGGGGATCACGTTGACGGTCGTGCCGGCAGCGATGCGCCCGATCGTGAGGACGGCCGGGTCGAACACGTCGACCGATCGGGTCACCATCGTCTGCAGTGCCGTGACGATCTCACAGGCCACCGGGATCGGGTCGAGCGCGCGGTGAGGTTCGCTGGCGTGTCCACCCCGGCCGGTGACGCGCACCGTCACGGTGTCGGACGCCGCCATCGCCGGGCCTCCTCGCGTGCTCACCCAACCCGACGGCAGGGCGGAGGTGATGTGCAGAGCAAACGCCGCGTCGACCGGCGACGCCGAGCCGTCGGAGGCGGGTGGCACGTCGAGGAGACCCTCCTCCAGCATGAAGTGGGCACCGTGGTGGCCCTCCTCGCCCGGCTGGAACATGAACAGCACCCGTCCGGCGATCTCGTCGCGCCGCGAACTCAGCAGATGAGCGGCACTCGACAGCATCGCCGTGTGCGTGTCATGGCCGCAGGCATGCATGCACCCGTCGACACGTGAGGCGAACTCGAGGCCGGTGTCCTCGGGCATGGGCAGGGCATCCATGTCGCCACGGAGCAGCATCGTCGGACCCGGCCGGGAACCTTCGAGGAGCGCCACGATCCCGCTGGTCGACTCGTGCACGGTGACGTCGAGCGGCAGTCCCTCGATCGACTCGAGCACCCGGTCGCGGGTGAGGGGCAGCTGATTGCCCAGCTCGGGCCACTCGTGCAACGCCCGCCGCAGCCTCACGGCGTGGTCCTGGAGTTCGCGAGCCTGCTCGCGCACCGATTCGATCTGCGGGTCGGGCTCGGCGGCGTTGCTCATCGCCTCACTGTAGGCGTTCCGGTCCTGCCGCCTGTCCGCCCACCGTGGTGCTGCCCACGGCCGTCCGCGACCGGCCCATCAGGAGAATCAGGAGTCCCACGATGACCATGTACGGCGCCAACCCCGAACAGCTGGCCGGCCTCGGTACGACGCTCAACCGCCAGATCGACACGATCATGCAGGTGATGTCCGCAGTCGATGGAGCGCTGGGAGGTACGACCTGGCAGGGTCCCGCCCGTGAACGCTTCGCCGGCGAGTGGAACGGCAGCTTCAAGCAGGCGCTGAACTCGCTCAACGATGCCTTCGGTGCGGCCGGCCGCGACTGCATCGCGAGGTCGGAGGAACTGCGGCGCATCATGGGCGCCGGCTGAGGGACGCCACCCCCACCCCGGCGCCCTACGCTGGCCGGGTGGCACACGTGGAGTTCACCGTCGAGCCCTTCGTCGAAGGGCAGCCGGGCCCGCACGTGACGGCGGCGATCGACGTCGCCCGTGCCCGCTCCGCTGAGGTGGAGGTCGGCCCGTTCGGTTCGTCGTGCGAGGTCGACGTGTCGGCCGTCGGCGACCTCGTCGGATCGCTCTCCGACGCCGCCTTCGCCCACGGCGCCTCGCACGTCACGATCCACGTCGCGCGCGAGACGCCGTCGAGTCCCCGGGCGTTCCCGATCCCGCCGGACGGCGAGACGTGAGCGGTGATCGCATCGCCGGTGGCGGTCCGGCCGGTGACACCGCACCGGCCCGGCCCCGCCCGGCGCCGCCCGCCACGCATCCGCTGATCCGTGCCGTGCGGCCCGTGGTGGATGCCGTCGGCGCCACGTTGGTGTCTCCCGACGCCGCCGAAGCGAGCGACGTTCCACTGGTCTGGGACGGCGTCACCGTCGCCGCGGTGCGCCTCCCGCCGCTGCACGGGGCGCTCGACCGGCTGATCGACGCGGTGGAGACCGAGCTCGGAGGCAGACTGCCGACGTTGTCCCGGGAGGACAAACAGCGAGCGGTCCGGTTGCTCGACGAGCGGGGGGCGTTCATCCTCCGCCGTGCCGTGGAGGACGTGGCCGACGCGATGGGTGTCAGCCGGATCACGGTCTACAACTACCTGAACGCGATCCACCGGTGACACGAAGCCTCCGTCGTATCGACGGGTTCGACGTGGTCGCCTTCGACGCCGACGACACGCTGTGGCGCAGTGAGGACTCCTTCGCCCACGCCGAACACCGCTTCCACGAACTCGTCACGCCCTACGCGCCGCCGGGGGTGGACGTCGACGCCGCACTCCGGGCCACCGAGCATGCCGATCTGTCGATCTCGGGCTATGGGGTGAAGGCGTTCACGCTGTCGATGGTGCGTGCCGCGGTCACCGTGACCGACGGTGCGGTGCCCGCGAACGTGATCGGCGAACTGGTGGAGATCGGCCGGGCGATGCTCACCGAGCAGGTACACCTGCTGCCGCACGTGCCCGAGGTGCTCGCGGCCGTCTCCGCACACACCCGCGTGATCCTGATCACGAAGGGAGACCTCGTCCACCAGACCCGCAAGGTCACCACGTCGGGCATCGAGCACCACTTCAGCGACATCGAGATCGTGCTCGAGAAGGACCCGGACGTCTATCGCCGGATCCTCGACCGCCTCGGTGTGGCACCCGCACGCTTCTGCATGATCGGCAACTCGGTGCGCAGCGACGTGCTCCCGGTGCTGGCGATCGGGGGACACGCCGTGCACGTGCCCTACCACGTCACCTGGGTGCACGAACGGGTGGACGATCACGACGAGGACGTCGTGGAACTGGCGTCGCTCGCCGACGTGCCGATGTGGCTGGGCCTCGCCGACTTCGTGTCGGACGTCGCCGGCTGAACACAGGGTCGCGGACGATCAGAGACGGCGGAGTTGCACCCGGTCGACGCGGTGGTCGGCCTGCTTGTGGACCACCAGCGACGCCCGGTCGCGGGTGGGGGCGATGTTCTCGCGCAGGTTGAGGCCGTTGATCGCGCGCCAGATGCCGCGGGCGGTTTCGACGGCTTCCTCGTCGGTGAGCCCGGCGTAGTTGCTGAAGAACGAGTCGGGGTCCTGGAACACCGACTCGCGCAACGTGAGGAACCGCTCGACGTACCACTGCTCGATGTCGGCCTCGTCGGCGTCGATGTAGATCGAGAAGTCGAAGTAGTCGCTCACGAACTCGGTGGCGTCGGTGCCGGTCTGCAGCACGTTGAGGCCTTCGAGGATCACGATGTCGGGCCGCTTCACCACCACGCATTCGTCGGGCACGATGTCGTAGGTGACGTGGCTGTACACCGGCGCCTCGACGCACTCGGCGCCGCTCTTGATCTCGCGCAGCACCCGCAGCAGCGAGCGCGTGTCGTACGACTCGGGGAATCCCTTGCGGTGCATGATGCCGCGTTCTTCGAGAACACGGTTGGGGTGCAGGAATCCGTCGGTGGTGATCAGGTCGACCTGCGGGTGATCGGGCCACTGGGCGAGCAGGGCCTGCAGGATGCGGGCGAAGGTGCTCTTGCCGACGGCCACCGACCCGGCGATCCCGATCACGTAGGGCACCTTGGGGGCGATCGTGCCGAGAAACGTCGACGACACCTTCTGCAGGTCCTGGGTGGCGCTCACGTACAGGTTGAGCAGACGGCTCAACGGCAGGTAGATCGTGGCGACCTCGTCCATGTCGATGTGCTCGTTGATGCCGCGCAGCCGAACCAGTTCGGGCTGGCGCAGGGTCATCGGCGTGGCGGCGCGCAGCTCGGCCCAGGCGTCGCGGTCGAAGTCGAGGTACCGGCCGGTCACGGCGGCCGACTCTAGTGAGGCGGCCCCGATGCGGACCGGTCCGTCCGGCTGCGCAGTGTCTACGCTCCGAGCGTGCCACCCGCACGGACCGTCCCCGATCGCCGGAAGCAGACCGGTTCCTGGTACACGCCCGCCGACCTCGTGGACACGATGGTCGCGGCGGTCGTCGACGCCGGATTCGTCGAGCGCCGATCCCGAGCCGCCGCGGGGGCCGCCGGGGGTGGACGCCGCCGGCTCCGTGTGCTCGACCCCGCCTGCGGTGACGGTCGCTTCCTCGCCGCGGTCGGCGACCGGCTCGCCGTCACCGGTGCGGAGGCCGACCTGTTCGGCGTCGACGTCGACGCCGCCGCCCTGGCCGAGCTGTCGCGCCGCCATCCGCACGTCCGCGTCACGCAGGCCGACGCGCTCGGCCACGCGTGGCCGGCCGAACCGTTCGACCTGGTGATCGGCAACCCGCCGTTCCTCTCCCAGATGGCCGCGCCCACGGCGCGGGGCGGGGCCAGCCGGCACGGAGGAGGGCCCTACGCCGACGCCGCCGTCGAGTTCCTCGCCCTGGCGAGCGAGCTCGTCGATCCCGACGGCGGTCGCCTCGCGTTCGTGCTGCCCCAGTCGGTGCTGTCGGCGCGCGATGCCGCACCGGTGCGGGCGTCGATCGACCGGCGCGCCTCGATGGTGTGGTCGTGGTGGACGGGCGAGCGCGTCTTCGACGCCCAGGTGTACACCTGCGCAGTGGCGTTCGACTTCGGTGGGGTCATCCCCGACAGGGATTCCGGTGCCACCGATTCGGGGGCTGCAGTCGCCACCGGTGACGGTGACGTCACGTGGTCGCACGTGGTGGCGGATCGCAGCGGCGTGCCGGCGGTTCCCCCGTCGTCGACGCAGGGCGTGCTCGCCGACCGGGCCCGCCTCAACGCCAACTTCCGTGACGAGTACTACGGCATGGTGCCGGCGGTGGACGACCACCCGGCGGGACCACGGCTCGTCACGAGTGGCCTGATCGATCCCGGTAGATCGTGGTGGGGACGGCGGTCGGTCACCTTCGCCCGCCGGCGGCTCGAACGACCGCGCCTCGACCTCGACGCCCTCGATCCGCGGATGCGTCGCTGGGCCGACCAGCGCCTCGTGCCGAAGGTCTTGGTGGCGAACCAGACGAGCATCGTGGAGGCCGTCGCCGACCCCACCGGCGCCTGGCTCCCCGCTGTTCCCGTGATCGGCATCTATCCCCTGGGTGGGGCTGATGCGGGGATGTCGGCGGAGGAGATCGCGGCCGTGCTCACGTCGCCGTGGGCGTCGGCGTGGGTGTGGCAGCGCAGTGCGGGCACCGGCCTCTCCGCCCGCACGGTGCGGCTGGGGCCCGTGCTGCTGGGCGCACTGCCGTGGCCGGCCGGGCGTGTCGACGCCGCGGTGGATGCGCTCCGGCTCGGCGACGTGCGCGCGTGCGGACGGGCCGTCCTCGACGCCTACGGCGTGTCGGGCGAGGCCGGCCGGAACCTGTTCGACTGGTGGGAAGCGGCACTGCGCCGCATCGAGGCGCGCCAGCCGGCGGACCAGCCGTGACGCCTCCCGCCGACGAGCGGTCGATGCGGCAGCCCAGGTGACCCGGCGATCATCCACAGCAGCACCAGACCCACGAGCTCGGTGACGTGGACGATCTCGGACACCGCACTGCGGCCGCTGCCGACCACGTCGGCGACCAGGGCCACCAGCATCGTGCCCACCAGCGCCGCCGTGAACGGCAGCATCCCGAACGCCCGGTGCGGCCGCCATGCGGCGTAGGCGAACCCGATGGCCAGGGCGACGCCGAATGCGCCGAGATGCCGTGCGTGATGGACATCGGTACCACCCAGGTCGCCCAGCACCAGTGCCGGCACGCTCTGGGCGAACATCACGAGCGCCACCCAGGCAAGTGCCGGCCGCAGCCACCCGCCACGGCCGAGCCGTGCCGGCCGGACCCGTGCCGTCACCGTGGCGACGAGATCGGGCATGTCCTCGGCCGGGCGGACGCGGAGGTGACGGGTGAGGTCGTCGAGGGCCCCCGCGTGGGCCCGGCACCCGGCACAGTGCGCGAGATGTGCCTCCAGCAGGCGTCGCTCGTCGCCGGTGGCCTCGCCGTCGAGACGCGCCGAGATCAACTCGCGCGCCGTGCCACACGACGCGACCCCGTCGGGGGAGTCGCCGTGGCCGTTGCCGGGCGCACCGTCGTGGGGGTCCAGGGGTGGGTCGATCGTCACATCCAACGGAGTCGTCGATCGTCGGGATTTGGTTCCCGTGCTGCGACAATGACGGCATGGACGTGGCCACCGACCATCTCACGAGGCTGCTGCTCGCGGCCCGTGACGGAGACGGCCATGCGCTCGAACGGTTCATCGCCGAGACCCAGGCCGACGTGTGGCGGCTGTGCCGATACCTGGGCGATGCCCAGCAGGCCGACGACCTGGCCCAGGAGGCCTACGAGCGGGCGATCGCCTCGGTCCACCGTTACCGCGGCGACGGGCCGGCGCGTGGCTGGCTGCTCACGATCGTCCGGCGCACCTGCGCCGACTCCACCCGCCGGTCCGTCCGCCGTCGACGCACCGATCAGGCCGTTCGCCACCAGACCACGGCGGGATCCCTCGACGGCACGCTCGTGATGCCCGATCCGTCCGGCAGGGTCGATCTCGACGGCGTCCTCGCACATCTCGACGACGACCGCCGCGCCGCATTCGTGCTCACCCAGGTGCTCGGTCTGCACTACGACGAGGCCGCCGACATTCTCGGCTGCCCGGTCGGTACCATCCGTTCGCGCGTGGCGCGGGCCCGAGCCGACCTCGTCGGCATGCTGTCCGACCGCCACGACGAGCCCCCCGGCGACGGTCACGCCACCGGCACGGCCGGCACCGGTTGACCCGGGAACCATCTCTCACCCACGAGCGACATGAACCAGGTGCACAGATCATCCATCAGCCGAACGGCGCTGGCCGTCGCCGTCACGTCGGCGCTGGCCGTCGCCGCAGCGGCCTGCGGATCCGACGGCGACACGTCGTCGCCGACGCCGGCCGGTGACGACAGTGTGGCGTCCGCCGTCGCCCGGGGCGAGCAGATCGCGCGCAGCCGCGGTTGCGCCGGCTGTCACGGGCAGGACTTCGACGGCGGCGCCGGCCCGTCGTGGGTGGGGCTCGCCGGCTCCGAGGTGACGCTCGCCGACGGTTCGACGATCGTGGCCGACGAGGACTACCTCGTGCGAGCCATCGCCGAGCCCAACGCCGACCTCCTCGAGGGCTACTCGCTGCGGATGCCGGCCAACAACCTCTCCGACGCCGAGATCGACGACGTCGTCGCCTTCATCACCTCGCTGGCCGACGATGGCTGACACCCGATCTGCCCACCGCCGCCTCCGGATCGGGGCGGGTCTCCTGGCCGCAGCGCTCGCGCTGGCCGCCTGCGGCTCGGACGACAACGACTCGGGCCCGCCCACCCAGATCATCACCGAGGTCCCCGACGGCCGCGTGCTCGCCGGCGTCGTCCGCGAGCCGGCCCCGGTGGTCGACGCCACGTCGCTCCCGTCGCTCACCTACGGCGGCGAGGAGCACGAGTTCCGCGCCGGACCGGGCGGTCTGCAACTCGTCTACTTCGGCTACACCAACTGTCCCGACGTGTGCCCCACCACGATGTTCGACCTCACCGTCGCGATGCGACGCCTGCCCGACGACGTGGCCGAGCGGGTGGAGACGGTGATGGTCACGGTCGACCCCGACCGCGACATGGGGATCCTCACCGACTACGTCCGCAGCTTCGTGCCCGACGCCACGGCGGCGGGCACCACCGACCCGGACCGGTTGGCGGCCGTGGCCGAACCCTTCGGAGCGAGATACGAGGTGGTGGTCACGGACGACGGTGCGATCGAGGTGTCGCACAGCGGATTCCTGTATGCGGTGAACGACCGTGGCGAACTGGTGGTGGCCTGGCCGTTCGGCACCGCCTCGGAGGAGATGGCCGCCGACATCTTCCAGATCCTCGACCGGGAAGGCACAGCATGACCCTCCGAGCCCCCGTCTCACCTGCCACCCCGCCGACCCACCGGCCGACCGGCCGACTGCGAGGACGGTCACGGATGGCGGCGTTGGCCCTGGTGCTGCTGGCCCCCGCAGCGGTCGCGGCCTGCAGCAGCGACGACGAGGCATCCGCGCCCGGCGTCGAATCGGGCGACGAGGCGCAAGCCGCCACCTACCAGTACGTGATCCCCGTCGGTGCCGGCGAGGCACTCGACGCCGGCGAGCCACTCGAGATCCTGCCCGCCGAGCTCCAGGTGCAGGTCGGCGACACCATTCGCATCGTCAACGAGGACGACCGCGGGCATACCGTCGGCCCGTTCTTCGTCGGTGCCAACGAGACGCTGACGCAGCGGTTCTCGTCACCCGGCGAGTTCGTGGGCGTCTGCACCGTCCATCCGAGTGGTGAGATCGTGCTCACCGTGAACGCGTGACGCCGGCACGGCTCGCCCGCGGGATCCTCGCAGGAGCGGTGCTGGCGATCGCACTGGCGTCACCGGCGTCCGCGGATCCTGCCGGGCCGACGGACTACCGGTCGGAGATCATCGCCGTCGAGCCGCCCGCCCCGCAGATCGAGGCCTCCATCCTCGGTGGCGACTCGTTCCTGCAGCTGCAGGTCGACGCGGGCACCGAGGCGATGGTGGTCGGCTACCGCGGCGAGGACTACGTGTGGTTCCGCCCCGACGGCACCGTGTGGGAGAACCGGAACTCGCCCAGCCGGTACGTCAACGAGGACCGGTTCGGCGGCGGGGAGATCCCGCCGAACGCCACGCCCGACGCCGAACCCGACTGGGAGCGTGTCGCCGACGGGGGTCGGTGGGCGTGGCACGACCACCGCGCCCACTGGATGCAGGAGACCCGACCGCTCGGTCGATCCGCCGGCGACCAGATCCTCGAGGCCGTGATTCCCCTGCGCGTCGACGGCGCCGACGTCGACGTCACCGTGATCAGTACGTGGATGCCCGCCCCGAACCCCGTCCCCGCCTGGTTGGGCGGCCTCGTCGGCGTCGGGCTGGCCGGCGCGGCCTACGCGCTGCGCCGCCGAGGTCTTCCCGCCGTGGCGGCGGCGACACCGCTCGCCGTGGGCGCGCTCGTGGTCGGCATGTGGCAGTACGTGTCGCTCCCGGCCGAGACCGGCCCGCGAGCGCTGTGGTGGGCGCTGCCCGCCATCGCCGTGGTGTGTGCCATGGGCGGCCTGGTCGCCGAGATCCGCGGCCAGCGATTCGCCGCCGATGCGGCGTTGCTGCTGATCGGGTTCGAACTCGCCGTGTGGGGCGTGGTGAAGCGCGACGGACTCGGTGCGGCCATCGTGCCGACCGACGCACCGGGCTGGCTCGACCGGTTCGTCACCGCAGGCGCACTCGTCGGAGGTGTGGGCTTCGCGCTCGTCGCCCTGTGGTCGTTGTTCGTGGCTCCGGCCCACCGGCGCCGAGCGGTCCAGGCCGGTGGCTCGCCGACCTCTGTGGCCGGCGTCAGCGGTTCCAGGGTGCCGTCGGGCTGACCGCCCCCGGCCCACCGGTGAGCACCTCCACGCCGTCGTCGGTGACGAGGACGGTGTGCTCGAACTGGGCGGTGCGCTTGCCGTCGGCGGTGACCGCAGTCCAGTCGTCGTCCCAGATGCGGTAGTTCACGGTGCCGAGCGTGATCATCGGCTCGATCGTGAACGTCATCCCGGGGCGCATGATCGTGCTGGCGCGCGAGTCGTAGTAGTGCAGGACCTGGATGTCGGTGTGGAACTGCTCGCCGATTCCGTGCCCGACGAACGCCCGCACCACCCCGTAGCGGTACTGCTTGGCGTGGTCCTCGATGGCGCTGCCGATGTCGCTCAGCGGCCGCCCGGGCTGGACGGCCTCGATGCCGTGCCAGGTGCACTCCTCGGTGACTTCCACGAGCCGACGGCTCTCCGGGTCGACGCCGCCCACGAAGAACGTGGCGTTGGTGTCGCCGTGCACGCCACCGATGTAGCCGGTGACGTCGATGTTGCAGATGTCGCCCTCGACCAGCACACGGCTGTCGGGGATGCCGTGACAGATCACCTCGTTCACCGAGGTGCAGCACGCCTTCGGATAGCCGTGGTAGTTGATGGTCGACGGATAGGCGCCGCGCTCGACGAACATGTCGTGCACCGCCACGTCGATCTCCTCGGTGGTGACACCAGGAGCAACCATGTCGCCGGCGAGGCGCAACACCTCGGCGGCCACCGCTCCGGCGTGACGCATCCGGTCGATGGTCTCCGGCGACTTGATCCGCGGTTCGTCCCACGGCTCGTACTCGCCGGTGTCGGCGTAGGGCGGCCGGGCGATCGAAGCGGGCACCTCGCGCATCGGCGTGACCACACCGGGCAGGACGCGTCCCTCCAGCTTGCGGTGGCAGCGCTTGTACTTGCGGCCGCTTCCGCACCAGCACGGCTCGTTGGCCTTCGGCAGGCTGGCGGGAGCGGTCACCGTGCTCGACGTGGGGGTGGACATGCCCCCAGGATAGGGGAATCCCCTTCGGGGCCGTCCTGTGCTGCTCGGCAGGACCCGGTGGTGGGCTCCGGAGTTCCCGCCGCGGATCGTTGTGGCCGCACGTTCGTGTGTCCCTGCGGGACCGCGCCTAGCCTGTCGGACGTGTCCCAGGACGAGGTGTTGGCCCCCAACCTGACGTCGCCGCTCCTCGCGCTGGCGTCGATGGACGCCGACCGGGAACGGATCGAAGCGGCGATGCACGAAGCCGTCGTCACTCCGGACTCCTACCTCAACCAGATCGCCTCTCATCTCATCGTCGCCGGAGGCAAGCGTCTGCGGCCCGTGCTGGCCGTCGCCGGCGCTCAGGTACTCGGTCAGCCCGCGTCGCACGACGTCGTCCGCGGCGGCGTGGCGTGCGAACTCGTGCACCTCGGCTCGCTCTACCACGACGACGTGATGGACGAGGCCGACACCCGTCGCGGTGTCGAGACCGTCAACGCCAAGTGGGGCAACCTGCAGGCGATCCTGGCGGGCGACTTCCTGCTCTCGCGGGCCTCGGAGATCGCGGCGTCGCTCGGCACCGAGGTGGCGGGCCTTCTCGCCCGCACGATCGGGTGGCTCTGCGAGGGCCAGATCGAGGAATTGCGCCACACCTACGACACCACCCGCACCGAAGCCAGCTACCTCGCCTCGATCCACGGCAAGACGGCGTCGCTCTACGGCACTGCGGCGCGCATCGGCGCCATCGTCGCCGGCCACGACCGCCCCATCGTCGATGCGCTCACCGAGTACGGCAACGCCTACGGCATGGTCTTCCAGATCGTCGACGACATCCTCGACATCACCGCCACCGACGAACAGCTCGGCAAACCCGCTGGTCACGACATCGTCGAGGGCGTGTACACCCTTCCCGTGCTGCGCACACTCGAGCTCGACACGCCTGCTGCCGGGGAACTGCGCGACCTGCTCGGTTCCCCGCTCGACTCCGTGGCACAGGACAAGGCGCTCACGATCGTGCGCTCCAATGCCGGGCTGGCGTCGGCGATCGAGACGGCTCGGGACTACGTGGCACTGGCCGAGAACGCGTGTGACGACGTGCCCGACTCGCCGGCCACCGACGCGCTGCGGGCGGCACCGCGGGTGTTGCTGGCGTCCGTCTCCGTCGCCGCCTGATCGCCGGCACGATCACGGGTCGACCAGGAGTGCTTCGTCGCCGGGGTGCGCATCGGGCAGGCTGAGGGAATGCACGTCATCATCGTGGGCGCCGGCGAGGTCGGCTGGTACCTGGCACAGCGCCTCGGCGCCGAGGGCAACGACGTCGTCGTCGTCGAGCAGAACGAGAGCGTCGCCGCGGCGATCGGCGCCGAACTCGACGTGCAGGTGGTGGTCGGCAGTGCAACGGTCCCGTCCACGCTCCACGCCGCGGGCATCGACAAGTGCGACCTGCTGGCGGGGGTCACCCAGAACGACGAGGTGAACCTCCTGGCGTCGTTGCTGGCCAAGGAGTTCGGTGTCGACCAGACCGTCGTGCGGATCCAGACCGAGGAGCTGCGGGGCCCGCTGGGAGCGCGGCTGCTGTCGACGATGCAGGCCGACGTCGTGATCGACCCCGACGCCGACACCGCGGACGAGATCCTCGAACTCGCGCACGTGTCGGGTGCGGACGAGGTGTATCCGATGTCGGGTGGTGAGCTGTTGGTGCTGGGTGCCGTGGTGGGTGCGTCGTCACCGTTGGTCGGTCACGATCTGGCCGAGATCGGCAGATCGTTCGAACCGAACTGGAAGTTCCTCTTCGGTGCGCTGACCCGCGACGGCGAGACGGTGATCCCCCGGGGTGACCAGGTCATCGAGGCCGGCGACCACGTCCGCGTCCTCACCACCCGGTCGGCCCGACGCGAGATCATGGAGTTGCTCGGGGTGACGAGCCGTCAGGCGCGGCGGGTGATGGTCCTCGGTGGCGGATCGGTGGGGTCCCGGGTGGCCGACCGGCTGCAGGACGAAGGAGCCACGGTGGTGCTGCTCGAACACGACGCGCACCGCGCCAAGCTGCTCAGCGAGCGGCTCCCGCGCGTCACGGTGGTGCAGGGCGACATCACCGACACCGAACTGCTGCTGGAGGAGTCGGTGTCGCGCATGGATCTGGTGATCGCGGCAACCGGCGACGACGCCTCCAACGTGTTGGCCTGCGCCTATGCCGCAGCGGAGGGGGACGCCTTCACCGTTGCGGTGCTTCACCGGCTGGCCCTGCTGCCGCTGGTGCGCCAGTTCGGCATCGACGCTGCCCTCAGCCCGCGCACGGCGTCGGCCAATGCCGTGCTGCGCCACATCCGTGGGGGGACGGCCTCGGTGGCCACGTTCCTCGAGTCCGACGTGGAGGTCAACGAGTTCGAGATCGAGTCGGGCAGCACGGCCGACGGATGTCTCGTCGCCGACCTCCATCTGCCGCACTCGGTGCTGCTCGGTGCGGTCACCCGGCGCGACGGCTCGGCCGAGATCGTGCGTGGCCGGACCCGGCTCGACGCCGGCGACAACGTGGTGGTGTTCTCCCGGCCCGATGCGCTGACCGCCACGCGCAAGGCATTCTCCGCGTGACGCTGACAGCGCACTCGGGTGGACGCGTCTCGTGGTTCGGTGAACGCGGCGAGCGGCTGCTGTCGCCGGGCCGGTACTCGTCGCTGGTGGCGAACGTGGTCGGTCTCACACTCGCGGTGGTGGGCGTCGGCATCATCGCGTCGGGCGTCGTGGAGTTGATCGACGGTGGTCCGCACGTGATCGTGCTGGCGCTCGCCGGCCTCGCCGTGTGGGCGGTCGGTTCGGTGGTGTGGCGAATCACGATCGTGCCGAAGCAGATCCGGGTGCTGGACGTGTTCACCACCGTCACGTTGGCCTGGGTGTCGATGGCCGTGGCGGGAGCGATCCCCTACCTGATCACGGGGCACTTCGACCGCATCGACGATGCGTTGTTCGAATCGATCTCGGGTTTCACCACTACCGGCGCCACGGTCACCCCCGACATCGAGGCGACGTCGAAGGGCCTGCTCTTCTGGCGGTCGACGACCCAGTGGATGGGAGGGATGGGCGTGATCGTGCTCGTCGTGGCCGTGCTGCCCACGGTGGGTTCGGGCGGCATGAGCCTGTTGGCGGCCGAGGCGCCGGGCCCCACCGGCGAACGGCTCACACCCCGGGTACGCGAGACGGCGCGGCGCCTGTGGGCGGTGTACGTCGGGCTCACGGTGACGTTGGCGGCCGCCTATTTCGCGGCAGGCATGAGCCTCTACGACGCCGTGTCGCACAGCTTCACCACGGTCTCCACCGGCGGCTTCTCGCCGTACCAGGGCTCCATCGGACATTTCGACTCGGCGATGATCGAGTGGATCGCCATCGTCGGGATGCTCCTGGCGGGAGGCAGCTTCACCCTCTACTACCGGGCACTCAAGAGAGACCCGAAGCCCCTGTTGCGCTCCACCGAGTTCGGCGTGTACCTGGGGGTGGTGGCCTCCATCGCACTGTGGGCGTTCATGGTGTCGGGCAACGACGGTGGGCAGGCGGCAGGATTCCGCGACTCGCTGTTCACGGCGACGGCCACCGTCACCACCACCGGGTACGTCACCGCCGAGTACGGGCTCTGGAGCCAGACCGCCCAGCTGCTGCTGCTGGTGGCGATGCCCATCGGCGCCATGGCGGGGTCCACGGCCGGTGGTGTGAAGATGGTGCGGGTGATGGCCGTGGCCAGCTACGCCCACCGTGAGGCGCTCCGCCATCTCCATCCGCGCCTCGTGCGCCCCGTGCGGGTCGGCAACGGCATCCTTCCCGACGAGGTGGCCGGACGGGTGGTCGGGTTCATGATGCTGGCACTCGCCATCTTCGGTGGCGGCGCCGTCGCCATCTCGGCGACCGGGCCCGACATGATCACATCGTTCTCGGCGTCGGCGACGGCGTTCGGCAACGTCGGCCCCGGGCTGGGTGCGCTCGACCACACCGGTGACTTCCTGGCGATCCCCCGGCCGGGCCGGTGGATCGCCATGGGCCAGATGCTGCTCGGTCGTCTCGAGATCTACCCGGTGATCCTGGCGCTGTCGGTGGTGACGCTGCGTATCCCGAGCGTGATCCGCCGGCCCCGCAGCATCGACTGAGCGGGATGGATCGCGGTCGGCCGGGCTGCGGTCACCATGACGGCGCAGCGCGGGAGAGGGCGCTGACCACGGCGTAGGTGCGTTCGGCGCCGCCCGCGTCGGGCCCGCTCCGGAGTTCGTTCGCGGCGAGTCGCAGCACCGCTCCCATCACCCGTTCGCTGCGCATGCCGAACCGCAGCGCCGGTCGCAGGACGGCCGGCCGACCGAGGAAACGCGCACTCAGCCGGCCCACCTTGTGGGAGCGGCCCACCTCGTCGGCGAGCAGTGTGGGATAGCGCTGCAGAGTGGTGGAGTTTCCGGTGGTGAGGGCCTCGTCGAGGACGGTGCCGGCCAGCCGGCCGGTCATCAGGGCGGCGTCGACGCCGTCACCGTTGAACGGGCTGGCCATTCCGGCGGCGTCGCCGGTGACGAGGAAGGTCGGCCCCATCTTCGGTCCGACCGAACCGCCGAGCGGGACGCGGAACCTCGTCGGCGGCTTGAGCCCGGCACCGGGATCGATCGAC
This sequence comes from Ilumatobacteraceae bacterium, assembly GCA_041686315.1. Classification (GTDB taxonomy): domain Bacteria; phylum Actinomycetota; class Acidimicrobiia; order Acidimicrobiales; family Ilumatobacteraceae; genus Sva-07. The sequence continues at coordinate 19,400 of JAWLEC010000027.1, forward strand.
CAGCGGTCGGCGACGGAGTGCGCGAACGCGTCGAGCAACTTCAGTGCGTTGACGGCCTTGACGTCGCGGTAGGTGGACAGCAGTGCGACGCCGGCGTTCACGGTGCCGTCACCGAGCGGGATCACCCATCCGTAGCCGGCGATCGGAGTGCCGTGGACATCCGGCGGGCCCAGCACCGACTCGATCCACGGCTCGTCGTGGCGGGGGCTCGACCAGTAGCTCCGGGTGGCGATGCCGTACGGCCAGTTGTGGTCACGTGACGTGCCCACGGCCCGCCCGAACGAGGAGTTGGCGCCGTCGGCCACCACGACGAAGCGGGACGTGATCGGACGGACGCCGACGGTTGTGCCGTCGGCGTCGACGACGGACGTCGACGCACCCCGGACGAATCCACGCTCGACGATCGGAGCCGTTGCCTCGTGGCCCATCAACACCCGCGCACCGGCGTCGGCGGCCGTTGCGCGCAGTGCCTCGTCGAGCCGGTCGCGGCGCACCACCAGCCCGTGGTCGGCGAAGTCCGGATGCGCAGGCCAGGCGATCGACAGCTCTCGCGAGCCGTGTCGCATGACGATCCCGTCGGTGCGGTGCGACCCCAACGGGGCCAGACCCGACTCGTCGATGCCGAGGCGGGCGAGTTCGCCCAACGCCCGGGGGGTGAGTGCGTCGCCGCACGCCTTGTGACGCGGCACCGGTCGCTTCTCGACCAGTGTGACGTCGTGGCCCGCGCGGGCCAGCCAGGTGGCGACCGACGCCCCGGCGGGGCCTCCGCCGACGACGAGGACGTCGGTGTCCAGGCGGACTCCGCCGGTCAGCCGGCGCCGGCGGGCGAGCCGGGGACCGCTTCGGGACCGACCGGCATCACCTCGACGTCGCCGATCGACTCGGGATCGGGCGAGGTGTAGTCGTACTCGCCTCCCTGCACCGAGCCGAAGGCGGGTGCCTCCTCGGAGCACCAGGTCTCGTACTCGGCCTCCCACTCCTCGCTGGTGGGGTCGGCGCCACCGAGCGTGTACCGCTCGTGGCAGACCACGGCGATGATCTCGTACTGGGTGAGCTGGCCGCCGAACGCCGGCATCACGCCGAGGTTGCCGGTGACGTGCGGGCCGCCCTCGCGGTCGGGATTGCCGTACACGTCGACCCCGGCGAGGTTGTAGCCCTCGGTGCCGTAGTGGACGTAGCGGATCTGGTCCTCGATGTTCGGGAAGGTCTGGAGGACCTCCCCGCCGGAGAAGGCGTAACCGACACCGCCGCCGCCGCCCGCGCCGTGACAGCTGGCGCAGCTGCTGTAGATCTCGGCACCGAGACCCAGCGGCCCTTCGACCACTTCGGGGCTCTCGGTGACGGCGCGGACGTACATGAAGGCCCAGACGGGCATCAGGCTGAGCGTGGCCATCGCCCAGATCGGGATCTTGCGGCGCTGCTTGGCGGCCTGCACGTAGACCGGGTCGGGCTTCGGCGGCGGCGGTGCGGCGGGTGCAGGCGCCGGTGTGCGCGCCGGAGGGCCGCTCGACGCCGGCGCCGACGTGGTGGCCGGTGTCGCGCCGGTGGTGGTGGCCGGCGTCGTCTCCGCGGGCGCGTCACCCGCTGCCGGTGCGTCGTCGTCGCCCTTGCCGATCGCGGAGCGCCGCTCGCGCGACCGCTTCAGGAGATGTTCGGGAATCTCGGTCACTGTGCCGATGATAGATGCCGCTCGACCCGAACGCTGAATTCGCGAGCGGGCGGCTGCGGTGCACTTACGCACAACCTGGCGGAGGGATCACACTCGCGTGCCAGACTTCGTACTCAGACAGACGCCGACTACAGTTCGGTATCGAACGATCCGCCCACCGGAACAGGAACGAACAGCACACACCATGATTGCGATCGACGTCCTCGAATGGCCGTTCATGAACCAGGCCTTCATCGTCTCGTTCGTCGCGGGCATCGTGTTGGCACTGGCGATCATGTGGTACGGCAAGCGGCGACCCGTCGACGCCCCGTTCCGCTGGGGCGACGCGATGCTCGGGTCCACCTACATCTTCGGGATGCTCTTCTTGCAGTTCGGCATCGTGCCGCACCAGTTCATCGACCACGCCGACAAGGACCTCGGATGGTCGAAGGACAAGCTGATCTTCGGGCCCGGCGGCATCCTCAAGCCCGAGTCCGCCGGCGGCTGGAACCCGATCACCCTGCAGTACGAGGCCGTCCGCGACATCGTGGTGGTGCTGTTGCACCTGGTGTACTTCGCCCTGCTGATCTACATCGCCGTGTGGTGGCAGAAGCGCGGCGAGGTGAAGCCGAAGGAACTCCCCACCTCCACCTACGGCCGCCCCCTGGTGCGAAAGGCATGAGGCCGATGACCTGTTCGACGATGCGAGTGAGCGGAGCGCCAGCGAGCGAACGCCCACGAGCGGCCTGCGTGGCCGGGGAACGCTGATCATGGCAAAGACCGATGCCAACCCCCCGATGATGCCGTACACCGACGAGTACACGTTGGTGGAGGTCGACGCGGACTATCTCACGAAGGCCGTCAAGCCCAAGCAGTTCATCCACATCGACCAGACCGAGTGCATCGCCTGCGAGGGCTGCGTCGACATCTGCCCGTGGAAGTGCATCCACATGGTGTCGACCTCCGCCGTCGTCGAGGCCGACGGCACCGAACAGCCGGGCACCGACCCCAGCGACGCCTTCATGTTCACGATCGACGACGACATCTGCACCCGGTGTGCGCTGTGCGTCGACCGATGCCCCACCGGGGTCATCATCCTCGGCAAGGCCGGCACGGCCACCGCCGCCGGTAACTCCCACGTCCGCACGAACAACCATGGCTACGGCTATGGCATGAGGCTCTGACCATGACCGAATCGACCACACGAGCGAGCGCAGCGCCAGCGAGCGAGCGCCCACGAGCGGCCTGCGTGGCCGGGGAACGCTGAAATGGCAAAGATCATCGACGACAAGCCCCGTCCCACCATCAAGGACCGTGTGAACTCCACGGTCGATGCGGTGCAGGGCAGCCAGGCGTGGAGCTCGATCTTCCGTCCCGGCTCGATCTTCCGCAAGGGTTACACCGACAGCCCGCGCAACCGCAGCTACGTCGTCATGAACTCCGTGCTGTACCACCTGCACCCGGTGAAGGTGAAGCGTCACGCCGTGAAGGTGAGCTACACGCTGTGCCTGGGCGGCCTCTCGTTCTTCCTGTTCATCCTGCTCACCGTCACCGGCATCTTCCTGATGTTCTTCTACCGGCCCGAGACCACGGCTGCCTGGAACGACATCCAGAACCTGCAGACCTCGGTCACGTTCGGGCTCCTGGTGCGCAACATGCACAGATGGGGGGCGCACCTGATGGTGCTGGCCGTGTTCCTCCACATGGCGCGCGTCTTCTACCACGGTGCCTACAAGCCGCCCCGTGAGTTCAACTGGGTGATCGGGGTGATCCTGCTCACCCTCACCCTGCTGCTGTCGTTCACCGGCTACCTGCTCCCGTGGGACCAGTTGGCGCTGTGGGCCGTGGCGGTGGGTACCAACATGATGGGGTACACGCCCGTGTTCGGCCAGGAGGTCAGATTCGTCCTGTTGGGCGGTGCCGAGATCGGCTCCGAGACCCTCTTGCGATGGTACGTCCTGCACGTGTTGTTCCTGCCGTTCGTGATCGTGATCTTCATGGCGATCCACTTCTGGCGGGTCCGCAAGGACGGCGGAATTTCGGGTCCGTTGTGATTCGTCCTGTTCACTGGGAGATGAGGAAGTCCGATGACTGAGATCCCCGAGCACCTGCTGAAGCGGGCCCAGGCCGCCCGCGAGAAGTCGGCGCCGGCCGAGTCGGCCGAGACGGCTGCGCCCGCCGGCGAAGCCGCCGCGCCCACCGACTCGCGCATTCCCGAGCACCTGCTGCAGCGCAGCAAGGCCGCCAAGGCCGCGAAGTCCGGCGCCGGCGAGGCCGAAGCGCCCGCCGGTGGCGGCGCCGTCGCCGTGGCCGACAAGGTGGGCTCCGTCGTCGCCGCTGCCCCGGCCGGTGGTGGAGTTCCGGTCGGCGCCGGCCCCGGCGGCCACACCCAGCGACTGCTCACGGTGGTGAAGTCCGGTTCGATCCAGGACGTGAAGGCCACACCCGTCGACAAGGTCCACACCTGGCCGCACCTGCTCGCCGCCGAGTTCGTCGCCGCACTGGCCTGCACGGCGTTCGTCTTCATCTTCTCGATCTTCGTGCACGCACCGTTGCTGCAGCTGGCCGACACCAACCAGACGCCCAACCCGTCGAAGGCCCCGTGGTACTTCCTCGGATTGCAGGAGCTGCTGGTCTACTTCCACCCGATGGTGGCCGGTGTGACACTTCCCGGCGTGGGCCTGATCGCCCTCGTGCTCGCCCCCTACCTCGACCGCAACCCGTCCAACAAACCGGAAGACCGCAAGTTCGCCTACGGCCTGATGACCGTCCACATGATGTTCTGGGCGGTCCTCGTGCTGATCGGGTCGTTCTTCCGTGGTCCCGGATTCAACTTCGTCCTGCCCTGGGTCGAAGGTCTGTTCTTCGAACTGTAGAGACTGCGAAAGGAGCCCCCTACACCATGAGTACCGCAGCAGTCATCACCATCGCCGTCGGCATCGTCGTCGTCCTGGCAGCCATCTCCTTCCTCACCCTGGCTCGTCGCTCCGACGTCCGTGGAGCGGGAGCGCTGTCGGGCGAGACCGTCCAGCGCGACAACGCCGCGCGCGAGCAGCACGAGTCGGTCCTGGACGCGCCCACCCGGACCGAGGTCGAGTCCGCCGCAGCGGCAGCGCGCAGCACCGAGCTGGTGCCGGCCGCCGAACCGCAGATCGTGCAGTGGACGCCGCCCGACCCCGAGGTGATCGGCGTCTCGCGTCGCCAGTTCTTCAACCGTGCCACCGTCACCCTGATGAGTGCCGGACTGGGTGCCTTCGCCGCCGCTGCCTTCGTGGCGTTCCTGTGGCCGAGCGGCACGGGTGGCTTCGGTGGAGCGGTCGCCGCCGGCAAGATCGGCGCCATCCGCGACGGCATCAACGCCGGCGGCGGGTTCTTCTACGTGCCCGAGGCCCGGTCGTGGATCACGGCCTACCCGCAGGAGGCCCTGCCCCTGGCCGAGACCGTCTATCCCGACAACGTGCTCGCCAACATGAACGAGGGCATCGTGGTGCTCAGCCAGAAGTGCCCGCACCTCGGTTGCCGCGTGCCCGAATGCGCCACGAGCCAGTGGTTCGAGTGCCAGTGCCACGGCTCGCAGTACAACCGTGCCGGCGAGAAGAAGGCCGGGCCCGCACCGCGCGGCATGGACCACCATCCCGCCACCGTGTCGGCTGCCGGTGACGTCACCATCGACACCGGCACCGTCGTCCCGGGTGCTGCGATCGGTACCAACACCACCGGCCAGGAGGCCGAGGGTCCGCACTGCACGAGCGACGGGGCGCACTGATGGGCGGAGCCCTGGTCGGCCTGACGACCACCACGATCGGGGTCATCGGCCTCGTCATCATCACGGCGGGATGGATCATCTACGGCCTGTTCAACGTCCGTGCCGGCCGCAAGGAGGTCGGCGCCGAACTCGAGCTGGCACCCAACCGCAAGCCGTACTACGACGACGAGGCCCTCGAGGGTCCGCGGCTCGAGCGCGTCCAGCTGTGGGGCGTGATCATGCTGGTGATCATCGTCGTCGCCCTTCCTCTCTACTGGGTGTTCGAACCGAGCCGCCAGGCCGGAGCCCAGGAGGGCTGGGACAACAGGTTCGCGAGCTGGGGATCGCAGCTGTTCGCCACCACGGCCGAGGGCGGCTTCAACTGTGCCGGTTGCCACGGCGGCATGGCCGGTGTGGGCGGTGAGGCGCCGTTCACGGTGACCGACCCGGTCACGCAGGAAGTGCAGCAGGTCAACTGGAAGTCGCCGGCGGTGAACACGGTGTTCTACCGGTTCGACGAGGACGAGGTCCGCTTCATCCTCAACTACGGCCGGCCGTTCTCGCCCATGTCGCCCTGGGGCCGGGTGGGCGGCGGCCCGATGAACACCCAGCAGATCGACAACCTGCTCGCCTACATGAAGAGCATCCAGATCCCCCGCGAGAACTGCCTCGAGGGCGAGGACCCGATCGACTGCAGCACCGGCAACCTGCCCGCCGACATCCAGGCCGACATCCAGACCGCCGCCGAACAGGCCGTCACCGACGGTGAGGCCGCCACGATCGGCGAGGCGCTGTTCAACCTCGAACTCGGCAGCGGCGCCTACAGCTGCGCCCGCTGCCACACCCTCGGGTGGAGCTACGGCCAGCCCGGCGTTCCCGGCCAGGGTGCCTTCGGCTGGAACCTCACCGGCGGCGCCGCGAATGCCCACTTCGCCAGCGAGGCCGACCTCATCGCCTTCATCAAGAACG
>JAWLEC010000178.1:0-5836 GCA_041686315.1 Ilumatobacteraceae bacterium
CGCGGTGCGGTTGCGGAACGGGTTGAGGTCGGTGAGGGTGGAGTCGGCGATCAGCCGGGTGACACCGGGGTTGCCGCCGCTCCAGGCGAACAGCGGCTCACGGAACGAGGTGAGCAGGTCGACGTCCTGCGACCGCCCCGAACGGATGGGGCCGACCGGGTCGGAGCCCTGGCTGTGGAACACCGCGGCGAAGCGGGTGATGGAGCCTTCCACGAGCTCTTCGAACACGATGTCGGCCGCGCCCAGGCCGCTCTGATTGCGACGCGACTCCGGGTGGTTGTTGATCTTCACGGCCAGCGCCGGCCGGGGATCGATGTCGTCGAAACTCGCGATCTCCACGCCGGTGAGCGGCTCCCGCGGCGTCGGCGGGATCGTGGTGGTGGTCGTGGTCTCCCGTTCGGTACTGCTGGTGGTGCTGGAGTCCTCGGTGGTGGCGGCCTCGGGCTCGGTGGTCGTGGCAGGGGCGTCCGTGGTGCTGCTGGTGGTGGGGTCGGCTGCGTCGCCACCGCCGCCACCACAGGCGGCGACGACCACGGCGAGGGCGGCAAGGGTGGCCACCGGGCGGAGCCCGGTACGGCGGAAGTCGGTCATCAGAGTTCTCTCAGGAGGGCAATTCGCTCGTCGAGCGGCGGATGTGTGTCGAACAGCTTGTGCATGCCTCCGAGCCGGCCGGTGTCGCCGACACCGCTCATCGGTTGTTCGATCCACAAGTGTGCCGTAGCCGTCGACGCGGCGTGCGTCACGGTGGTGTCGTCCTGCAACTTCTCCAGCGCCGAGATGAGGCCGGGCGGGTACCGGGTGAGCTGGCAGGCCGAGATGTCGGCGAGCGTCTCGCGTCGCCGTGAGATCGTGGCCTGCATCGCCTTGGCGACGATCGGCGCCAGGATCAGCATCGCGATACCGAGGAAGGCCAGGGGGTTCGCGCCGTTCTGGTGGTCGCCACGGCGCGCCACCCGTCCACCGTTCCACCACATCATGCGGATGGTCATGTCGGCCATCAGCGCGACGGCGCCGACCATGGTGACGGCCAGCGTCGACACCAGGATGTCGTAGTTGCGGATGTGACTCAATTCATGGGCGACCACGCCTTCGAGTTCGACGCGGTTCATCTTCTCGAGCAGGCCGGTGGTGACGGCGATGGCGGCGTGGTTCGGGTTGCGGCCCGTGGCGAACGCGTTGGGGGCGGGGTCGTCGATGATGTACACGCCGGGCTTCGGGAGCCCGCCGGCGATGCACAGCCCTTCGACGAGGTTGTGCAGCCGCTGGTACTGCTCGGGCGGCGCCGGCTTGGCGCGGCTCACCGACAGTGCGATCTTGTCGGCCTTCCAGTACGACGTGAAGGCGATGATGCCGCTGATGACGAGCGCGGCGAGCGTGAAGGCGATGCCGTTGCCGACGACCGCGCCGATGGCTGCGCCGACCAGGGCGACGACGACGACGAAGGCGATCACGAGCAGCACGCTGCGTCGCTTGTTCGATCGGATCAGTTCGAACATGAGGGTTCAGGCCGCGGCGATCAGAAGTCGATCGTGGGCACGGTACGGGCGCCCTCTTCGGCTTCGAAGTAGTCGCGTCGCTCGAAGTCGAACATCTTCGCGAGGACGACCGTCGGGAACTGTTCGAGCTTGTTGTTGTAGTCGAGGACGCTGTCGTTGTAGAACTGGCGCGCATAGGCGACGCGTCCCTCGGTGGCGGTCAGTTCCTCCTGGAGGGCGAGGAAGTTCTGGTTCGCCTTCAGGTCGGGATAGGCCTCGCTGAGGGCGAACAACTGCCGCAGCGCTCCGGTGAGCAGGCCGTCGGCGGCGGCCTGTTCGTGCGGCGTGTCGGGGGCCTCGATGGCCACGTTGCGGGCCCTGATCACGGCTTCGAGCGTCTCGCGCTCGTGGGCGGCGTAGCCCTTGACGGTCTCCACGAGGTTGGGGATGAGGTCGATTCGGCGCTTGAGCTGGACGTCGATCTGCGACCAGGCGTTGTCGACCTGGTTGCGACTGCGGATGAGACCGTTGTACGACACGACGACCAGCACTGCGAGGATCACCACGACGGCGATCACGATGATGAGTGCGATCATGTCACCGAGTGTACGAGCAGCTCGCCGTAGATCCGGAGATACTCCTCGGCGAGTTCCGACATGGCGAACGTCTCGGCGCGCTGCGACCCCGCCCGTCTGATCGCGTCGATGGCCGGACCTGCGGCGACGGCGCGGGCGAGGGCATCGCCGAGCGCCGACGCGTCGCCGGGGGCGACGAGGAGCGCGTCCACGCCGTCGGTGGCGACGTTGCGGTACCCGTCGATGGAACTCGCCACCACGGTGGTTCCCGCCGCCATCGCCTCGATCAGTACCACGCCGAACGACTCCCCACCGAGTGAGGGCGCGCAGAAGACGTCGGCGGCGCGCAGGCGGGCGAACTTCTCCTCGTCGCTGATGCGGCCGAGCCACTCCACCCGGGTGTCGTCGGCGGTCCGAGACATCAGGGTCGCCGTGTCCGGGCCGTCGCTGGCGACCCAGACCCGGACGTCGAGATCGGGCCGCTCGGCGAGGGCGTCGACGAGCACGTGGAGGCCCTTGCGGTCCTCGTGGCGGCCGCAGAAGAACACCACCGGCGGGCTGCCGTCGGGCACGTCGACGGGTTCGGTGGATCGGATCTGCTCGAGTTCGACGCCGTTGAAGAGCACGTCGTAGTCGCCTCCCAGATGGTTCTGCACCAGCGCGAGTGCGTCTTTCGAGACCACCACCTTGCGGTCGATACGCTCGATCAGGCGACGCAGTGCCGGCTTCAGGAGCCGGTAGCTGGCGGACGCGCCGGCAGCGTGGAACGTGGCCACGGTCGGCGCGGTGTGGGTGACCAGGGCCGTCATGGTCGGGCCCGGTGCCAGCGGTTCGTGGAGATGGATGACGTCGAAGTGTTCGTCGTGCAACGCACGCAAGGTGCGCAGCACGGCGGGCGGATCCGGCGCCAACGGGGCGATGGAACCGTTGGCAGCGAGGGGCAGCGACTTCCCGAGCGGCGTGACGAAACTCTCCGGTGGCGGGCCGTCGCACGGGCCGAGCACCCGGGTCTCGTGACCTCGGCGACGAAGCTCCCGGGCGAGGCCGAGCACCTGGGCCTGTACGCCGCCCGGAACGGTGAGGCTGTAGGGCGACACCAGACCGATCCGCAGGTGCCGTCCCCCGTCGATCGCCGGCGGGCTCACACCGCCCCGAAGCGCGCGGCCAGCATGTCGGACTCGATCGGGGGCGAGAGCAGGTAGCCCTGCCCGAGGTCGCAGCCGAGCTCACGTAGCTCGGCGAGCTGGGCCGGCCGCTCGATGCCTTCCGCCACGCTGGTCACGTCCAGTCCGACCGTCATCTGCAGGATCATCCTGGCCAACGTGCCGCTGCGTTCCCGGTCGCCGAGCTCGTCGACGAACTGGCGGTCGATCTTGACGACGTCCACGGGGAAGCGCTGCAGGTACGACAGCGAGCAGTACCCGGTACCGAAGTCATCGATCGCAATGCGTACACCAAGGGCCCGCAGCTCCGCAAGGTTCCCGGAGGAGGACTCGATCTCCTCCACCAGGAGGGCCTCGGTGATCTCCAGGGTGAGACGGTCCGCCGACAGGCCGTGACGCTCGAGCGCGGCGCCCACGTTCTCGACGAACTCGGGCCCTCGGACCTGGATGGCCGACACGTTGATCGACACCTGCTGCGGTCCGCGTGCCTGCCAGCGGGCGGCCTGGCGGATGCCTTCCTCGAGCACCCATTCGCCGATGGGCACGATCAATCCGGCTCGTTCGGCGATCGGGATGAACTCGTCGGGTGAGACGTCGCCGCGGGTCGGGTGACGCCACCGCAGCAGCGCTTCGGCGCCGACCACCTGCTGGGTCTCGAGGTCCACCATCGGCTGGAAGACGAGGCGGAACTGGCCGCGTTCGATGGCGCCGCCGAGATCGCTGCGGAACTCGAGGTGTCGGGTGGCGGTGAGACGCATCGCCGGGTCGAAGATCTTGATCTGGCTCTTGCCCGCCCGCTTGGCCTCGTACATGGCGATGTCGGCGTCACGCAGCAGGCCTGCGGTGGTCATGCCGGGTGCGGCGACGGCCACGCCGACGCTGGCGAGCACGGCGAGGTCGTAGCCGGCCAGGGTGACCGGCTCACGCAGGAGTTCGAGGAGGGATTCGGCGACGTCGAGGGCGCGGTCCACGCCGCCACGGTCCTCGAGGAGCAGTGCGAACTCGTCGCCGCCGAGCCGCGCCGGGGTGTCACCGGATCCCGACACCCGGCGGATCCGGTCGGCGATCGCGCGCAACATCTGGTCACCGACGCCGTGGCCGAGCGCGTCGTTGACCGACTTGAAGTCGTCGAGGTCGACGAACAGCACCACCACCGGGTCGGTGTCGGGCCGGGCGACCCGCAGTGCATGGTCCATCCGGTCGAGGAACAGCGCACGGTTGGCCAGCCCGGTGAGTTCGTCGTGGAACGCCCGATGGCTCAGCTGGCGCTCGAGGTTGCGCTGCTCGGTGACGTCACGGAAGGTGGCCACCATGCCGTCCACGGCGTCGCCGCCGAGCAGGTTGGCGATCGTGGCCTCGACCCGGCGACGCTGCCCGTCGACGCGCACGAGGCTCGCCTCGAACTTCACCATGCCGCCGTGCCCGGCGTTCGCGGCGCGGGCGAGTTCGGTCGCCGCCGCCTGACGGTCGTCGCTCACGACCAGGTCGATCATCGACCGGCCGTGCCAGTCGTGGGTGCGGTGGCCGAGGGTGCTCGCCAACCCGGGGCTGGCGTAGCGGATCTCACCGTCGGCGCCGGTGAGGAGCACCACGTCGCTCGAGTGTTCGACCATGGCGGCCAGGCGGTCCTGCCCGCGGCGCTCGGTGAGCGTCCGCACCGTGGCCACCAGTCGCCACATGCGCGTGAGGGCGAGCACGACCACCACCACCGAGCAGATCGCGGCGACGGTGCGCGTGGTGTCGGTGCCGAGGCCGGTGATGCTGAGCGTGACGAGCACGGTCAGCGGGGTGAGCGTGGCGACGCTGAGCCACACGACACGGCCGACGCCGACCAGTGCCGGCGCTGCCTCATCGCGGTTGCGTTCCGCCATCGTGGGGTCGAGCGCCGCGCCGCCGATCAGCAGCGGACCGGGGATGGCCAGGGCTGCGACCCATCCGCCTGGCCCGAACTGCTCACGGAGTTCGGAGATGCCGCGCACCACGTCGGACAGCAGCAGCATGCCGATGCCCGCCGCCAGGAGCACGGGAGATGCCAGGCGGAGGCGGTTCTGGACGGCGACGCGGACGGCCAACGCCAACGCCACCACCTCCAGCATGGGCACCAGGACCGCCCACACCCGGTCGCCGAACGGCATGCTGCCGTCGGCGAGATACGGCTCGACCACCGCCAACCAGACGCCGAGGCCGGCGGCGATCGCCACGATGGTGGTCTCGATCGCACCGATCGAGTCGTCGGCGGGATCGTCCCGGCTGAGCAGGGTCAGGGCGACCACGAGCGTGAGGGCCGCGAGCAGATGGAGGCCGTCGGCGATCGACGGGAAGGTCTCGGCGCCGCGGAAGTGCAGCGACGCCCACGTCACGTGGGCAGCGGTGAGGGCACCGAGCGAGATCGCCAGTAACGCCCAGGGCAGCGACCGGCGGGGTTGGTACATCGCCACCCCGATCAGGACGGCCCCCAGCCCGATCGCCGGCGCCACGACTCTGACGGTGTCGGCGGCCGGGCTCGGAGGCAGCGCGAGGTAGACGATCGCCAGGACGACCGCCACCACGACCAGCGCGCGTGCACGCACGGCCACCGAGGACACGAAGGATGATTCGATGGAATGTCTTCGGCAGATGCCTG
>JAWLEC010000028.1:0-25335 GCA_041686315.1 Ilumatobacteraceae bacterium
GGCCCCACCGCGATGTGGGTGTTGGAGGTGTCAGGCGCCGGCGAGTTCGTCGGCGTCGTCGGGGGTGGTGTCGGCGATGTCGTCGGGGGTGATGGTGTCGATGTCCTGTCCGCCGGCTTCGACGTAGCCGTCCTCGCGTGATTTGGCGAGGGCGATTGCCAGGATGAGCAGCCCGAACAGGGGCTTGGCGAGCACGTCGGCGATCGAGTAGCCGACCTGCCGGATCACTTCGGCGGTGGCCTGGTCGTCGATCACCGATGGTGCGATGTAGGCGAGCGGGTACACGCCCCACGTGGCCAGGATGATGTAGCGCAGCCCGTCGACGAGCTTCTTGACGGCGGATCCCTGCCGGTCGAGGGACCTGCCGAGCTCCACGAACAGCACGTAGAGGATGTAGAGGAACGGGATCGTCGACAGCACGCCCCACACGGTGCGCGAGGTGGCGTCGGGGTCGGCGATCTCGCCGGGGTAGCCGAGTGCGATCATCGCCACGGCGGCCACCGAGAGCCGGATGAGCAGGCTGCGGGTCTTGCCCTTGGCGAGCTTGAGGACCACGACGAGCTCGGCGAGCAGCAGTGGCACGGTCAGCAGCCAGTCGACGTAGCGGTAGCCCTCGTTGAAGGGCACGCCGTCTTGGACGAACTGCCCGTCGATGAAGCTGAAGGCGTCGCTCCACGATCCGATGATGCGGACGTAGTGGTAGAGCGCGATGCCGACCACGAGGGTCGACAGGGTGATGGCCATGCGGTGGCGTGGTGCGACTCGGTTCCTGACGAGCAGGAAGAACACGAACGCCGCCCCCATGGTGGCGATGACGAAGGAGAAGGAGTTGTAGACGAGGTTGTATTGGCCCTCGCTCAGTACCAGATCCATGAATGCTCGCTTTCGGTGGGAGGGGACGGGTCGAATGTCACGGCTGTTACTTTAACATGCGTTAGCATCAATAAACACCTGCCCGACCCGCGTCGACGGGATACCCTGATCGCAGTGAGCGACGAGGCCCTGCAGACCGATGGACGGCTCGACCTGCAGGAAGCTGCCGATCTCCTCGACGTCCACTACCAGACCGTGTACCGGTGGGTCCGCAGCGGGCGTCTCCCTGCATCTTTGGTCGCAGGCAAGTATCTGGTGGAGCGCAACGATCTCGAGTCGGTGCGGGGAGAGCGGATCGCACCGACCAAGCCGACTCCGCCGACGGCAGAGCGGGTCAAGCGGCAGGCGGAGCCGATGTACGCAGCGCTCATGTCCGGTGACGAGGCAGCGTCGCGTCGGATCGTCCGGACGCTGGTCGGCCAAGGAGCTTCGGTGGTGGATGTGATCCAGGACGTGATCGCACCGCCGCTACGACGCATCGGGCAGCAGTGGCACGACGGCCAGCTCACCATCTGGGTCGAGCACCGGGCGTCGGCGACGGTGGAGCGGATTCTCGCCGATCTCGCCGTGCCGTCGCGTGGACGGCGCCGGGGAACGGTGATGGTTGCTGCGGTCTCGGGCGACCGTCACGCGCTCCCGACCTCGATGGCGGCAGCGGCGCTGCGTGACGCGAACTGGAACGTGCATCATCTCGGCGCCGACATGCCTCCCGACGAACTGGTCGCTTTCTGCGATCAACATCCCGTCGACGTCGCTGTCATCTCCGCGACCAATCCCGTCGTTGCCGATGTCGCCGTCGAGGTCGCGGCCGAGCTGGAAGCCTCGGGCACCCCGGCGATCGTGGGAGGTCCGGGGTCGACGCTCGAAGACCTCCTCCGGCTCGCCGTCGAGCGGACCCGACCGTGACGGAACGAGGCGCCGTCAGTGCTCGGCGAGCCAGAGCAGCACGGAACGGACGCGGCGATTGCTCTCGTTCTCGTCGGTGAGGTGCAGCTTGGTGAAGATCGAGTTGATGTGCTTCTCCACCGACTTCTCACTGAGGTGGAGGCGGGCGGCGACGGCGCTGTTGCGCAGCCCCTCGGCCACCAGGGAGAGCACGTCCCGCTCGCGCTCGGTGAGGTCGTCGAGCGGCGACGGTCGGCGCGCTCTCGACCGGACGAACACGTCGATCGCCGCGGCATCGATCGACGAGCTCTGTGAACACACGGCGTCGATCGCGGCGGCGAGCTGGCGGCGGTCGGCCACGTTCTCCTTCAACAGGTAGGCCAGCCCCGCGGTCCCGTCCTCGAGCAGCTCGATCACGTAGTCGGCGTCGAGGTACTGGCTGAGGACGATGACGCCGATGTCCGGGTGTCGTGCGCGGATCTCCCGGGCGGCGCGGATGCCCTCGTTCGTGAGCGTCGGCGGCATCCGGACGTCGGTGATCACGAGGTCGGGCCGATGTTCGTTTACGGCGGCGATCAGGCCGGGATGGTCGTCGGCCTCGGCGACCACCTCGACGTCGGGAAGCGTGGCGAGGACAGCGGTGACTCCCTGACGCAGGAGCAGGGCGTCGTCGGCGATCACGACGCGCCTCATGCCGGGCTCCCCACCCCGACCGGCAGTGGCACGCGTGCGGTGACCGTCGTGCCGGTGCCGGTTTCGCCGCTGGCGTCGATGTCGCAGTCGACGTCGCTGCGGATCGAGAGGTCGCCGCCGATCGCCCCGACCCGGTCGGCCATGTTGAGCAGGCCGCGTGACTCGGTGTGCTCGTCGATGTCGAACCCTGGACCGTCGTCCATCACGACGAGGACGAAGTCTCCGCCCTCCTTGCTCATCGAGATGGTGATCGTCGTGTCGGCGTCGCCGTGCTTGATTGCGTTCTGGATCGCTTCCACGCAGACGAAGTACAGCGCCACCTTCGTGCTCCCGTCGATCTCCACGTTGGACGAGTCCCGGATCTCGATGGGAGTCGACGACCGGCGGGCGACCCCGTGCAGGGCACGTGCGAGCCCGAGCTCGTGGAGCCGGGCCGGGTACACCCCCTGGGCGAGGTCGCGCAGTTCCTCGACGGCTCCGGTGGCTTCCCGGTGCATCGCCATCAGCGCATCGCCGGTCGGAGCCTCCCCCTCCTCGGCCAGTTCGGCGGCCAGTCGGAGCTGCATCGACAGCGAGACGAGTCGCTGCTGTGCACCGTCGTGGAGGTCACGCTCGAGTCGGACGCGCTCGTCGTCGGCGGCGACGAGCAGCCGCCGCCGCGAATCACGCAGCGCCTGTTCGGCGGCCCGGAGCCGGCGGTTCTGGCGGACGGCACGTTGCAGGCTGCGCAGGTGGACGAGGTTGAGCTCCTGGATGTCACCCATGACGAGCAGGAGGTTGGCGCCGACGTAGGCCAGGAGCACACCGAGGAACACCGGGCGGGGGATCAGTTCGTCGAGACCCACTCCGTCGCTGGTGAAGGCGATGAAGGTGATCGCGACGGCGATCACCACCGTGACCGGGACGAGTCGCCGGACGAATCGTCGCTCGAGATACGTGGCAGCGAGGACCACCGGTCCGATCACGTTCTGGATGGCGATCGGCAGCGTCTCGGGAACGATGAGCACCAGGGGGAACAGCAGGTACCACGACCCGAGGTTGGCCCAGAGGATGCCGCGCCGCAGGTCGCCCCGCCGGAAGTGCGGAGCGGCGATCCACCGGAACGGGATCACCAGTGCGATGCATCCGGCGAGCGCCGCCGCCCACCACGAGCGGTAGGCGACGGCGAAGACGAGGATGCCCAGTGCGAACACGGCGATCGCCCGCTGGTCGGAGGCGTTGTTGGCGACGAGCCAGTCCTGCGCCTCGCGTCGCACCTCCGGGATCTCGGACTCGGCCACCGACTGGAGGTCGATGTCGTCGTCGACGTCGACGTCGTCTCCCAGGGTGGAGTCCGTCTCCGTGTCGCCGGGCTGGCCGGCGGTGGTGTCGGTCATCTCGGAAAGCTAGACGCCATCCGGCCCGGAAGGCGTCGACCGTCACCGCGCGATCGAGAACCCCGTCGTCGAGATCACCTTGCCGAACATGTCGACGTACCCGATCCAGTTGGCATCGTCCACGTTCACCGTGGTGCTGTGCCGATCGTTGGTGTCGAGGGTCGCCCACCGATCGCGGATGGCCCCGGACAGGCTCGTCGGCTCGCTGCTCCGGTTCCAGAGGGCGACCTGGTCGCACGGGCCTTCGATCGGGGTGCTCCAGTGCATCCGCAGGTTGTCGATGTCGAACGGGTTGTACGGAGACGAGTCGTAGCGGGTCACCCATACCGACGGCGTGCCGTAGTAGCGGGTGGCGCCGACCCGGCGGTTGTACTCGGCCCGATCGTGATCGAACAGGTCCGGGATCAGGTGCACGCAGCCGCCGTAGTCCCGGCCGTCACCGAAGTTGCGCCGGACATTCCTCGTGCCGTCGATGCCGTGCAGCACGGTCACGTTACGGATGTGCGAGCCGGCGCTCGGCAGGTGCGGAACCGGGTCGTGCGGGTTGACCACGGCGAACGACACCGGGACGAACGAGGCGTGATGGTTCGACATGGCAGTCGACAGCGACCGCGGCGCACCGTAGGTGTAGGTGACGACCTCGGTGCGCTGGTAGCCCAACCTCATGAGATCGTCGACCAGGTCGATCGATCCGATGGTGGCCAGCGCACCACCGAGGCTGTGGCCCGTGAAGTAGACCCTCGTGCCGTCGCCCGAGGCCCGCTGCTCCTGACGCAGCACGGACATCAGCTGATCCCGTACGGCGAGGTAGGCGCCGGCGAACCCACCGTGGACCGCGTTGGACACGGTTCGGCCATCGGGCAGGACCCACGGGACCGGGATCGCGTTGAGGTCGGTGAGAACGTCGAGTGGGTTGCTGAACTCGGTCCCACGGAACGAGACCACCAGGTCGTCGGTGTCGACGTTGCGGGCCACGATCACCTCGGTGTCGGTCAACGCCCCGAGCCCCGGAAGATCGCCACGCAGCGCCGCCCGGAGTTCCCAGCAGGCCATTTGGTCGGGGAAGTGGCTCGTGGCCGGGAACGCAAGGTTGTCATCCGGCTCCGCCACACCGGGCTCGATCTCGTAGGCCCGGGAAGCGAGCCCGAACATCGTGCCGGCGGTCGTCGTGTCGTAGCGGGTGGTGGCGGGCATGGCGCACTGCGAGCGGACCACCTTCGGATCTTCCGGCTCGTCCGGCATCCCTTCGCGGGTGTCGACTCGGCGGTCGGCGGCGCCGTTGGGGCTGGCGGGGGTGTAGGTGTTGCCGGCGATGGTGCCGAGGTGGTCGGCGACGAGGTGGATGGTGGCTCGGGTGCTGTTCTGGTAGCAGACCTGGCCGTCGTTGCCGATGGGGGTGATGGCGACGTTGGGGTCGACGCTGCCGGGGAAGTAGTTGGTGTTGGAGGATTTGGGTGGGTTGTTCTTGGCGTTGGAGGACAGGAGTTGGCCGTTGCCGCGGGCGGTGGCTTCGACGGGGGTGAGGTTGACGATGGCGGCGTCGCCGGAGTTGCCGTCGACGTCGAAGCAGAGTTGGCCGCCGGGTGCGATGCGGGTGCCGCCGAGGCCTTCGCGGGTGTCGACTCGGCGGTCGGCGGCGCCGTTGGGGCTGGCGGGGGTGTAGGTGTTGCCGGCGATGGTGCCGAGGTGGTCGGCGACGAGGTGGATGGTGGCTCGGGTGCTGTTCTGGTAGCAGACCTGGCCGTCGTTGCCGATGGGGGTGATGGCGACGTTGGGGTCGACGCTGCCGGGGAAGTAGTTGGTGTTGGAGGATTTGGGTGGGTTGTTCTTGGCGTTGGAGGACAGGAGTTGGCCGTTGCCGCGGGCGGTGGCTTCGACGGGGGTGAGGTTGACGACGGCGGCGTCGCCGGGGTTGCCCTTGACGCTGAAACACAGCAGGCCCGATCGATCGATCACCGCCTGTGCGGGCGACGAGACACCGATGAGCACAGCGGATGCGACGACACCGGCGGCGATGCCGAGAGCACGGAGTCGACGGGTGGTCGGTGCACGCATGGGAGTGGCCATGGCACGATCATCGACCACACCGTCGCGGGCCGGAACCGAGCTGTCCCTGAATCGGGGGAGGGATAGCCCTACCCCGCTCGGCGCCATCGACTCGAGAGTGCTTGCACCGCCTTCCGCAGCTGGGTGCGTGCCATCAGGGATGCCCTCGGTCCGAGCACCCGCCAGCTCGGGGAGCGTCTCGGCGTGGCAGCCACGTCGGTGACGGACCTCGAGGCATCCGAACGCGCCGGTAACGCGCAGCTCGCGCCCCGAGCACCACGCTTACCCGGTCGAGGAGATCGCCGTGCGCCTTCACCACCGCCTCGTCGCGATCCATCCGTACCCCAACGGCGACGGGCGTCCCCGGGCGCTCTCGAAGCGACCGGAGGATCGAGCAGCCTTCCTGGACCAAATTGCAGCCGGTCCGATTCGGGCGATGCGTGGTGCGTCCCCGCGCCTGCGACGGCCCGCCTGAGCCCAGCGTGGAAGGGAGTAGTCGTCGGTGCGCGTCGGCCGGCTCGATGAGCGTCAGTTCTTCAGGATGGGGAGATCTTCACGAGGGTCTCGCCGATCACCTCGAACGCGCCCATGCTGTCCTCGTCGGGCTCGGGGCGGACCGTGGCGAGGTAGAAGAAGGCGTCGGTCGCTGCCTGCGCATCGGAGAACTGGTCGTGGTCGATCTGGCCTCGGGCGACTTCCTGGCCGTCGAGGCAGCGGGCCACGACAATCTTCCCGTCGGCGGCGAGCGGGCCCACCCAGACGCCGCCGTCGGGTGCGGGGTAGGCGACCAGTGAAGACACGGGGTCGCACGACACCTTGCCCCACATGGGTTGCATGGGCGGTTCCTCGGTTGTGACCTCGAGGGTGAGCGGATCGAGCACGACCACTTCCGGGAATCCGTCCGTGTCGGTTGCGTCGTCCACGAGGACTCCGTTGTCGATGCGCGGCAACCGGGGGACTTCGACGAGCGGTCCTGCCACGAGCTCGTCGTCGACGCGTGTCGAGAAAGCGGTCAGGTCGAAATCGTCACCGGACTCGGACTCGAAGTAGGTCACGAGCACTACGTCGCCGATGTCGAGCAGCGATGCCGACGGCGTGTCGTCGTCGCTGAATCGATCGGAGATCTCGCCGGGCGACAGTGAGCGGGTTTCGCCGGTGGTGGTGTCGACGGTGAAGAGCGCACCGGGCTGTACCGTCCAGATCACGTCGCCGCGCACGAGCGACTGGTCGG
The DNA here is from genome assembly GCA_041686315.1 of Ilumatobacteraceae bacterium. GTDB lineage: Bacteria > Actinomycetota > Acidimicrobiia > Acidimicrobiales > Ilumatobacteraceae > Sva-07. Next base: position 7,105 of record JAWLEC010000028.1, read on the forward strand.
TGCCGCTGGAGCAGTTCTCCTCGACCAACTCGCCGACGCCCGTGCCGAGCGAGAGGTCGACGGGGTCGATCGGCCGATACGTGCACGTGTCGAAATCGAACGCGAACACGCCGTTCGTCTCGGTCTGCAGGAGTTCGGTGATCCGACCGGCATCGGGATTCGTCCGGATCTCCCCCGAGTCGAGGTCGACCGCCACGAGCGTCGCGTCGAACCCGTCCTGCTCGATCATCAGTGCATCCAGGTCAGTCACGACCAGCGACCCGAGCCGGGCCTGGTCCCTGTTCCAGCTGGCCAGTTCCGTCACACTCAGCTCGCCGACCGTCGTCGCCGCATCACCCGGTGCTGCTTCCGTCACGATCGTGCTGGCGGGTCGGTCGACCGTATCGTCTCCGCTCGCATCGCCTCCGCTCGCATCGTCGGTGATGTCGCCGAGATCGTCGTCGACGTCGAGATCCATGTCGTCGGAGGAGTCACCATCGCTCAACGGTTCGATGCCGCATTCGTCTTCGGCGAACTGCTCGACGTTCTCGCCTGCGGCGACGAACGCCGGGTCGGAGAACAATTCGAATGCTGCGCCGATCTCGTCGGCCTCGCCCGTCTCGGTCGCAGCTTCGATCTCCATGAATTCTGCGAACGTGTCGATCAGGACATCGACATCATCGCGGATCTCCGCGGGAGCGAGATCACCGACGCGCTCCAGGTCCGCCATGATGACAGCGGTGTCTTCCTCGGTCTCAGCAGCTCCATCCGCTTGGGCCTGGGCGTACTCCTCGCAGAATGCGTCGACATCTTCACCACCGGCGGAGTTCCCGCCGCACGCGACAAGCAAGGCGACAGTCACGGTGGCCGACGCCGACAGAACGATTCGTGATGGGGACGCCATGCCCACAACGTAGGCCGACGGCCAGAACCAATGACGAGAGTTCCGTCTCACGGTCCCGGGAACCGAACTTGCCCACGACGTGCAACCGATCACGCTGAGCCCTGAGTGAGTCTGTCGAGCTGTTCGTCAGGGAGCTCCCAAAGCCACGGTGCCACACGGGTATCGGGACTCGACGTGGCGTCGCAATTCGCGACATCGGTCTGGCACGCCTTGTTACGTTCCTGTCGACAGGGATCGCTGGGGCCGGAGGACGTCGGCGTCGTTGGCGGCCCCACTGGGTGAGGGTGAGAGGGAGTTCGAGATGAGGGTTCGTGGAATCGCAGTGATGGTGACGGTTTCGGTCGTCGCGGCGAGTTGTGCGTCGGGTTCGGACGAGGCGGGGACCGGCACCGACGTGGACACCATCGACACCGAGACGACCGTTGCAGCCGAGACGACCGTTGCAGCCGAGACGACCGACGACGTCGATCTGCAGAACGAGCCGGGATCGGACATCTTCGACGGCGTCTCCCTCGCTGCGTCGTCGGCCGAACCCTTCGAGGCGGTCGCACTCACGGGACTCGACGACTCCGACGGCGTCTTCGCACTGTTCGAGTTGGCCGACGGCATGTCGTGGGCGACGCCGGTGCTGCACGGTGCCGAGGGTGCGTTCGTTCTCGCGCCGCCCGTCCCGGACGATCCCTACGCCGGTGGCACCGTCGAGCTGCGGCTGTCCGACGGCACCGACGTGGGCGACTTCGTTTCCATCGACGTCGCCCCGTTGCCCGACACCGACACGACGCTCGACGACGTGGTCGAGCGCATGCGCCGGTCGATCGACGACGACGCCCGGCTCCTCGGGAGTAGCTGGGACGAGATCGCGTCGGTCGACGTCGACGACATCGATACCGGACTCGTGCCGCTCAAGATCGCGCAGGTGCTCGTCGACGACGGAACGTCGAACAGCATCGCGGGTGAGCTCGCCGATGTCGATCCCGACTCCGCCGACCTCCTGGCCGACATGTTGGCGGCGAGCGGGTTCGCCGACCCGCTCGGGGTCGACGTGCTGGACGAGCAGATCGCAGAGGCCGAGGAGAATCTCGGCGTTCCGGAGGCTTTGGGATTCGCGTCGATGCGACGCTTCGGTGGCGTCCCGACGATCGGGGCACCCTCGACAGGATCGCCGTTGCGTCAGAGCGAGAGTTGCATCCCGTTCAACCCCGAGCCCAAGGTCTCGGCTGAACGCCTGTCGAAGATGATGACCAGCAGCGCGCTCGGAGAGATCGCCTCCGATCCGAACACGCTCGCCAACAAGTACCTCAACGGCGCCGAGATGGCAATGGGGCTGTCGGCGGCGCTGGCGGCCGCAGGGACCGGGGGGCTCGGCGCAAAGGTCGCTCCGGTCGCCGCCAAGCTGATCGTCGGGGAGAAGCTGCGTCAGGAGATGAACGCAGGGATGTTGCCGAGCGCCTTCACCAACCTGGACGTCGCACTGGCTCCGATGACACTCGAGGAGGATCGGAAGGAGCCCGGCAGATGGACCGAAGTCATCGCGACGGCGACGTCGACCGGCTACACCCTCGACGCCGCCCTCGCAGGGATCGCAATCGATGAGTTCGGTGGGAAAGTCGTCGGCAAGTCGGGGATCGCGGAGGGCTCGCTGTTGCAGCACGAGGCCAACGCCACGGTCGGAGAGGTCAAGGGCGCGGTCACCTCCATGATTCCCAGCAGTGGCGGGGTCATCGAGTTCTGTTCCAATACGTGGGTGGTCGACATCGTCGGCGAGGACTACAGCTGGGCTCGACCGAAAACCGGGCTGCTCACCGTCGACAAAACAGCTCAGACGTACAAGAACGAGAAGGAGATCGGCGACGAAACCCTGCAGTTCTCGCCCTGGCATCCGAGTTTCGGTGGACGCACCATCACCGGCGAGATCCAGGTGTCGACCGAAAAAATCGAGGTGACGGTCAGTCCGAACCCGGTCAAGGTGACCGCCCCGGGCGAGATCGCGTCGATCACCACCGAGATCGACAACGCCGTCAAGAAGACCCTCGCGTGGATCCCCGAGCACGGCAAGTGGGCCGACGGTCGGGGAAACGACACGAACGAGCCCGGGACCCGCCCCTTGAAGACTCCGAAAGACCCCGACAAGTTCCCCTTCAAAGTGAAAGTCGAATCGACCAGCCGCCAGGGCCTGCGTGAGAACGCCTCGGACGAACGGTCCGGCACGGTGATGATCGAGCTCGACGCATGCATCGTCGGTTCGTGGCTCGCGAACCCGAATTCGTTCCCGGGAATACCGCTCGGCGGCTCCTGGACGCTCACGATCGCCGACGACGGATCGTTCGTGTCGACGCAGTCCAACTTCGGCTTCGAAGTCGCGAAACCGGCCTCGGCCCGCGGGGTGTGCTGAGCTTCAACGGCACCCAGACCGGGACGCTCGACTTCACCGCGACCGAGATCCAGGCGAACGGCGCCGTGAGTGCCGAGCCGACGCTCAACGGACGGAACCTTCCCGGCAATCCGGCGCCCCTTGCCGGGGGTGTCGTCCGATACGAGTGCGACGACGACCAGCTCACGATCCTAGAGCAGGGCGCTCGGATCGTCTTCGACTCGACCCTCTGACACAGCGCGGGCACCTGTTCCACTCCGACTGCGACGCGATGATCAGCGCCTTGCGCGCCGAGTTGTTGCGCTTCGACGATCTCTCGGGCGGTTCGCGATGACTTCGGCCAGGGGAACCGTCCGGACGGCGCTTTCGGTCTTCGGCGGCCCGAGCGTGGGCCCTTGACCCTTGATCTCGTGCAGGGCTCGAGCCACGCGCAACTCGCGGCGCTCCTGAGCTGGGGATTCTCGTGGAGCGGACGACGGGAATCGAACCCGCATCATCAGCTTGGAAGGCTGAGGTTCTAGCCGTTGAACTACGTCCGCAGGAGCCGACACCCTATCGGCCCGCGTCGTCCCGCGGCCGTGATGCCGGGTGCGGCGGGCGGCAACCGATCAGACGGTGAGCAACGCCGTGATCGATGCGACGAGCGAGTCCCGAGTGCGCGCCAGGTCGTGGCCCAGTACCCGGGTCTGCAGGTCGAATGCGTCGTAGCTGCTCAGCACCAGGCACCCGTCGAGGAGCTGGTCGGCCAGGGGCGACGGGCGCACCGACAACTCGGGCTCGAAGTGCCTGCGGAGCTGGTTCTGGAACTGGAGGGCGACCTCGGCGATCGACTCGTCGATCGCCGGGATGGACGGGCCCCGCATGCGGGCGACGCGCATCGCTCCGTCGACTCGCCGGAAGAGAGCCAGGCGGCTGTCGACGAGGGCGGCGACGCGGTCGTCGAGCGAACCGGTTCCGATGTCGGGCACGGCGGCGAGTTCGGCGGCGTCGGCGAACTGGTGCGCAATGGCGGTCCGGACGAGGTCGTCGAGGTCGTCGAAGTAGCGGAACACGCTGCGATGCGAGACACCGGCTCGTTCGGCGATCTCCGCCGCTCCGGGCTCGAGATCGCCCTCGCGGATGAGGTCGAGCAGCGCGGTGATGACCGACATGCGGTTGCGTGAACGGCGCAGCGTGCGTCCGTCGACGTGCTGATCGACGGGGTCGCCGGTGCCGTTGCTCGTGATGTCGACCGTGTCGGTCTGCTGATTCATGCCCCTCCTGAACCCTACAGTGGTCGTGGAATGTGCGCCCACGAAGAGAATCGTCGTTGAATCGTGTCCATCCGGACTTGTTCGAACTTCGACGACGGCAATCAAGATACCCGTATCGCACGCGTGCGCAAGCTCATGGGCAAGGCTGCCGCCACCACGAACCCGCACGAGGCCGACGCCTTCTCGGCCAAAGCGGCCGAATTGGTCGCCCGCTATCGGCTCGACCCCGGCACGGTGGCCGGCGACACAGGAGCCGATGACCTCCGACCACAGATCCGCGACATGCCATTGGGACGAGGCGCCTACGTGCGCGCCCGGCTCGCTCTCCTCACCGCAGTCGCCGATGCGAACGACGTACGGGTGCTGTTCAGTACCGGATCGTCCGGCATGGTCGCCCACATCGCCGGCTTCGGCGACGACCTCGACGTCGTGGAGGTGATGTACCACTCGTTGCACGCACAGGCGACCACGCAGCTCGCGGCGATCCGTCGGCCCACCCCGGCCGCCACCCAGCGGTATCGGCGCTCGTTCCTGTTCGGCTACGCCGAACGCATCGGTGCCCTGCTCGAAGAGGCGCGCCTCGGCGCCGAGTCGGCCGCCGAGTCCGCTGCCGATCAAGCGAGCGCCCCGGGCGCGGCGTCTGCAACGGGCAGCTCGGTGCTCATGCGCCGGACGCGTCTGGCCGCCGTCGACGAGCACGTGGCCGCCGCCTTCCCACGCGTGCGGGCGGCCCGTCCGCCTGGTGCCGCGCAGGCGGGAGGGTGGACGGCGGGCGCAGCAGCTGCCGAGCGTGCCGACGTGGGTCGTCGCCGTCTCCCGACCCGACCGGCGATCGGCCCGGGATGAGCCACGACGCGGGTCGCGGCGTGCCGTGCGCGGCCGACGGCGGCGCTGACCACGAGGCGCTCTACGCCGCCGAGCGTGCGGCATTCGATGGCACCGACCTCGAGCAGTTGCGCGAACTCGCCGAGCTCCGTGCCCTGGTGGACGCCGTCACGTCCGGCGACTGGTGGCCGGGGCCTCGGGTGGCGGTGCGAGCCGCTCGGGCGGACGCCCTGTCGTCCCGAGCCGTGGAGGTGCCGTCGGGCGCCGAGATCCGTCTCGCGGGGCCGCAGCTGACAACCGCGACAGCGGCCCACGAACTGGCCCACGCCCTCGCTGGCGTGCGCGCCGGCCACGGGCCGACGTACCGACGGGCGCTGCTCGACGTCGTCGAGGTGATCACCAACCACGATCCCATCGATCGACGTCGGCTGCTGCACGTCGACCAACTCTCCGTGGCGTTCGCCGCTGCGGGTCTCGCCGTGGGGCAGCGCCGTTGGCCACCTCCGCCCGCGTCGCTCTCGGGTCCGATCGCTCTCTGACGGGGGCGTCGCCGCCGCGGTGGTCCCCGGCGATCGCCACCGTCGCTCAGTAGAGTGACGGCCCCACACGGGGTGTAGCGCAGCTTGGTTAGCGCGCCTGCTTTGGGAGCAGGAGGCCGGGAGTTCGAATCTCCCCACCCCGACCACGCTGAGCTGGGGTTTCCTGGCTTGGCGAGCGGCTTGACTCGCCGTTGTATCATCGATGTATCAGTCCGGGGGCGGCTGAGTATCGAGGAGAGCGCCGATGGCGTGGAAGGCAACCGGTCAACCGACGGTCCGCAAGCAGCGCGGCAAGTGGGTCGTGCGCGTCGACGGGATCGACACCGTCACGGGCAAGCACAAGCCGAAACAGCTCGGCACGTACCAGTCTCAGCGCTCGGCCAACGCCGCCGCTCGGGAGTCGCGTGCCGACGACGTGGCCGTCACGAAGGGGACGGTGAGTTGGCTCGTGCGCCGCTACGTCGCGGGCCGCACCGACATCACGCCGAAGGCCCAGGAGCAGTACGCCTGGGCGATTCCGCACATCGAAGCTGGTCTCGGTGCGATCCAGTTGTCGATGCTCGATCGTGACGATGTGGTCGGCTGGATCGACGGGCTGGCGAACGGAGGCAAGTTGTCGAGGCGGTCGGTGCAGATCTGCCGGACGGTCCTGCGGGCGGCGTTGAGCGAGGCGGTCGACGAGGGTCTGATCCCTCGGAGCCCTGCGGCGCGGGTCGGCCTTCCTCGGACGGTGGCGAAGCCGAAGCGCGAGAAGGAGACCGAGACGTGGACGGTCGACGAGGTCGAAGCGTTCCTCGAAGCGACGTCGTGGCATCGCTGGGCGATCGCCTTCCGGCTCAACGTCCTCTACGGGCTCCGGCGGAGCGAGTTACTCGCCTTGAAATGGGACGACTTCGACGACGAGGCCGGCACGCTTCGCATCGACGAGAGCCTCGTCGCCGTCCGATTCGGAGCGTCGTGGAGCAACGCGAAGAACGAACGGTCGCGCCGGACGATCCCGCTCGACGACGAGACCTTGCGGGTGCTCACTCGACGCCGTGCCGAGCAAGCCGCCGAACGGCTGGCAGCCGGCGCCGAATGGGAGGACAACGATCTGATCATCGCGACCCGACAGGGTGGGATCGTGCTGCCGAGGTCGTACGACCGAGCCCTCGAACGATTCGTCCAGCGAGCCGAGCTTCCGAGGCTGACCTCGCACGGCCTGCGCCACACGGCGGCGACGCACATGGTCCAGCAATCGAACGACCTCGGCGAGCTGAGAGCGATCGCCGACATCCTCGGCCACAGCCCCGAGATGCTCATGAACACCTATGCGCACGCATTGCCGAACAGCCAGCTTGCTGTCGTCGAGCGGATCGGTAGGCGAGGGTGAATCAACGGCCACTGGCTGCCTCGGTTGCGATCGGCTTCGTTGCCGCCGTGGCCTACAGCCTCGTGTTGCTCATATTCACGGTGATCATGCTTCCCTCGTCGGGGCCGCCGTCCGAGGGAGCAGCGTTCAACGCCTCGTTCTTCTTCTGGCTGGTCGGAGCGACGGCGGTGTGGTTGGTCGTCGCCTCCTCGCCCAGAACTCCGCGCAGTGGTCTGTTTATCACCGTCGTGGCGACGGTCTCGCTTCTTGCTCTCGCCGGTTGGGTCGGGCCGAGGTTCGAGCGCGCCCGGCTCGACAGCTGCTTCTGGGGCACTGGCGGATTCGATCAGCAGTGGTGCGACCCGCCACGTGACTCGCTTCCGGGGGTCACTCAGGCGTGGTTGGGTGCGGCATTGGTGACGGCGCTGTTGCTCGGCGCGATCGTCTGGATTCGGAGGCGAGTTCCCCTCACTCCAGCGATGTCGCCCCGACCAACTTGAGGGTCAGCGCAGGTTCACGAGCCGAGCGCTCGTCGGAGCTCGCGGGCAACCTCGGTGTAGACCTCGTCGCGCTCCGGCTCGGTCATTGTCTTGAGCGGAGTCAGTCCCCATGGAGCGTAGAGATTGGACGTAAGGTGCTCGTGGTCGCACTGCCCGACAACGACCGCGAAGAGCCGCTTGTCTCCCTCGATCAGTGCTGGGAGCTCGACGCCGGCCACGTACTCGGATGCGAGGAAGTCGGCTGAGATCAGCAGGATTCCGATCTCCGATCGGTCGAGGCTGGTCTTGATCTCCTCGTGGTGATCGTCCCCTGCGCCGATCTGACGGAACGTGAACACGTCTGCGAGATCGCGTCCGATCTGTGCGAGGTGTCGCATGAGCTCGTCGCGGTAGTTCTCGCGGGCCCGTTCGGATCAAACGGGAAGCCTGGGCTGGCCGACTCTGCGCTCACACTCGGAAACCGTAGCTACCCACGTAGTGGACCGCTCGCGTCGCTTCTACATCGAGAGGGCCGGCGGCGCCACCGATTTCATCTTGTGTTGAACGGTGCTTCGGGCCTCGCTCCAGGTGACGTCGGCCCGGTGGCGGACCGCAGGCACATCGGCGCGGTCGCTTGCCAGTGTGAAATCGAGTGCGTCGCAAGCTGCTTCGAGCGTCGGTTCGTCAGTGACAACGAGGGCGTGGTTCTCGGTTCGGCCGCGGGTCATGCCCACGTAGAGGCCTCGGCAGGTCGTGGCCGGCGTGGCGAGCGTGAGGCTCCGGTCAGCGGTGATGCCTTGGGCGCCGTACTCGCTGGTGGCGTAGGCGAGTTCGAGGTGCTCGGCGACGTACGCAACCGGGAGGGTCGTCGAGCCGTGCCCTTCAAGTCTGGAGACGGTGAGATCGCCGTTCGGGTGTGTGGCGTCAACGATCCAGCGTTCCCGATTGCGGACGTGGTCGCCTCTGGAGGTGCGGAGCCGGCGGTCGTTATGGCGGGTGGCGACGATGTCGCCGATCATCGCCCACTCGTCGCCGATCGGTACCAGCGTGTCGGGGTCGAGCTGGCCGGCGGTCGCTCGCCTCAGTTGGATGCGCTCATTGATGGCGGCGACGTCGGCGTTGCGGGTGGTCGTGATGGCGAGCGTCTCGCCTTGCCGGTCGCAGTCGAGCCAGAGGTCGGCAATCGTGTCGAGGTGCTGGTCGAGTCGCCCGGGGCGGATGCGGTCGAATGCCTTGTAGACGTCGAGAGATCTGGAGTCGCCTCGGCGGAGGGCGAGCGACGCGTTCGCTTCCCACGGTTCGGTGAAGCGGTGCAGTTGGTCGAGTTCGACGGTGCGGACGGTGTCGCACAATTCGGTGAACATGCCGCCTCGGCCGACTGGTGCGAGCTGGTGGGGGTCGCCGACGAGGATGAGGCGCCATTGGTGTCGCTCGACGTGGTCGACGAGGCGGTGGAGGTCGGCGGTGTTGAGCATGCCCGCCTCGTCGACGATGAGCGTGGTGCCACGCGGGAGGCCGGCGGCGATCGAGTCGGGGCTCGGATGGTCGAGGTCGTGGATCAGCTTGGCGACGGTGTCGGCGTCGAGGTTCGATTCCCAGTGCAGTACCTCCGCTCCTCGGGCGGTCGGAGCGACGCCGATCATCGATCTGCCACGATCCTGGAGTGCGAACACAGCGGTGTCGAGCATTCGGGTCTTGCCGGCGCCAGCGGGTCCGACGACGACCACGAGCTGATCGTCGCCTGCGACGGCTGACGCAGCGTCGAGCTGGGCCCCGTCGAGTCCGAGCGGGTCGATTTCCAGTGCGGGTTGGGGATCGTCGAGCTGCGTGCTCATCGCCCAAGTGAGGATGCGCTCCTCTTGGGCGAGTACGTGCTCGCTCGTCGCTTGCGCGGCGATCGGTTCGGTCCAGATAGATCGGCCGTCGGACCCTCGACGCTGGCCGGCCTCGCCGGCGGGGTCGAGGTCGATGCAGTCGGCGAGGACGGTGTCGACTGCGTGCTCGAGGGCGCCCGCCCAGGTCGCTCCATCGTGGCCGGGTTGGGATGGGGTGAGGTCGCAGAGCGTGCGGAGGACGTCGAGGCGATGCCAGACCGATCGGTGCTCGGCGAGTTCGGTGAGGATCGCGTCGACGCTCACCGGTTGGAGCGTTGGCGCTCGGCGGGCGGCGGCTGCGATCGAGGCCGGGAGCGAGCGGACGTCGATGCCGACTTCGGCTGCTTCGGCGATCCAGCGGGCTCGGAGGTCGGCGGGGGAGCGGCCGGTCTTCGGCGCTCGTGTGTCTCGGGAGACCTCGCGCTCGATGGCGGCGCGTTCGAAGCGGGTCGGCTCCCGGCCAATCTCGTCGATGAACGCGCCGACGCGTTCGTCCATCTCGATGTCGATGTCGGCAGCACGCTTGGAGAACTGGGCGATCAGTTCGGCGGGGGCGCCCGAGATCTCGGCAAGGCCGTTGTCGATGTCGTCGAAGGCGACGCCGAACCGCTTCGTCAGCTCGGCTCGGAGAACCGACTGGTAGAGGCCGCCGAAGGTGCGCTGATGCTTCTTGAGTACGCGGGCGTCGAGTGCGTACCAGCGGCCGTCGGGTGTCTGGACCCTGGAGGAGATGATGACGTGGGAGTGGAGCTGGGGGTCGTCGGCGCGGCTGGTCGACTGGCGGAAGACGGCCATGGTGAGGCCGTTGGTGTCGACATGCATGCGCCGGCCGTTCGATCGGATGCGGGTGGTCGAGCCGTACCTCTCGATTGCGGATGCAGCGGCACGAACCGCAATGTCGTGGCACTCAGCGAGTCGTTCGTCGCCGGTGAGGCCCCACCAGATCGACAGTGACTTCGGTGCGGAGAACGTGGCGTCGAAACCGCCGACGGCAGGGATGGTCTTGCCGCTGGCGGTGATCCGATCGAGAAGCGGCCGGCCGAGTGGATCGCCGGTTCGGGGGTCGAGCCCGGCCAGGACGTCGGAGAGGTCGTCGATTGTGACGTCGCCGATGAGGTCGAGTTCGGGGGCTTGTCGGCCGGTCCAGCGGCCGGGAATCTCGTGGGCGTCCTTGGCGAGGTACTTGCCGTAGTACTCCGCCGCAGCTCGTGCGCTGCGGGCGAAGAGGGTGCGGACGCGCATCATGTCGACTCCCGACCGCCGGCGGGCACCTGTCTCTCGTTGGTGAGTTGGCTTGGTTGGGTGGTGTTTCGGTTCATGGTGGGGGTGGTTGGTTAGGCGGTAAAGAGTTGGGGGTTGGTGTCGGTGGTGGGGTGTGTTCGGTTGGTTCGTGTTGGTGGTGTGGTGGTGGTGCGGGGTGGGTCGGTGTCGTGGTGGTCGGTGGATGTGGGAGTGATGGGTTCGCCGATGAGGTCTTCAATGGCGTGGCGGAGGAATCGGATGGAGTCGCCGACCTTGATGCAGGGGAGGCCGTCCTCGCCGTTGGTGTCGAGGTACAGCCGGGCCTGCTCGTAGGCCTTGGTTCGCCCGATGCGCAGGACGTCCATCACCTCGGCGATGGTCAGCACCGCTGCTCGGGGTCGGTGGGTCGGGATGGATTGCACGTGTGGCCTCCTGGGTGTCGACGTCGATTGCCCGACGTCCGTACCTCCCGACACGCCGTCGAGCGGTGTGATCGTTACGAGGTCGGAGCGACGGCGTTTACCTCTACGAAGGCCCTACGAGCACGGCTGCCGTTACCGAAGTTCTCGCGGTGATATCATCTTTGGTGTCATGTGGTCCGTCGAGTTGGAGCCGGAGGTGGAGGAGTGGATCGACAGTCGAACGAACAAGGAGTTCGCCGCCGTCTTGCCGCACATCGAGCGCCTCGGCGATCGCGGCAGCCAGTTGCGGATGCCGGCGTCACGATCGCTCGGCGGCGGGTTGCTGGAGTTGCGCTTCGACCTGCAGCGGGTCGCGTGGCGGATCACGTACTTCTTCGCTGCCGACCGACGGATCGTGCTGCTGACGGTGTTCCGCAAGCAGCGTCAGAACGAGCGCGCCGAGGTGCAGCGTGCGAGACGAGCGATGGAGCGATGCATCGCAGAGGGCCACACGGCCGAGGAGGATGACCGATGACGAAAACGACGATTGACGAGATCAAGCGCCGTCGCCTGGCGACGATGAGCGACGACGAGCGCGCCGAGTTCGACGAGACGTACGAGGCGACTCGTCTCGCGCTTGAAGTCGGCGAGCGCGTGCGCGATGCCCGCGAGGCAGCTGGACTCAGCCAGCGCGAGCTCGCTGCTCGTATGAGCACCAGTCAGGCAGCGGTGGCTCGTCTCGAGGCCGGCGGCACCGGCGCAACGCTCACAACGCTGCAGAAGGTGGCGAGCGCACTGGACCTGACCGTCTCCATCGAACTGACGGCAGCCGGCTAACTGCGCCGAGTCGAGGCCTGCCAGAACGTGCCAGCGTGCATCGTCTGTTGCTCGCCGTAGTAGCGCTAACGGAGCGCGCGTTATGCGTGGATACGACTGATCAGAATGCCGGATGTAGGTCGGGTCGAGGCGGCGCCAGGACCGCGCGTTTCCGCGCTCTCAAGCCTCGACGCGCGTCATCGCTCGGGTCAGCGTGCGCAAGGTGCTCCCTGCCGGTTCCCGCGGGGGTTCGGTGCGCCTTCGCGTCGCGCAATGTAGGACGGGTTCGGCTGGTCGAGCGACACACCGACCGAATCGGCGGGCGTCACGTGTCCGATCCGCACGCCGCAGTTGCCGCTGCGCGTGTTCCGAGCGGATGGGGTCTGCTGCACGAATCGGTGACAGGTCGGTTTGTTGGAACCGGGCTCAGGACTAGAGCAGCATTCCGGGCGATCTTCGCCGGCGACCTCCACGCCGCTGAGGTCGGCGTCGAGCTGCTCGACCGCTGGTGCTCGTGGGCGCAATGCTGCCGGCTCGCCCCGTTCGCCAATCTCGCACGAACCATCCGCGCCCGTTGCGCCGGGATCCTCGTCGCAATCGAACACGGACTCTCCAGCGGACGCATCGAAGGGCTCAACAACTGAGTCCGGCTCATCGTCCCGCAGGGCGTTCGGGTTCCACACCGCCGACGCCACCCTCGTCCCGCTCTCCCGCGGACTCAGGACCATCGAACTCCCTCCCCATGACCCACAACGATCGGAGGGCAACTGTTATCGCGATGATACGCGTTTCGGTCGTACCCACGGAGAGGGTCGTAGAACCCGTCCGTCTGTCGGGCAGCTGCGGGGTCGAAGGACCCTGCGCGGTCGAAGGCGCGCCGGTGGTGACGAACGCCTTGAGCTCCCGAGTCACTCTTGAGGTGACCGGCCGTTGTCAGAATGGCGATTCGTATGGAGAGTCTGGGGCGTTCGGCATGACCTGGACTGCGACGAGGTCGGCCTCGACGATGCGCGGGCCGACTTCAGATGGCTCTCTTGGCGGAACGGGCCGCTGTGAGACGACCGCCCGAACCCAGGTGTCATCAGCGAGGTCGCTCTGCGTGCCGTGCAGGATCACCTTGAGAGGGACACCGTCTGCGGCGCAGCAGCTCACGACGAACCGGACGAGCATGAAACCGTCCGTTACCGCCGGATCGTTCACGACCATTCCCTCGAGTTCCACGTCTCTTCCGACTAGTTGTTGATCGGGGTCGTGGAGAGCGTGGTCGACGAAGTCGATCACCCTCATCGGCAGGGGATCCTCCTCCCCGACTTCCCACGATTTCTGAGAGGCTGGAGGTTCGTACGGGTCGACACGGTTCGCTGCCGATGCGCCGAGGGCAGCTGGGGCTACGGCGAGAAGCGCACACACCGGCGCGACCAACAGCGACGCAACTCGGGGCGCACTGTCGGGTCCTGGGGCATCGTCGGCCCGGGCCCACGCAACGAGGTCGACGACTGCGAGTCCTACGGCCATGAGAGCAGCGATTGCCAGCGGCCACCTCATCCGCTGTTGGACAAACGCTGCGTAGTCGCCTGTCAGGACGAGGCGGATCCCTACGACCCCGACGACCAGCATGATGAGACCACGTCCTTCGCGATTCACAGCAACACCTTTCCGACGACGACGGCACTTAGGACGGCGACGACCAGTGTGACGGGGGCGAAGACGAGTGCGAAGCGTCGACCGAAGACGCCACTCTGCATGGCGATGAGCTTGAGGTCGATCACCGGTCCGACGACGAGAAACACCAATCGTGAGGTCGTCGAGAATTGGGGCAGGCCGGCGGCGACGAATGCATCTGCCTCGGAACAGATCGAAAGGAGCACCGCAAGCAAAGCGAACACGAGGATCGACGCCAACTCGTTGTCGGCAACCGCATCGAGGGCCGCTCGAGGAATGACCAACTGCAGCGTCGCAGCAGCAGCCGCACCGACGACGAGGTAGCCGCCGGCGTGCACCAGGTCGCGGGATGCCGAATCGGTGAAGATCGACCAACGACCGTCCCCGTGGTGGTCGTGAAAGTGATCGTGACTAGCGAGCAGCGACGTTCGATCGCGTCGTGCCCACCACCATCCGACGGTGATGGCCGCAATGAACGAGGCTGCGAATCGGGCGCCAACGAATTCGGGCGAGCCAGGGAAGGCGACGGCCGTGGACACCAATACGACCGGATTGATCGCAGGGGCCGCTAGGAGGAACGTCAGCGCGGCAGCAGGTGGAGCACCGGCGCCGACGAGCCGGCCGGCGATTGGAACTGATCCGCACTCGCATCCGGGGAGGGCGAGGCCGGCCACGCCGGCGGCTGGGACTGCGAGAGCCGGGCGTCGTGGGACGAGTCGTTCGACGACCGATGGGGAGACGAACGTTGCGATGGTCCCGGACATGACGACACCGAGCACCAGGAAGGGAAGAGCTTGCACGGTGATCGAAACGAAGAGGGTCGACCAGAGCCGAAGGTCTTCTGTTGCGAACCAGCCGACGCGGTTCCGGAGCACGAGAGCGACAGCCAGCGGTGCGAGAACATGGACTGGACCGAATCGCAATCGGCGTTGGGTCGGTGGCGTCGTGCTGGTCTCGCAACAGCTAGCGGTCGATACCGCGCTGGGGACTTCTTGGATGGTCATCTCTTGACTCGTCCGTTCACTTGCTTCGATCGGGCAGCTCGACGCTCAGCACCACATGGACTGGCATCCGCGAGACATCGAGTCCGGGATGGGTTGGACGAGGGAGTCGAGTTCGTCGCCGTCGAACGGACGGACCGACTCGAAGAACTGCATGGCGTCCTCTCGGGTCCCGCGGACGCCAGCGGTGACACTGACGCCGTTGTCGGTCCTCCAGTGGGCGTACCAGCGAGATCCGGACTCCACGAGAATCGCTGATCGGCCACCGATTTCAACTTGCTCGGCGGTCAGCCCCAGCTGCCAAGCGAGCGCGAAGTCGTCGGCGGCGTTCGTCGAGACTCTCAGCTCGGCCTGCGGCCGATTGTCGCCATTGCTCCACAGAAGCGATCGGTATGACGCTCGCCCGCCCTCGTCAGCACCGAAGAACACAAAGTCGTCCAGCACTGGGGACGTCCACCCACGATCAGCTACGTCGATCGGCTGCAACGTTCCGGCTATCTCCGTGAGGAGCGTCTCGTCGACTCGAAAGCCACGAACATCGACCCACCCGACGCGGGCGTCGTCCTGAAGCGCCAGAGCCGTCACGCCACCGGCAGTCGGCACGAGGAAGGCTTCGGACCACTCAGTCGTCCACGCCGACGTGTCGAGCGGCTTCCGACTCGCAGGCGGTGTCGTGGGCAGCGAGTCGAGAGTGGTGCCGATCCAGATCCAACTGCTGACGTCCTCGGAGAACCAGACCTGTCGATGTGTGGTTGGCGCCTCGGCCGCTTGCTCGAATTCGTACTGCACGAAGTGCAAATGCGGGGGCACACCCTCGGTCGCCAACATCACCGGTGGCGCAACGATCGGAGAGTCAGCATCAGGCCACCACGACAGACCCTCGATCGCAGGAACTGGAGGAGTAGTCGTTGTCGACGTCGAGGTCGTCGCAGCCGTTGTTGTTGTGGGCGCCGAGGTACTCGTCGAAGCGGCCTGCGACGTAGTTGAATGCGAGGTCGTCGGCGGTGCGGACGTCGAAGAGCCGGTGACGTCTACGTCGGCAGGTACCGACGTAGACGTGGAGACGGATGATGTCGACGGGGCACGGCTCGGTGTCGGCGACGTCGATTCCGATGTGGTTTCGGCTGCTGCGCATGCGGCAGTGAGCAGTACGACGCCGCTCACGACGACCGCCCCGGAGCCTCTGCCCGGCGTCCAGCGTTCAGCGCCGCCCGTTGTCCGTGTCATGGAGCCAGTATCGGTTGGCTGTCCTGGCGCACGTCGGACGCACTCGCGGAGAAGGTGAAACAGCGCTGTCAGAGATCTGCCACGCGCTCGGAGTGCCCGTATAGTCACCGGCGTGTCGTCGACATTGATAGGCATCGTGGCTCGTCGCGTTGGTCGCTTTGGAGACGCTCTCACGGAGGCGCATGGCCTCGGGGTCGCACCTGGCGAGGACGACATGCCATGGGCGAGACCGTTTCACGAGTCGACCTTTCCTGCCTTCCGTCGAGTTCTGCCCGATCAATACCTGGCTCGGCTGGGAACCAGATTCAGGGCAGCCGCCGAGGCGATGGCGATCCATGCAGCTGATCCTGAGATCGCACGAGACTGGCTGATCGTTGCGACCTACCTCAACTCGGCTTCAAGCGTGCTTGAGCAGAACCTTGGATTGCCCGAGGGGCAGGACGATCAGTTGAAGATCCGCGATCGACCGCCGTCGATCACCCCGTATCGGGAGGTCGCCGCAGCCGTATCTGCCAACGGCGCGGCGCGGCTGGCCAGTGCTGGCTACGCCGTGGCCGACGCGATCGGGCCTGCTCAGAACTGCCCACTGGATGCTGACCAACTCGAACTCCTCCAGGAGCTTGCGGACGGTCAACGCGTGATCGACGTCGCTCGCGCTGCCGGATTTTCGGAGCGGTCCGTCTATCGCCAGATGCAGGATGTGTGGCGCAAGATCGGGGTGGAGAACCGCAGCGAAGCGATTGCCCTCGCTGTGCGAGAAGGCTGGATCTAGCTCCGCTCGGACTGTCGGAGATCAGCCCGGCGCTGGCGTGTCTCCGCCAGCTGCCGTCAATCACTGCTCCGATCTCGTCAGACGTCCGACGTCCGATCCGGCTTGGGTGTCTCTTGTCGAAAGGAGACATCAGTGAACACCAAGCTCATGAAAACGGCCGCCGCCGCAGCCGGCGTCGCCGGACTGGTCGGCGTTGCGGGCGTCGCAGCCCCGACCGCGACCGCGTCGCCGAGTGGATACCACCTTCCAATCGAACAGTCGGCGATCGACGGCCAGTCGACCTGGCACTCGGGGGTATGCCATCACGGACAAGGGGCGTGCGGCGACACGAACCACCGCTGGTGGGCGAACGACCTCTTTCAGTCCTGGGAGCCAGATCCCGTGTTCGCAACGCGCTCGGGCTATGTGCGCTCGTCGAGCGACAGCGGTTGCGGCGTGTTGGTCCGCTACAACTCGTCGGCTGCCGCATCCGGCACCCACGGGTGGTTGAACTGCCACGGAGAGACTAACAGCCGAAAGGTGAACGTCGGCGATGTGGTCAATGCGGGCCAAGAGCTCATGCAGATGGGAGCAACTGGCACAGGCTCCGAGCACCTGCACTTCGAGCACCGATACATGTACGGCAGCTCGACCAACTGGAGCCAGGACGAGGACTATCAGGCGTACTGCACCGGCGCCCAGATCGGGTACATCCGCAATGGGAACACGCCACCGTATGTCGTGGCTCATCGGAAGCTGAACGGCTCCGAGACGACCTACAACTCGAATTGCTCGTGGTCATGAGGAACAGAGGCCAGCACACCACCGAACGAAAGGCATCAACAGCAATGAACAAGAAGAACGCTGCTCTCGTGGCATCCGCCGTCGCACTCGTCGGAGCGGGCGGCGCTCTGGCGATCGGCGGCGTCGCCGGCGGCACGAGCACCGCCTCTGAAATCGTCAACGCGGAAACGGACGTGCCGGGGGAGCGGCTCGATGACTATCTGGGCCGGAACGTCGGACCTGCGTACTGGGCCGACGAGCTCCTCGCCGTGGAGAACAGCATCAGCGATTGCATGCAGAGCGAAGGCCTTCCCTACTCCGTCGAGACATCCCCCGTCTCCGACGTCGCCCAGCTGAGAGCGGATGACGTGGTCGGATTCGCTGAGCAGTTCGGCTTCGGCGTCACCGCTGAGGCGAAGTGGGAAGCCGAAGAGGCGAGGCTCGGTGCTGATGCGACGAACAAGGGCCATGAGTTCATGGCAAACCTTTCCGATCAGGAGATCGAGCGCTATCCCGACGCAGTTCTCGAATGCTCCTCGGAGGCGATGGCCGAGATCATCGAACCGCACCTGGCGCCGACCGAGGTCCATCAGCGCGCTCAGGCGCTCGTGCGGGAAGCCTCGGAGAACCCCGCGTTCGTCGCCGCGAAGCAGGCATTCGATGACTGCATGGCGTCTGAGCCTCGATCCACCGGCCCGGCCTCGGTGATCGGCTGGTGAGGACGCCTTGGGTGGTCGAGGCGGCGTGAGCGGGGTCTGACGGTTGGTGGGGCG
>JAWLEC010000179.1:0-5653 GCA_041686315.1 Ilumatobacteraceae bacterium
CCGCATCGCCCTCGTCCAGTCGCTCGAGCTGCTTGCGGATGGGATCGGCGAGCTCGTTGTTCTCGATGAACGTCCGGTACGCGTCGGCGGTGGTGGCGAAGCCCTCGGGAACACGCACGCCGGCAGCGCCCAGGTGACGGATCATCTCACCGAGTGATGCGTTCTTCCCTCCGACCCGGGCGGTGTCGTCGTTGCCGACGTCCTCCAGCCAGAGACACAGCTCGCTCATCGTTCCTCCTCGGAACTCGTTTCTCCCGGCCGCTCGGGCAACGACGGTGTGACGCCGGCGGCCGGATCGGCGTCATCCGGACGAGTCGGCTCAGCCGATGCCGTCCTTGGTGAGATCGTGCAGGAACTCGTGGCACTTCTGCGCGCGCTCGTTGTCCTGGCGCCGGCACTCCTCGATGAACTCGGTCAGTTCGGGATGGTCCGTGGCATGGGCGTCGTCGAGGTACCGGCTGTAGACCTCGGCGCCCTTCAGTGCGTGGTACTGGATGCTGACGAGGTCGTACACGATGTCGTCGGCGACGGTGTGCTTGCTGCTCACGGCGGTCTCTCCTTCGAGTTGGGGACGGTCACCCTTCCGAGGTGCCGGTACCCCGGGGTTCGTGGAACCAAACGAGCTGCGCCCCCGGTCGGGGACGACCGCGCGAGCGGCGTCGTTTCGTTCCGGCGCTGCTCGGGCATCTCCGTGGTGGAGACGGCCCACGGCGGTGGAGCCGCCGGTGAAGGGAGTCCCATGAACGAAGCGCCCCGTGAGGTGCTCACCTACGACGGCTTCGACCCCGACGAGGAAGGGCTGCGGGAGGCGATCTGTGCGCTGGGCAACGGTGTGTTCGTCACCCGCGGCGCCTGTGCGTGGAGCCGCGCCGATGGTGTCCACTATCCGGGCACCTACCTGGCGGGCGGCTACGACCGGGTGACGAGCCAGATCGCCGGCCGCGACATCGAGAACGAGGATCTCGTCAACCTCCCCAACTGGCTGCCGGTGACGTTCCGTCACGGCGACGGGCCGTGGTTCCGTGGAGGAGCGGACCAGGTCAGCGGTTACCGCCTCGCTCTCGACATCGACGCCGGAGTCGCTCGGTGGGAAGCGCACCTCCATCACGACGGGCTCCGAGATCTCGTCTGGAGGGAACGACGCGCGGTGCACATGGCCGACCCGCACCTGGCCGTGCAGGAGGTCACGCTGGAGCCGTCCGACGACTCAGCCGGTCACACGGGTGAGGCGTGGGGCCGGATCACCGTCCGGGCGGGCATCGACGGATCCGTCGAGAACGCAGGCGTCGACCGCTACCAGGCCCTCGACGGCCGCCACCTCGACGTGCTCGAAGTCGGTGGCCGGACCGACGTTGCATCCGGTGTCAGACACCGGATGCAACACTCGACCAGTCCGACCAACGACGTCTGGGTCGTCGCCCGGACCCCGTCGTCGAAGCTGCGGGTCGCGGTGGCGGCGCGGGTTCAGATCGACGGGTTGTCCGAGCCCGACGAGCCGCGCGTGGTCACCGACGGCAAGCACGCCTACGTGGAGCGCAGCGGCCGGCTCGAACCGGGACGCCAGGTCACCGTGCGCAAGGTGGTGGCGCTGGCATCGGCCCGGCATCGCGGAGGGTACGAACCACTGCACGACGTCGTCACCTCCCTCGACGGTGCACCAGGGATCGACTCGCTGTTCGAGTCGCAGAAGGAGGCGTGGCGACGTCAGTGGGAACGCAGCCGCCTGCAGCTGCGCTCCGGCGACGAGTGGGCCGACCTCGTCCTACACCTGCACATGTTCCACCTCCACCAGTCCGTGTCCGACCACACCGCCGACCTCGACGTCGGCATCCCGGCTCGCGGCTGGCACGGCGAGGCCTATCGGGGGCACATCTTCTGGGACGAGTTGTTCGTCCTGCCGTTCCTCGACTTCCGGTTCCCGCTCCGTTCCCGGGCGGCGATCCGCTACCGGTCCCGCCGGCTCGCCGCGGCCCGGCGCGCCGCTCGGGAACTCGGGTTCCGCGGCGCGATGTTCCCCTGGCAGAGCGGCAGCACCGGACGTGAGGAGAGCCAACAGTGGCACCTCAACCCTCGCTCGGGTCGATGGAATCCCGACCCGACCCATCTGCAACGACACTCCGGCATCGCCGTCGCCTACAACGTCTGGCGGCACTGGCAGGTCACCGCCGACCACGAGTTCCTGTACGAGGCAGGAGCACCGGTGCTGCTGGAGATCGCCGACTTCTTCGCCGACCTCGCCGACTGGGACGCGAACCGTCAGCGGTTCGTGATCTGCGGCGTGATCGGACCCGACGAGTACCACACGCGGTACCCGGACGCCGCCGAGCCCGGCCTCGACAACAACGCCTACACCAACGTGATGGCCGCCTGGGTGCTGCGGCGGGCACTCGACGTCCTCGACGTGCTCCCCCCACGGCGCAGGGACGAACTCTGCGACGAGCTCGATCTCGGCGAGCAGCGCCTCGACCGTTGGCGACAGGTCTCGACGCAGATGTTCGTCCCGTTCATGAGCGCCGGCCTGATCGAGCAGTTCGAGGGATACCGCGACCTGCAGGAGTTCGACTGGGAGGCGTATCGCGAGAAGTACGGCGACATCTCCCGGCTCGACCGCATCCTCGAAGCGGAGGGAGACTCGCCCGACCGGTACAAGGCGTCGAAGCAGGCCGACGTGGCGATGCTGTTCTACCTGCTCTCCGCGAACGAACTCGTCGCACTGTTGGAGGATCTCGGATACCGGTTCCGGCCCGACGACATCCCCGCCAACGTCGACTACTACATGGCGCGGACGTCACACGGTTCCACCCTGTCGAGCGTGGTGCATGCCTGGGTGCTCGCCCGATCCGACCGTGCGGCGTCCTGGAAGTGGTACCGCCGCGCTCTGGAGAGCGACGTGAAGGACGTCCAGGGAGGCACGACGCCCGAAGGCATCCACCTCGGAGCGATGGCCGGCACGATCGACCTGGTCCAGCGGGCGTACACCGGCCTCTGCGTGGAGGGTGACGTCGTCCGCTTCAACCCGCGACTGCCGAAGGAGGTGGAGTCCCTCGTGCTGACGCTGCACTTCCGCACCCACTGGGACCTCTTCGTGGAGGTGACCCAGAACGAGCTGAGCGTGCGCTGCGAGACCGTCAACGACGAGGGCGTCGAGGTGGCCGTCAAGACCGAACAGGTGACGGTCGGCCCGGGCGAGACCCACCGGTTCGATCTGGCCGAACTCAAGCCGTGAACCTGCCCCCGCTCCGTTTGGGGTCGGCACCGATGGGGAAGGGTCCCACCGTCACCGCAATGGCGACGACCCAACCACGATGAAGGAGTAGAGATGAGCAGTGTCGCACGAGTCAGCGAGATCTCGAGCATGTCGGAGACGAGCTTCGACGACGCGATCGCACAGGGAGTCGACCGAGCCACCGAGACGCTCCGCAACGTGAAGTCGGCCTGGGTGAAGGAGCAGGAAGTACAGGTCGAGAACGGCAAGATCTCGGGCTACAAGGTGAACATGCTCGTCACGTTCGTGCTCGACTGACGTCGGGCGTGGACCGCTCCACAGCAGCCGGATGGTGGGCGCTCGCCATCGTCGCCGGTGACGGCGGCGTGACGCAGCCCACCGGCCGGGTCACGAGATCGCCGGCGCGTCGGCGTCGACGAACTGCGCCCGCAGCTCACGCTTGAGCACCTTGCCGGTGGCGTTGCGGGGAAGCTGTTCGACGATCGTGATGTCGTTGGGCACCTTGAACTTGGCGAGACGCGCTGCGCAGTGCGCCACCACGGCGGCCCGATCGAGGGTGGAGCCGGACTTGACGGCGATGACGGCCAGACCGACCTCGCCCCATCGTCCGTGCGGCACGCCGATGATCGCCGCCTCGGCGACCTCGGGCAACTGGTACAGCACGTTCTCCACCTCGGCCGGATACACGTTCTCGCCGCCCGAGATGTACATGTCCTTCCACCGGTCGACGATGTACACGAAGCCCTCGTCGTCCACCCGCGCCGCGTCACCCGTCTTCAGCCACCGACCCTCGAACGCGTCGGCGGTGGCGTCGGGGCGGTTCCAGTAGCCCGGGGTGATGTTCGGCCCGGCCACCCACAGCTCGCCCACTTCGTCGGGGCCGGCGTCGGCGCCGTCCTCGGCGACGATGCGGAACTCGGTGTGCAGCAGCGCCTTGCCGGTGGATCCGATCTTGCGCAGCGCGTCGCCGGGGTCGAGGAAGATGCAGGCGGGACTGGTCTCGGTCATGCCGAAGCCCTGCGCCAGCAGCACGCCGCGCTCCATCCAGCGCTCCATGATCGCCAGAGCGCACGGGGCTCCACCGACGCCGGCGATGCGCAGACGCGACAGGTCGGTGTCGTCGAAGTCGGGGTGCTGCATCATGAACTGGTACGGGGCGGGCACGGCGAAGAAGTGGGTGATGCCCTGCTCGGGATCACCGAGGATCCGCAGCGTCTCGGCCGGTTCGAACGCCTGCTGGATCACCACGGTGCCACCGGCGTGGAGGACCGGGTTGCTGTAGCAGTTGAGGCCGCCGGTGTGGAACAGCGGCAGGACGTTCAGGTGCACGGTGTCGAGCCCCACGCCGGCGGGCACGCCGAGGTTGACACAGTTCCAGAAGTTCATGCCGTGGGTGATCATCGCCCCCTTCGGCAGCCCCGTGGTGCCCGAGGTGTACATGATCGTGATGACGTCGTCGTGGGTGAGGTCGGCACGCTCGACCGTGCGGCCGTCGAACTCGGCCAGCACCGTCTCGTAGGGGCTGCCGTGTCTGCCGCCGTCGATGGCGAGCAGCGTGCCGATCGAGCACCGTCGCTGCAGTTCCTCCGCCGGCTCGGTGAACGATGCGTCGTGGACGAGCAGCATCGGCGAGCTGTCGTTCAAGATGTAGTCGAGTTCGGTCACGGTGAGACGCCAGTTGAGCAGGACGCAGATCGCGCCCGTGCGGGCGCAGGCGAACTGCACGTCGAAGTACTCCACGCCGTTCTGCGCGAGCACCGCGACACGGTCGCCGCGCCCGATCCCGAGCGAGGTGAGGTACGCAGCCATGGCGTCGACGCGGCGATCGAGGTCGGCGTAGGTGAAGCTGCGGCCGGTACCGAGATCACGTACCGCCTCCTTGGCCGGACGGTTGGCGACGTGGTGGCCGATCCAGTCGTAGGCGCGCACCGAGCCGTGCCCCGGTGGTCGTGACGTCGTCATCGACGCGACGGCGTCGGCATCGTCGGAAATGTCGGTGTGCGTCGGTGTGGTGTCGGCCACGAGCCCCTCCCCGGTCGGCCCGAGACTGCCCTGGGTGGTCACGCCGACAGCGAGGTTCCGGGGCCAGCTCGGGGTCGGGCCGAGCGTAGTAGCGTCGGCAGCCGGCCATCAGGGTCGGCACACACCCACCCCCGCACCACCATCGGCACCAGCATCGAGGATCGGCGCAACGGCTCATGAGCGAACCATCGGCAGCCACTCCCGACGGAGGACCGCGGACCTTCGAGCACGGCCCGAGCGACCCCGTCACCCTGGCCGACGGCCCCGGCACCTGGGTGGAACTCGAGGTCGCCGCCCCGGTCGAGGTGGTGTGGGGCCTCGTCACCGACATCGACCTGCCGTCGCAGTTCTCGCCCGAGTACCTCGGCGGTCGATGGACCGGTGACGGTCCGGCACTCGGCGCCT
>JAWLEC010000180.1:0-5643 GCA_041686315.1 Ilumatobacteraceae bacterium
GGCAGGGCAGGGCAGGGCAGGGCAGGGCAGGGCAGGGCAGGGCTGGCCTACGACGCTGCGCCGGAGCGGAACTCGACGATCAGGCGGTCGTCGTGTTCGTGCACCTGTGCGCCGAGCGCCGCACAGGCCCGGTGGAACCGGCGGCCGATCCAGGCCGATTCGTCGGGATCGGCGCGGCGTGTGTGGCAGCACTCCAGCGCGAGCGGCACCGCCTCCAGCCGCACGGGGACGTCCCCCTCGATCGTCACCACGAACAGCAGCCCGCGGTCGTTGCGCAGCACCGGGTCGACCGCGTAGTCGTCGATGAAGTCACCGAGGTCGTAGAGGACGCGCTCGGCGACGCCGTGGAACACGTGCGCGGAGTGGCCGGCAACCAGGGTCGCCCCGGCATCGAGCAGCTCAGCGGCCGCGCGGCGTACGTGGGCGAGTGGCGCCTCCACCATGTTGGGGCCCCAGTGCGGCGTCACCAGCACCACGTCGACGTCGGGATCGGCGCGCAGGTCGGCGACCGTGTCGAGCAGCCACCGCGGGGTTTCGCGACGCAGATCGGCGTAGGCGACCCCCGGATGATCGGCGCCGGCTGCGTAGTCGGCGGGGTGGTCGGTGACCCCCACGATGCCGATCCGCGTGCCGGCGCGCTCGATCACCCGGGGCCGACGTGCCTCGGCCTCGTCCCGGCCGGCGCCGACGACGGCGATGCCGGCACCCGCCACCAGGTCGATCGTGTCGAGGAGTGCCTCGTGGCCGTAGTCGAGCGCGTGGTTGTTCGCCATGGTCACGGCATCCACGCCGAGGTCCACGAGCACGTCGACGGCCACCGGCGGTGCCCGGAAGAAGAACGGCTTGTGCGGGTCGGGCCATCGTTCACCCCGGTCGGAGACGGCGCACTCGAGGTTCAGCACGCAGGCGTCGGCGTCACGGACGACCGCGGCGACACCGGGAGCGAACAGCTCGGTGCCCGGGTCGGCCTCCAGACGCTCGGCGACCAGACGGCCCAACATCGTGTCGCCTGCGAGTGCAAGTCTCACATGTGCTCCCCAACCGAGTCGACCACCCGTCGCGCACCATGATCGCGCCGGGCGACATCGCGCGACAGGGGCACTCGGCCCTGTCGGTCGCTCCGTCGCCGGTGTTCTGATGGTCACATGGCATCTGACACGGAGGCGGCCGTCCTCGACGAACGGCGCCGCCGGGTGGAACAGGAACTGACCGCAGCCGCAGGCGGCTCGTCGCTCTGCTCGATCTCGCGATCGGCCGGGTCGGTTCCCGGGGTGAAGTACCTGGAGGGCCGGATGGCTGCGCTCCGCGAGATCGAGCGGGCGCGACGGGCGCGAGAGGCTCTCCCCGCTGCAGCAGAGGCCACGCATCGCCGGTGGTCGGAGCACCTCGACGGTGCCCGCCGCCGCGACATGGGCCCGGACTGGATCGCCTATTACGCCGGCGGCGTCGACGAACTGGAGGATCTCACCACCGCCCTGGCCGGGCCCCGCTGACACGGTCGAGCGACGACGCCGTCGAGCGGCACCGACGTCGTGGCCCGTGCCACAATGGCGTCATGACCCGGCACCGAGCCACGGACCCCCGCTGACCCGTGACCTCCGACGACGCCGTGACCCCCGACGCCGCTGCCGACCGACTCCGACGGGTTCGCCGTGAGCCTCCGGCGTTCCGCCGCGTTCGCGTCCGGTCGACCGAGTCGCTCAGCCCCCGCATGCTGCGGGTGGTGTCGGGTGGTGACGAGCTCGAGGGTTTCGTGATCGAGGCGCCGGCGTCGAGTGTCCGGCTGCTGCTCCCGCCCGAGGGCCACGACGAGATCGTGATGCCGACGTGGACCGGCAACCAGTTCGAGCTGCCCGACGGCCGCCGGGCGCCGATCCGCACGTTCACGCCCCGTTACTTCGACGAGGAACGCCGGGAGCTGACGCTCGATCTCGTCCTCCACGACCACGGAGCAGCCACCGACTGGGCTCGCCGGGCGGACATCGGCGACGAGGTGGCGATCTCGGGCCCGGGCCGCAGCGAGGCGGTCGACGCCGACGCACGATCGTTCCTGCTGACGGGAGACGAGTCGGCGATCCCGGCGATCGGACAACTGCTCGAGGCGATCGACCCCGACCGGTCGGTGGAGGTGCACGTCGAGATCACGGCACCGGAGGCTCGACTGGAGTTGCCCGCACACCCCAACGCCACGGTGACCTGGCACGAGGCGGCGGCCGGCGCAGCGCCGGGGGACGCGTTCGTCGCCGCGGTGGAGCGGATCGAGTCGCTCCCCGACGCCGTGTGGGTCGCCGGTGAGGCTGCTGCAGTGCAGCGGCTGCGGACCCACCTCTTCGACGAGCGCGGCCGAACCCGGTCGAGCGTCACCGCTCGCGGGTACTGGAAGCTCGGCCGTTCCGCCACCTGACCCGTGGCCTCGCGCAGTGATCAGCCGGGCTGGAGCACCTGGCCGGCGTCTTCCCGCAGGCGCTTGTAGTCGACCTTGCCGTTGGCGGCCCGGCCGATCGTGCCGACGACCACGATGTGCTTGGGTGCCTTGTAGGCGGCGAGACGCTGCTTCACGTGGGCGATCACCGAGTCGGCGTCGACGGTGCTGCCCGGCTTCGGTTCCACGACACCGGTGACGACTTCACCGAACCGCTCGTCGGGCAGGCCGACGGCGACGGCGTCGAGCACGTCGGGGT
Organism: Ilumatobacteraceae bacterium; assembly: GCA_041686315.1. Taxonomy (GTDB): domain Bacteria; phylum Actinomycetota; class Acidimicrobiia; order Acidimicrobiales; family Ilumatobacteraceae; genus Sva-07. The sequence goes on from JAWLEC010000180.1 coordinate 2,682, forward strand.
GGGTCTTCATCGCCTCCTCCACCTCCTCCGGGAAGATCTTCTCGCCACCCGAGTTGATGCACACCGATCCTCGGCCCAGCAACGTGATCCTGCCGTCGGCGTCGACGGTGGCGAAGTCGCCCGGACACGAATACCGCTGACCGTCGATCTCGAGGAAGGTACGCGCCGTCTTCTCGGGATCCTTGTAGTACCCGATCGGCTGGCGGCCGCCGACAGCCAGGCGTCCGATCTCGCCACTGCCGGGCTGCAGCGGCCGGTCGAGGTCGTCGATCACGATCGTCTCCGGGCTGAGCTCGAACTTCGCCGTCTCCGCGGGTGCGCCGGCCGCCGACACCGACGACCCCATCCCGAGTGCCTCCGACGACGAGAACGCGTCCATCAGCACCATGCCCGGGTGGTGGTCGAGCAGGCCCTGCTTGGACTCCTTGCTCCACATCACGCCCGACGACACGATGCCGACGAGCGAGGTGAGATCCCACCGGCCGGGGTCGGCGTCGAGCGCGCGCAGGATCGGCTTGGCGAAGGCGTCGCCGACGATCGCCATGGTGTTCACGCCCTCGCGCTCGATCGTGTCGAGCAGCTCGACGGCGTCGAACTTGCGGTTGGTGAGCGTGACGATGCTGCCGCCGCCGCTCAGCGTGCTGAGGCACGGGAAGTTGCCGGTGCCGTGCATCTGCGGGCACGCCGGCAGGAATCGCGGGCCCGGCTGGGTGAAGGTGCCCCGCAGGTCGTCGACGGTGCCGTCGTCGCTGAGCGGGGTGCCGAGGGTGGCCGTGAGCTTCACGGCGAGGTCGTCCTGGCGCCACATCACGCCCTTGGGCATGCCGGTGGTGCCGCCGGTGTAGAGGAAGTTCAGGTCGTCGCCGCTGCGTCCCCAGTCGGGTGCGACCCGGCTCGCCCCGCTGGTGGCCGCCGTCTCGTAGGGCGTCGCCCAGTCGGGGCAGTCGCCGCTGCCGTCGTCGACCCACAGCCACGACTTCACCTTCGGCAGCCGGTCACGGATCGGCTCGATCGTCGGGGCGAACGTTCCGTGGAACACGATCGCGCCGGCGTCGGCGTTGTCCCAGAGGTACAGCAGCTCGTCGGCGGTGTACCGGTAGTTGGTGTTGACCGGGGCGAACGCCGCCTTGAACGCGGCGTAGGTCGACTCGACGTACTCGGGGCCGTTGTACAGGTACTGGGCCACCGCCTGCTGGCGTTCGAGTCCGGCGTCGAGCAGATGTCGTGCGACACCGTCGGCGCGTCGGTCGACCTGGGCCCACGTGCGGCGGTCGTCGCCGTGGATCAGGCAGAGGGCGTCGGGCAGTTCGTCGGCGACGACTTCCCAGATGTCAGCGAAGTTCCAGTTCCCCATCCGGCTGTTCGTAGCAGCTGCCGGTCACGCCCGACGAGCCGGATCACCGGCAGACGCACGAAACCGCAGCAGCAGCCGCCGCCTACCGCTCGATGTGGGCCCGGGCGGCGATGGCCGCCACGTCGAGACCCGACGGCAGCGTGCCGTAGAGGAGGCCGTGACGTTCGACCAGGCGGCTCGCCACGTAGGCGTCGGCCACGGCGGGGGGCGCGTAGCGCAGCAGCAGTGTCGCCGACCAGGTGACGGCCAGTTGCTCCGCCAGGCGGCGGGCGCCGGCCTCGGGGTCGCTCGGCGCTGCCAGCGCGTCGCGGCAGGCGTCGATCGCGACATCGACGGCCCGGTCGGCACCTCTGGCCAGTTCGAGCTCGGCGAGGAACGCCTCGCCGGCGGCCGGCTCGCGGCCGAGGGCCCGCACGATGTCGAGGGCGATCACGTTCCCCGAGCCCTCCCAGATCGCCGACAACGGCGATTCGCGGAACAGCCGGGCCAGGATCGTGTCCTCCACGTAGCCGTTGCCGCCGAGGCACTCCATCGCTTCGCGTACGACCCCGGTGGTGATCTTGGTGGTCCAGTACTTCGCCACCGGTGTGGCCAGCCGCCGGAACGCCGCCTCGGTCGGATCGAGCTCTTCGCGGTCGAAGGCGCCCCAGAGCCGGGCCATCAGCAGCGTCGAGGCTTCGACGTCGAGCTCGAGATCGGCCACGACGTTCTGCATGAGGGGCTTGTCGGCCAGCGGCGAGCCGAAGGCCGAGCGGTGACGGGTGTGCCATGCCGCCTGGTTGACGGCCTGACGCATCTGGCCGACGACGGCGGAGACGCAGTCGATGCGGGTGCCGTTGACCATCTCGATGATGGTGCGGACGCCACGCCCCTCCTCGCCGACCCGCTGCACCACGGCCTCCCGGAACTCGAGTTCGGACGATGCGTTGGACCGGTTGCCCAGCTTGTCCTTCAGCCGCTGGATCTCGATGGCGTTGTGGGAACCATCGGGCAGCACCCGCGGGAGCAGGAAGCAGGTCAGCCCGCCCGGCGCCTGGGCCAGGATGAGGAACCCGTCGCTCATCGGCGCCGACGTGAACCACTTGTGTCCCGTGACCCGGTACGTGCCGTCGGCGTGGGGAACGGCGGTGGTGGTGTTGGCGCGGACGTCGGAGCCACCCTGCTTCTCGGTCATCCCCATGCCCAGGATGGCGCTGGACTTGTCCGTGCCCAGCACTCCGAGCTCGGGCTGATAGTGCCGGGAGGTGATGAAGGGCTCCCACTGCGCCGCGAGGTCGGGCTGGTGGCGGAGCGCCGGCACCACCGACGTGGTCATCGAGATCGGGCAGGAGTGGCCGGGCTCGATCTGGTTGACCGCCCACAGCAGGGCGTCACGCACCACCCGCGCCCCCTCGCCCGACGGCCGCTCGACCGGCAGGCTGTGCATCCCGGCTTCCACGCTGCGGCGCATGAAGTGGTGGTAGCTGGGGTGGTAGGTGACCTCGTCGATCCGGTGCCCGAACCGGTCGTGGGTGTGCAGGACGGGCTCGTAGCGGTTGGCCTCGTCCGCCATGCGGTAGGAGTCCGGGGTCGCCAGCCCGCGGCAGAATGCCGAGAGGTGGTCGTGGC
>JAWLEC010000181.1:0-5642 GCA_041686315.1 Ilumatobacteraceae bacterium
GGCTGGGGGTCACCTCGTCGAGCTGCGGGTGGTGCGGGAGCGATCAGCTCGACGAGCTGTGCGAGCGACTCGACCCGCTGCCCGACGCCGAACCGATCGACTTCACCGTGCTGCAGGCCGTTCCCGACGCCGTCCGTCGGCGGCAGGATCTCTTCGACGCCACGGGTGCCGTGCACGGTGCCGCGGTGTTCGATGCGTCCGGTGGCGTGACGGTGGTACGTGAGGACGTGGGGCGTCACAACGCCGTCGACAAGGTCGTCGGTGCACTGGTGCTCGACGGTGTTTCGACGGCCGGTCACGGTCTCTTCGTGAGCGGCCGGGCCAGCGTGGAGATGGTGCAGAAGGCGTGGGCGGCCGGTTTCGGCACGCTGCTCGCGATGAGTGCACCCACGGCGCTGGCCGTGGAGACCGCGCGCCGCGCCGGCATGACCCTGGTCGGGTTCGTGCGCGAGGACGGGTTCAACGTCTACGCGCCGGCACCGTGACGGTGGGGACCTGATGTCGGGCGACACGACGGTGACCGGATGACTGCTGGTCGGGCCCGTTTGGCACTGCAGCCCACCGGGTAGACGCTGGGGGCCACTCCGGGGTCGGCCACAGCCGAGGGTCGGCCCGGGAGCGGCAGGACCAGACGGCGCCGCACTGGAGCGCCGTGCGAAGGGAGGCACCCGTGTTCCGAGATCGTGTCGAAGCCGGACGACGGCTGGCCGCCGTGGTCGCCCAACTCGATCTCGAGACGCTCGGTGAGCGCAACGGGCAGGGCCGACCCTCCCGGGAGCCCATCGTGCTCGGGCTGCCTCGGGGTGGTGTGCCCGTCGCGGCGGAGGTGGCACGTGCGTTGGGAACGCCGCTCGACGTGCTCGTGGTGCGCAAGATCGGCGTGCCGACCCACCCCGAACTCGCCATGGGCGCCATCGGCGAAGGCGGCGTCCGCATCGTCGACGACCGGCTGGTGAGCCAGGTCGGCGACGACAGGTTCGAAGAGGTCGAGCGGGTGGAGCGCCGCGAACTCGAGGAACGGGTTCGCCGGTTCCGTGGCAGCGAGCACGTGCTCGACCTGCGAGACCGCACGGTCGTCGTGGTCGACGACGGGTTGGCCACCGGGTCGTCCGCGCGTGCGGCGTGCGAGGTGGTCCGGGCGTCGGGCGCCGCCGCCGTGGTGCTCGCCGTGCCGGTGGCCCCCTACGACTGGACCGACCGGATGGGCGACGCCGCCGATCGGTACGTGAGCGTCGACACCCCGTTCGACTTCAATGCCGTGGGGGCCTTCTACTCGGACTTCACCCAGGTCAGCGACGACGACGTCGCGCGCATCCTGGCCCAACGTGATCCCGAGACGCATCGCCTCGGCCGCAACGACCGTCCGGCAGGCAAGGCTCACGACGAGGCGGTGTCGATCCTGGTCGACTCGCAGTCGGTGGAGGCCGACCTCGTCGTCCCGGCCGATCCGGTCGGCGTGGTCGTCTTCGCACACGGCAGCGGCAGCAGCCGGCACAGCCCGCGCAACCGGTCGGTCGCCGCTGCGCTCCAGCGTGCGGGTATCGCGACGCTGCTGCTCGACCTGTTGACGGTGGAGGAGGAGCGAGATCGCGCCAACGTGTTCGACGTGGAGCTGTTGGGCAGCCGCCTCCTCGAGGCGATCGACTGGCTGGCGGACCGGCCCGGTCTCGAACAGCTTCCCGTGGGGATCTTCGGCGCCAGTACCGGTGCCGCGGCTGCGCTGCACGCGGCGGCCGCCAGCGACCGTGAGGTCGTGGCTGTGGTGTCGCGTGGCGGCCGCCCCGATCTCGCGGGTTCGGCGCTGCCGGAAGTGACCACTTCCACATTGTTGATCGTGGGCGGTCGGGACGAGGTGGTCCTCGACCTCAACGAACAGGCGCGTGCCCGCCTCGGCGGCCCGTCGCGACTCGACGTCGTCCGCGGGGCGACACACCTCTTCCAGGAGCCGGGTGCGCTCGAGCAGGTGGCCGAACTCGCCGCCACCTGGTTCGTCGAACACTTCGAGGCGGCGAACGCAGCGAACTCGGATGCGTGAGGTCGCCGTCGGCGGGGAACGACTGGACCCATGACACGCGTGATGATGGCCGTCGACGGATCCGACATCGACGAGCGGGTGGTGGACACGGCCCGGTCACTGTTCGGTGAGCAGGCCGACTACTGGGCCGTGAACGTGCAGCTCGCCGAGTTCGAGGGCGCCGGAACGAGACCGGCGACGACGTTTCCGGTGGTGTACGGGGCGGCATACCCGGTCGTCACCCCCCATGTGTACCGGGTGCGGGCGACGGACGAGACGCCGTCACCGTCGACCGCTGCGCGCCAGGAGGCCGAAGCGACTGCTGCCGCGGCTGTGGCCGACGTCGACGACGCTGTCGCGGTGGGCGAGGTGGGAGACCCCGCCGACGTGATCCGGCGTGTCTCGTCGATCCATCGTGCCGATGTGGTGGTGGTCGGCCTGCGCGACCGGAACTGGCTGTCGAAGCTGATCGACCCGTCGGTGTCGGAGGACCTGATCGGCGACACCGCCGTGCCGCTCCTCCTCGTGCCCGCCGGCTGACGGTTTGCCCGCGGTGGCGGTGGGGTAGTCGACGTCAAGGAGAGAGACATGACCAGTATCAGGACCACGCTGCTCGGGCCGGGGCACTTCGGCGTCGAGATCCACGAAGGGGATCTCGACATCCACCGCGAGGTGATCGTCGACGGCAACCTTCTCGACGAGATGATGTTGATCGACGCCGACCCACGCGCCGTCGCCGAGGAGACCGTCGGGTTCCTCCTGCAACGCCACGTCGCCGCTGAGCTTCCCGATCCGGTGTCGATCCGCAACGTCGATCGGATGGAGCCCGACTACCGGGACGAGCTGACGACGCGACTCGCCACCCGCGGGTGAGCCCGCCAAGGTCGCTCGTGCGCCGGCGTTCTCGCCGTGATGCGCTGGCCACGTTGTCGGTGCTGGGAGAGCGACTGACGCCGTGCAGACCAGCGGTCCCGGCGACAGATTCGACGCACAGGAGTTCTGCCGGCGGGTCGCCGAGCGTGAGGAGCGCGACGTGAGCACCGCCGTGGCGCAGCAACACGTGCAGGTCGTGTTCGACGTCGTGCTCGGATCGGTGAGCAGCGGTGAGCGCGACGACGTGATTGCGCAGTTGCCCGAGGAATACGTCGGCACACTGCTCGGACGCTGAACCTCGGCGTCAGCGTCCGGGGTCAGGCGTCGTCGGGTTGTTCGATGGCGTCGAGGAAGGCGTTCACGTCGGCTTCCTCGCCACCCACCAACCACACGGTGAGCTCGGGCTCCTCGTCGCCGTCCTCGCTGTCCTCCCACGGGAGCACGCCGTCGACGAAGTAGCGATCGACGGTGATGTCGTCGTTGCCCTCCTCGACCGGGGCGATCACGGCGAGTTCCACCTCGGCATCAGCCGGCTGGTCGCTGAGGATGTCGATCAGTTCACTCACTCGCATGGCACTCCCGTCGATGGGTCGTCAGCTGGTGGCAGCAGCTGGTGGGGATCAGGTGGATTCAGTAGTCGCCGAGCCAGGCGGGTGCCCGGTCGAGCAGGTACAGACTGACATGTTTGCACCGCTCGAGAGCGGCTTCGATGGAGTCGTCGACGTTCATGTACACGTCGGCGAGATCGATGGTCATCTTGGCCACGATCGACAGGCTGCGCTCGGGTGCATCGGTGACGCTGGGGAACGAGTCGATCGCCGACACCTCCACCGGCAGGTCGATGCCGCCGATGCCGGCGAGATCGGTGGCGAGCACCAGCAGATCCGGCGGCTCCGGCAGCGGCGGGAGCGTCCAGGTGAACAGCAGGGGGAACGTGAACCCGTGCGGAGGCGGGTCGTCGATCTCGTCGAGCTTCATCACCTCGTCCTCGAACCCCAGCATCGCCCGGGGGTCGACGTCGAGCGACAGGTGGAGGTCGATCGGCCCGGCGCACGCCTCTTCGGGGTGCAGGTCGACCTCCCACAGCTGGCGGAGTGAGTACGTCTCGACGAAGTGCCGCTCGTCGTGGACGTGGAAACCATGGTCGATCGCCTGACTCTTCACGTCGGCGATGAACCCTGCTACGTCGATGACTGCCATGTGCCCTGGACACTACCGTCCAGGCTCATGGCCGTGCCCAACAACGCCCCCGCCTCCGACGGTGCTCCGCGCCCGGGAGGGAGCGCGGCCGCCATCGACGCCGACGGCGTGCTCGACCTGTTCGGGCGGATCACCGACCGTGCCGCGCAGGTGCTGAGCGGAACGACCGACTGGGGTGAGTCGGGGCGGCGACCGGGGCAGTATCTCGTGGATCTCGACGTCGACGACGTGTGCGTCGGCCCCCTGCTGGCTGCGGGCTTCGGCGTGCTCTCGGAGGAGAGCGGCCTGCAGCTCCCCCCGGGCGTTGCTGCAGGCGACGCCGTCGTGGTGGTGGATCCGCTCGACGGATCGACCAACGCCAGCCTCGGCCTGCCGTGGTGCGCGACCTCGCTGTGCCTCGTGGTGGACCGGGAGCCACAGGTGTCGATGGTGACCAACCTCGTGACCGGTCAGCGGTGGACGGCGATCAGGGGGAGCGGCGCCGCCCTCGACGGCCGGCCGATCGCCGTCGAGCGTCGGGTGACACTCGACGATGCGGTCGTCGCCGTGAGCGGGCTGCCGGAGCACCACTACGGATGGAGACAGTTCCGGGCGATGGGTGCGTCGGCGCTCGACGTCTGCTCGGTGGCCAGTGGCACGTTCGACGCCTTCGTCGACATGAGCGTGAGCGCCCACGGCGTGTGGGACTACGTGGGCGCCCAGCTCGTGGTGACCGAAGCCGGGGGAGTGGTGGTCGACGCGGCGGGCCTCGATCTGGTGGTGCTCGATACCGCCGCGCGTCGCACCCCGGTGGCGGCCACCAGCGCCGAGTTGCTCGCAGCGGTGCTGGCGGAACGCACGAGGTGAGCGGCTGCCGCTCCATCGACTCGGGGATGTCGGGGCGGCCGGGATGGGACATCCGGCACTGTTCCGGCCCCGCCGCGCAGGGCACAACAGAGGTATGACCACGACGCACGAGACGCATCAGTGCCCCTACTGCGACCTGATGTTCACGTACCACAACGAGGTGCGCGACCACATCGTGCACGACCATCCCGAGCACGCCGCCTCGGTGGCCGGGACGGAGATGCACGAGCTGCCCCACGACTAACCGGTCCCCGTGACCGGCCGGATCGGGCCCTGACGCCGACGGGTACTGCCCACGTCGTCCGACTCGCACCCCGGAGGTTCGGGTCCCCGATGCGCAGTTCGAGCCGATCCACGTGCCCGAGCACGGCGCGGATGCGCGGTATCTCTTCCTGTCCGACATCCTCCCCACGGCGTGGCCGGAGACGTCGCCGACGCCTACCGACGTGCCGTCGTCGGCGATGTCCGTGGGGCGTTCAACGTGGCCGCCGATCCACCCCTCGGAGCCGAGGGTCTGGCCCACGTCCTCGGAGCGCGCCCGCTCGAGGTGCCGCCCGGCTGGTCTGACGCCACCGCTCGCCGCCGACCGGATCGATCGACGAGTCCGTCAGGTGGTCCAGTAACCTGGGCGCCTGCTTCTCTCGGGTCAGGCATCTGAGCGGGGGGACGAGGGCGCATAGCTCAGTTGGCTAGAGCGCTTCCCTTACAA
>JAWLEC010000182.1:0-5633 GCA_041686315.1 Ilumatobacteraceae bacterium
GACCCGCCCGACACCGACCCGCCCGACACCGACCCGCCCGACACCGACCCGCCCGACACCGACCCGCGGGCCACCGACGCAGCGATCAGCGACGCAGCCGTCAGCGACGCAGCGACCACTGCGGGCTGAGACCACCGGTCCTCCCGAGAGCACCGAGGGCCACGTCGGGCACGTCGGTGCAGACGGCGTCGACCCCGAGGCCGGCCAGTTCGCGGATGCGATCCGCCTCGTTGCAGGTCCAGACGTTCACCGCCAGCCCGGCGTCGTGGGCCTCGGCGACGGACGTACCGGTGACGCTGCGGTCCCACGGGTGGATCGCCCGGTGTCCCGCAGCAGCGAGCCGGCGGGCGTCGGGCGGGGCGGTCCGTGCGCACAACCATGCGGTGGGCACGGCCGGCGCCACCGCGCGCATGGCGAGGATCGTCGCCTCCGAGAACGACGACACCAGCCACCGGTGCGCCTGATCCGACCCACGCCGGCGGAGTTCGTCGGCGACCAGCTCGACGACACGGCATCGGGGGTCGTACCCGCCGTCCGACACCGAGTTCTTGATCTCCACGTTCACGAGCATCCGACTGCCGCACGCATCGAGCGCCTCGGCGAATGCCAGTGCGGCATCAGCGTCGTCGATCGGATCGTGGGAGACCACCAATCGGTCACCCGGACCGAGACGGACGTCGGTCTCGACACCATCGGCGCCCATCTCGTCGGCACGGCGGAACGCCGCCCGTGTGTTCTCCGTTTCGACAGCCGACGCTCCACGGTGTGCGATGACCAGCATCCCGACATCATGGCGCGGCCGTCCAGGATCATCGGACCCTTGCGGGATCCTCGATCCGCGCCTAGGTTTGCATCCGGCCAAATGCGAGCGGGAACCCCCCGGCTTCACACTCCGACGCACCCGTCGTTCACGGCTCACGAACCCCCATGCACTCCCCCATCCGCACGGCGCAGCAGCGCCCGACCCAACCTTCGAGGAGCACCAACGTGTCGATCCTTGCGTCCAGTCTCGCCCTGGGAACCGCCGAGTACGAGTGGCGCGACCACGCCATCTGCAGCGGCACCGATCCGGAACTGTTCTTCCCGGTCGGCACCACGGGACATGCGCTGGTCCAGATCGATCGTGCCAAGAAGGTGTGCGGCGAGTGCACGGTGTCGCAGGAATGTCTCGACTTCGCGCTCGACACCAACCAGGACTCGGGCATCTGGGGCGGGCTCACCGAGGAAGAGCGCCGCGTCATCCGGCGTCGGCGTGTCGCCGCCGCTCGCGCTGCTCGCGCCAGCTGACGATCCCGCCGATCCCCCTGTCGCCGGCCGGCCGCGCCGGACCTGCCGCGAGCGGCGTGGTGTCGACGATCAGTCGGACGTGGGCACCTCGAGTTCGATGACCGTTCCCGCCGAGCGCCCGTCGCCGAGCAGCCGGGCATCGAGGAAGTCCGCCTCGATGGCGGGCCGGACCGAGATCGTGCCGTTGAGTTCGGTGGTCACCAGGGTCCGCACGATCGACAGCCCGAGGCCGGTGGCCGAGTCGAGATCGAACCCCGGATCGACGCCGCGTCCGTTGTCGACCACGCGGACGCTGAGCCGACCGTCGCGCTGAGCGAGCAGCACGGCCACCTCGCCACCATCGCTGCCCTCCGGGAAGCCGTGGTCGACGGCGTTCTGCAGCAACTCGGTGAGCACCACCGACAGCGGGGTTGCCGTGTTGGCCGGGATCCGGCCCCCATCACCACTCACCGTGAACCGCACGGGCCGGTCGGGCGACTGGAGCCCTTCTTCGGCGAGACGCAGCAGGGGCCGCACGATCTCGATGAACGCGATGTCCTCACCTGGCTCACGCGACAGCGACTCGTGGACGAGCGCAATGGTGCGGATGCGGCGCACCGACTCCTGCACGGCGGCCTTCGCCTCCGGATTGGTCAGCCGCCGGGCCTGCAGCCGCAACAGCGAGGAGATCGTCTGCAGGTTGTTCTTCACCCGGTGATGGATCTCACGGATCGTGGCGTCCTTGCTGAGCAGCAGACGATCGCGCTTGCGGAGCTCGGTGACGTCGCGCACGAGCAACAACCCGCCGGCCACCTCGCTTCGTCCGTCGACCTGGGACACGAGGGGCACGCAGCGGCACAGCAACGTCACGTCGGCGCCCTGCTCGAACTCCTCGACGATCGGCTCGCACCGTTCGAAGGCCTGCCGGACCGGGCCGTCGTGGAAGCCGAGCTCGGCGAGACGCATCCCGACGGGATTGGCCTGGATGCCGACCCGGTGCAGCGCCGAGTTGGCATTGGGCGACACATAGGTGACCGAGCCGGTGGCGTCGAGGGTGAGCACACCGTCACCCACTCGCGGTGCAGCGCTGGAATCGGCCACGCGCCCCGCGAACGGGAAGGTGCCGGCCTCGATCATGCGGGCGAACTCGTCGAAGATGATCGAGTAGTTGCGCTCGAGTTCGCCCAGGGGGCGACCGGCACGGACCTTCCACTCCTTCGAGAGCACGGCGATCACCCGGCCGTTGCGCCTCACCGGGATGGCCATCATCCGGGCGTGCGTCACCTCGTCGTCACCCTCGAGGTCGATGCCACCCTCGGTGCGGACACCCGACGTGGCCGCCTGCTCGATGATGTCGGCCTCGATGCCTTCGGCCCAGCTGCCGACGTAGTCGACGGCATAGATGGTCTGGTTGGTGGCCGGACGCACCTGATCGATGATCAGCCACTTGCGCTCCGCCGACCGCACGTACAGCAGGAGGTCGGCGAAACAGAGATCGGCCAGGAACGCCCACTCGGCACCGAGACGATGGAGGTGGTCGATGTCGTCCCGGTCGAGTGAGGTGTGCTCACGGGCGAGGTCGGCGAGAGAACTCATCACCCCCGAGTCTGCCCGATCAGCTGCCGTCGCGCAGGTGCGCGGCGAGTTCGCCCAGCCCGGACAGATCGTGGATGTCTCCCTCGAGCCACGGCACGTTGACGAGGGTCGGTGCGAGCGCCGCCAGCTCGGCCCGGCGATCGGACTCTCCGGCGGCCACCAGTGCGACGTCGTCGAAGCCCTCGGCCACCTGCTCGATCACGGAGGCGACCACCTGGCGCGGTACGCCGAGCTGCTGCGCCACCGCATCGGTCAGATCGTCGTCGGCCGACTCGGCCAGTGCCACTGCGGCGTCGGCGGCTGCGGGATCGGCGAGCGACTCGGGCAGCACCCGGTTGGCGATCACGGCGCCGAGCGACATGCCCCGGTCGAGGAGCGCCCGAGCCAGGAAGCGGGCTTCGTGGCTGGGCGCGGTCTCGAGCGTGGTGACCACCACGAAGGCCGTCCGGGGATCGCCGAGCAGCGCCTCGACCTCCCGCGCCCGGCGGACGAAGCCGCCCTCCATCGCCTGGAACAGCACGAAGAAGTCGGCGATGTCCTGGAGGAAACGGGAGCCGAGCACCCGATCGGCCACCTGGTAGAACGGCCGGCTCGCCACGGTGAACAGCCGCGAACGGTACGGCACGGTGAGCCATCGCAGGAGACGGCTGCCGAAGAACTCCACCATGCGACTCGGTGCGTCGAGGATCGACAGTGCGTTGCGCGACGGTGGCGTGTCGACGATCACGAGGTCGAACTCGCCGGAAGCGTGGAGGTCGTGGAGCTGCTCCATCGCGAGGTACTCGTGGCTGTGCACGAACCGGCTGGTGATGTTCTCGTACAGCGGGTTGGCGAGCACGGCGTCACGGACCTGAGCATCCGGAGCGTGGCGGGTGATCAGCTCGTCCCAGCCGGCCTTCGTGTCGAGCATCGCCACCCAGAGCTCACCGCGCGCCACCACGCCGGCCTCGGCGAACGCATCGGGGTCGATCCGCACCGGCGTGTTGCCGAACTCGTCGAGGCCGAGTGCCGAGGCGAGCCGGCGGGCCGGGTCGACCGTGAGCACCAGCGTGCGGCCGCGGTGTCGCGTGGCTGCGGCGATGCCGAGTGCGGCGGCGATGGTGGTCTTGCCGACCCCGCCCGATCCGGCGACCAGCACCATCTCCCGTCCGGCCAACAGGTGGTCGAGGTCACCGGCGGCGCTCACCGGTCGCCCACCTTGCCGCCGCGGCCGCCGCCGTCGGTGCTGCCGTCCCGGCGGTGTCGCTCGTCGAGGGTGTCGGGGTCGAGTTCGTCGTCGAGGGTGTCGGCGACGAGCGACACCACGCGAGGCCCCGACGCCCGCGTGAACAGCTCCGGCACGACCACGATCGGCAGGTCGTCGCGCACATGGTCGTCGTGCTCCAGGGCCGCTCGGAGCCGGTCGAGGTGACCCGCTCCCGTTCGGCGTCGGGCCTCGGTCATCCTCGCCGCCTCCACCACGGTGGTGGCGCCGGGCCCGACGGCATCGACCAGCAACGGCACCACCTCGTCGAGCCGGGCGGCGACGCGCTGCTCACGTCGGTTGAACACCAGCGGCAGCACGCGGTTGGCGATCACCCCGGCAGCGTGCGCCCCGGTCTCGCTGCGCAGCCGGCCCAGCAGTTCGATCGTCTCGGTGACCGGCATCTCCTCGGGCGTGGTGACGACGGCGACACCGGTCCGCGCCGGGTCGTCGAGGATGTCGAGCATCCACTGGGTCTGGTCACGCACGAGACCCACCTGCACGAGGTCGGCGATCACCTTCGGCGCGCCGATCTGGCTCACGATGTGTCCACTCGCCTCGGCGTCCACGACGATGAGGTCGTAGTGCTGCTCGCGCACCTCGTAGCAGAGCTTGCCGACGCCCAGGATCTCCTTCACGCCGGGGGCGGCATCGGCGACGAAGTCGAACGTCGACGCCAGCGGACCGATGCGACCGAGCAGCGGAATCTTCACGAACAGCCGCAGGTACTCGCGCAGCGAGTCCTCGGTGCTCATGGCCATCGCGAACAGATTCGCAGCGACGGGCGTGGGCTCGAACCCCAGCTCGACGACGTCGAATGCGTTGGCCAGCGCGCCCTTGGCGTCCATCTCGCAGACGAGGGTGCGGCGTCCGTGCCGGGCGGCGACCTCGGCGAGCGCGGCCGCGACGGTGGTCTTCCCGACGCCTCCCTTGCCGGTGACCCAGAGCAGTTCGAGGTCGAGGAGGCCGGGCGGCCGGGGCCCGCTGCTCAGCGTCAGCCTCCGAAGCCGATACGACGATCGCCGTCGGCCGAACCGAGTTCGATGTAGGCGATCTTGGCTGCGGGAATGGCCACGTCCTTGCCGCGCTTGTCGGTGATCCACAACACGTCGCTGGCACCGCCGAGGGCGGCTTCGACGCGACTCTTGAGGTCGTCACGGTCGGCGTCCTCGGCGAGTTCGATGTTCAGCTCACGGGGGGCCTGGGTCACTCCGATGCGTACGTCCACGGCGGCCACGCTAGCGGCCGTCTCCCCCACCCAGCCGTCCCGGCCCATCTCGTCGCCGCCGACGGCGTCGTCGTGTCGGCGTGTGACCTCGATCGCCATCCCGCTCTTCTGCCACTTCACGGCACTCGACGTTCGCCAGGGGTCAGACCCCGCACGAACGGTTGGCACGCACGGCGTTCGTCGGGGGTCTGACCCCAGGCGAACGTCGTCAGACGGTGGTGGCGCAGAAGGTGTCGCCGGCGGCGAGGCTCGACTCGGTGGTGATGCCGAGCTCGGCGGCCCGCCCGGCGTCGTACAGCT
>JAWLEC010000029.1:0-24712 GCA_041686315.1 Ilumatobacteraceae bacterium
CGGCACTCGCGGGGTCGACGCCACCTCCGAGGTTGGTCCGGGGTCTGACCCCTGACGAACGGTTCAGCGGGGGCCGCGCAGGAGGCGGCCGGGGAGCTCGCCGGTGAACTCGTCGTGGTCGACGACCTGCACGCCGTGCACGAACGTGGCGACGTAACCGTCGGCCTTCTGCACGAGACGACGGGCCCCCGCAGGCAGGTCGTGCACCATGCGTGCCGGCCCGAAGGTGAGGCGGTCGTAGTCGATCAGGTTGATGTCGGCCCGCAGCCCGGGCGCGATCGCACCGCGGTCGGTGAGACCGTAGAGCTCGGCGGTCTGGCGGGTCTGGCGGTGCACGACGTGTTCGAGCGGCAGCTTCGCCCCCCGGGTGCGGTCGCGTGTCCAGTGGGTGAGCATGAACGTGGGTGTGCCGCCGTCGCACACCACGCCACAGTGGGCACCGGCGTCGGCCAGGCCCATCCGGGTGGAGGGGTGGCGGTGCGCCTCGTAGGTGAAGTCGAGGTTGCCGTAGGCGTAGTTGAAGAACGGCGTGAGGACGATGCCGTTGCCGTCGTGGGCGATGAGCTGGTCGATCAGCAGATCCGTCGGCCGCACGCCCGTACGCGCCGCCACGGCGGCGATCGAGTCGTCGGCGACGGGTTCGTAGTCGATGTCACCGTCGGCAGTGGGCCAGATCCGATCGAGCCGGTCGATCACGAGGCGGGTGTACAGCTCGGCACCCGGCGCATCGACGTCGGCGAGCCGGTCGCGCAACTCCGGATCGCGGAGCGCCGCCACCCGGTCGGCGAGAGGCAGGTCGGCGACGGCGGCATAGGCAGGATGGAACGACAGCGGGTTCATGCTGCCCTCGAGACACATCAGCAGTCCCACGACCCGGCCGGCGACCTGCGCCACGATCGAGAGCCCGTCGCGGTCGGCGTCGGCGAGCAGGTCGAGCACCTCGCGCCACAGGTCGGGGGCGTCGTCGGGCTGGTTGAGGTTCACGCTCACCGTCCGTCCGGTGCGGCGAGCCAGCTCCTTCATCCACGGCCACTCGTCACGGGGTACGTACGCGTGGTCGGGGGCGAACTGGAACACGCCGTGCCCCGCCCGGCGGAGAGCGTCGGCGATCCCGAACAGCTCGTCGTCGCCGGCATGGGTGCCGGGCACGAGCTCTCCCGACTTCGAGCGGTGGATCGGCGTGCGTGACGTGGAGAAGCCGAGCGCGCCCGCACGCAGCCCGCGCTCGACGATCTCGGACATCGCGGCGATGTCCGCGGCGGTGGGGTCCTCGTTGCCGGCACCACGATCTCCCATCACGTACGCCCGCACCGGGCCGTGGGCCACCTGGGCGCCGAGGTCGATCACGTAGCGGCGGGAGTCCAACGCATCGAGGTACTGCTCGAACGACTCCCACTCCCACGTGATTCCTTCCGTGAGTGCCGAACCCGGGATGTCCTCCACGCCCTCCATCAGCTCGATCAGCCACTCGTGGCGGTCGGGTGCCGCCGGTGCGAATCCGACACCGCAGTTGCCCATCACCACCGACGTCACCCCGTGCCACGACGACGGCGTGAGGAACGGGTCCCACGAGGCCTGTCCGTCGTAGTGGGTGTGCACGTCGACCCATCCGGGTGTGACGAGGAGGCCGGTCGCGTCCACGGTTCGTGCCGCCGCGCCGGTGACGCCACCCGGTTCGGTCACGTCCGTGACCGTGCCGTTGCCGACGGCGACGTCGGCCGGTCGAGCCGGGGCGCCGGTCCCGTCGACGAGGGTTCCTCCGTGGATCACCAGATCGTGCATGGTCCGAGACGGTAGTTGCTGCTACCGTCCGGGTCGACCGTCAAGCGGGTCCCGTGAGGCCCGTACGGAGGAGAACCATGACCGCCGAACAACCCGGCGGCGCACGACCGGAGCCCAAGCGAGTGCTGGGGCCCGATGACGTGCGCCGTGCCATCACCCGGATGGCCCACGAGATCATCGAGCGCAACCACGGCCTCGACGGCGTGGCCCTCGTCGGTGTCCAGCAGGGCGGTGTGTGGCTCGCCGACGCCCTGGGTGCCGAGATCGCCCGTATCGACGACTCCGGCCTCGGTGTCCCCACCGGATCGGTCGACGCCAGCCTGTACCGCGACGACATCGGCATGCGTCCGGTCTCGCCGGGCTCGGTGAGCGACCTGCGGTTCGACGTCGACGGTGCGACGGTGGTGCTCGTCGACGACGTGCTCTACACGGGCCGCACCGTGCGCGCCGCGCTCGACGCCGTCGCCGACTACGGCCGACCCCGGGCGGTGCAGCTCGCCGTCCTGGTCGACCGGGGCCACCGCGAGCTGCCGATCCGGCCCGACTACATCGGCAAGAACCTGCCCACCAGCACGGCCGAGGACGTCAGTGCCACCGCCGACGGGGTGACGATCGCATGAGCGCCGCCGGCCACACCTCCGTGCCGTCCCCGGCCGGACGGTCGCTGCTGTCGATCGGCGAGCTCGGGTCCGCCGGAGTGCTGCGGATCCTGGACCTGGCCGATCACATGGCCGAGGTCAACCGCCGACCCGTCCCGAAGGTGCCGGCGTTGCGCGGCAAGACCGTGTGCAGCGTGTTCTTCGAGGACTCCACCCGCACCCGGCTGAGCTTCGAGACCGCCGCCAAGCGGCTCTCGGCCGACACGATGACGTTCTCGGTGTCGCAGTCGAGCCTCAACAAGGGCGAGAGCCTGCGGGACACGATCGAGACGATCGCCGCGATGGGTGTCGACGCCTTCGTGATCCGGCACCGGTCGAGCGGCGCACCCTGGATGGTCCGCAACTGGACGCAGGCGAGCGTGATCAATGCCGGCGACGGTTGGCACGCACACCCCACACAGGGCCTCCTCGACGTGTTCACCGTTCGTTCGTCACTCGGCCGTACCGGTGGTCTCGACGGGTTGCGCGTCGCCATCGTCGGCGACGTGAAGCACAGCCGCGTGGCCCGCAGCACCTCGGCGGCGTTCCGGGCGCTCGGTGCCGACGTCACGCTCGTGGCGCCGCGCACCCTGCTGCCGCCGGTGGTCGACGAGCCCGTCACCGAGTGCCTCGACGACGTGATCGGTGACGTCGACGTGCTGTACCTGCTGCGGATGCAGAACGAACGGATGAACGAGGCGCTCGTTCCGAGCCTGCGCGAGTACACCGCCCGCTTCGGGCTCACGCCCGAGCGCGCCGGCCGCCTCGACCCGCGCACGCTGGTCATGCACCCCGGCCCGATGAACCGCGGTGTCGAGATCGCCGTCGACCCCGCCGAACTCCCCGGCGCCGTCGTCACCCGGCAGGTCACCAACGGCATCGCCGTCCGGATGGCCGTGCTGTTCGACCTGCTCGGATCGGGCGACCCGGCAGCTGGCCCGGCCACGAGCGCAGAAGGAGCCCCCCGATGAACATCCTCGTCACCGGTGCCACGGTGATCGACCAGACCGGTACCCGACGCGCTGACGTCCGTGTCGCCGGCGACACCGTCACCGAGGTGGGCGAGGAGTTGGCGCCCGGAGCGGACGACAGGGTCGTCGACGCGTCGGGCCGTGTGCTCTGTCCGGGGTTCGTGGACCTCCACGTGCACCTGCGCGAGCCGGGCAGGGAGGAGGCCGAGACCATCGAGACCGGCAGCCGGGCGGCCGCACTCGGCGGATTCACCGCCGTGGTCGCCATGCCCAACACCGATCCGACGCAGGACTGTGTGGAGGTGGTGGAGTTCGTGCGGCGGCAGGGGGAGCGCGCCGGGCTGTGCCACGTGGCGCCGTCGGCGTCGATCACCGTGGGTCGTGCCGGAACCCGGCTCGTGCCCTTCGCCGAGCTCGCCGCGGCGGGCGTCCGGCTCTTCACCGACGACGGAAACGGGGTGCAGGACCCGCTGCTGATGCGCCGGGCCTACGAGTACGCCGCCGGACTCTCCGGCCAGTTCGGGATCACCCTGGCCCAGCACTGCGAGGTCGAACGGCTCACGGCCGGTGCGGTGATGCACGAGGGCGAGTGCTGCAGCCACCTCGGTCTGCCGGGCTGGCCGTCGATCGCCGAGGAGCTGATGGTGCACCGTGACATCGAACTCGTTCGCCTCACCGGGGGACGTGCCCATCTGTTGCACCTGTCGACGCAGCGCAGCGTGGAACTGGTGCGGCGGGCGAAGGCCGACGGGCTGGCGGTGACCGCGGAGGCGACCCCGCACCACATCAGCCTCACCGACGACCGGCTGCGTTCCTACGACGCGCTGTACAAGGTGAACCCACCGCTGCGCACGATGGACGACGTCGAAGCCGTGCGCGAGGGGATCGCCGACGGCACCATCGACGCCATCGCCACCGATCACGCCCCGCACGCTCCCGACACGAAGGAACGGCCGCTCGACGAGGCCCCGCCGGGGATGCTGGGCCTCGAGACGGCGTTGGGCGTGGCGCTCGCCTCGCTCGGCACGGACGTCGCCGACGTCGTGGCGGCGATGTCGTGGAAGCCGGCGGCGATCGCCGGGCTCGAGGAGCGCCACGGGCGGCCCGTGGCGCCGGGTGAACCGGCCAACCTCACGGTGTTCGACCCGAACGTGGAGTGGGAGGTCGTTCCGGCGGCGCTCGCCAGCCGCAGCCGCAACACGCCCTACGTGGGTGTGCCTCTGCGGGGGCGGGTGACCCACACGATCTTCGACGGGCATCTCGTGGTCGACGAGGGGGTGGCCACCCGATGAGGGTCGTCAGCAACGAGGTGACGGGCACCCTCGGCGCCGCCGGAGACCCGGCGGGCCGAACGAATGAACATGCAATAGACTGGATGGATATGCAAATCGGATCGACGACCAGACGGACGGAGCCGGGCCGATGACGGTCACACGACAAGGAGCCCTGGTGCTCGCCGACGGCAGCGTCTTCGAGGGCGACCTCATCGGCGCCGACCCGTCCGGCGGCATCGCCAGTGGTGAGGTCGTGTTCAACACCGTCATGTCGGGCTACCAGGAGGTGATCACCGATCCCAGCTATGCGGGCCAGATCATCACGTTCACCTCCACGCACATCGGCAACTACGGGATCAACGCCACCGACTTCGAGTCACGCGGCACGTTCTGCCGCGGCATCGTCGTGCGTGAACTCGCCCGTCGCCACAGCAACGTCCGTGCCGAGGGGGACCTCGGCACGATGCTGCGCGCCCACGGGGTGCCGGGGATCGCCGGCATCGACACGCGGCGGCTCACCCGCCTCATCCGCGACACGGGTGCGATGCCCGGCGCGTTCGGGACCGCGCCGGTCGACGAACTGGGCGCCGCAGCAGCAGCCGAGCCGGGCACCGACGGCGTGGACCTCGTGCGCCAGGTCACCGTCGCCGAGCCCTACACCGTCGACGCGCGCGACCCCGACAACCGCACGCGCATCGTGGCCATCGACTTCGGGATGAAGCGCAACATCGCCCACAACCTCGCCCGGCTCGGAACGGTGGAGGTGGTGCCGGCCACCGAGTCGGCGGCCGACATCCTCGCCCGTGGGCCCGACGGCGTGTTCCTCAGCAACGGTCCCGGTGATCCGGCGATGGCCGGGTACGGCGTCGACACCATCGCCGAACTCCTCGGCAACGTGCCGATCTTCGGCATCTGTCTCGGCCACCAACTGCTCGGGCGGGCGATCGGCGGAGGCACCGTGAAGCTGCCGTTCGGCCATCACGGCGGCAACCACCCGGTGAAGAACCTGCACACCGACCGCGTCGAGATCACCAGCCAGAACCACAACTTCGCCGTCGACCCCGACAGCTTGTCGGGCCGCGCCACGATGACGCACGTGAACCTCAACGACGGCGTCTGCGAAGGCCTCGCCGTCACCGGTGAGCTGGCGTTCAGCGTCCAGCACCACCCGGAGGCCCACCCCGGACCGCACGACGCGAACTACCTCTTCGACGACTTCGCAGCGATGATGCGGCGTGCGTCCACACGTTCCGACTCGAACTCCGGCGGAGGCCGCTGATGCCCAAGCGCACCGACATCCACTCGATCCTCATCATCGGCTCCGGCCCGATCGTGATCGGCCAGGCCTGCGAGTTCGACTACTCGGGAACCCAGGCGTGCCGGGTGCTGCGCGAGGAGGGCTACCGCGTCATCCTCGCCAACTCGAACCCGGCCACGATCATGACCGACCCCGACTTCGCCGACGCCACCTACGTCGAGCCGCTCACGTGGGAGGTGGTGTCGGCGATCATCGACCGTGAGCAGCCCGATGCCGTGCTGCCCACGCTCGGCGGGCAGACCGGACTGAACATCGCCATGGAACTGTTCGAGCGCGGACTGATCGGCGTCCCCGGCCGTCCCGAGATGATCGGCGCGAACGCCGAGGCCATCGGCACGGCCGAGGACCGCGAGATCTTCAAGCAGGCCATGCTCGAGGTCGGCCTCGACTGCCTCCGGTCGGGCACCGCCCACACGATGGACGAGGCGCGAGCGGTGATCGACGAGATCGGCCTCCCCGTGGTGATCCGGCCCGCCTACATCCTCGGCGGGCGCGGCACCGGCATCGCCGCCACGCCCGAGGAGTTCGAACGGATGGCCTCCAACGGGCTGCAGGCCAGCCCCATCGGCGAGATCCTCGTCGAGGAGTCGGTGTACGGCTGGAAGGAGTACGAACTCGAGGTGATGCGCGACCACGCCGACAACTGCGTGATCATCTGCGGCATCGAGAACGTCGACCCGATGGGCGTCCACACCGGCGACTCGATCACCGTGGCGCCGATCCAGACACTCACCGACGTGGAGTACCAGCAGATGCGCGACTCGGCGCTGACGTGCATCCGCCGGGTCGGGGTGGAGACCGGCGGATCCAACGTCCAGTTCGCCGTCGAACCCGCCACCGGCCGCCAGGTGGTGATCGAGATGAACCCCCGTGTGTCGCGGTCGTCGGCGCTGGCCTCGAAGGCGACGGGTTTCCCGATCGCCAAGATCGCCGCCCGTCTCGCCGTCGGTTACACGCTCGACGAGATCCCCAACGACATCACGCGGACCGAGCACCGTTCCACCCCTGCGAGCTTCGAGCCGGTGATCGACTACGTGGTCACGAAGATTCCCCGCTGGGCGTTCGAGAAGCTGCCGGGCACCACCGGCATCCTGGGCACCCAGATGCAGTCGGTGGGCGAGGTGATGGCCATCGGTCGGACGTTCCCCGAGAGCTTCCAGAAGGCGCTCCGGTCGCTCGAGCAGGGACGCGCCGGGATGAACGCCGATCCCGCCGAGACCCACCTCGACGACATCGACGACGACGAACTGCTCCGGCGTGCGGCCGTGCCCACCCCCGACCGCATCCTGCAGGTCGGTGAGCTCCTCGCGCGGGACGTGTCGGTGGACGTGCTCCACGACACCACCGGAATCGACCCGTGGTTCCTCGACCAGATGCTGAGGATCGTGGAGGAACGCCAGCACCTCGCCGACGTCGGCGTCGACGCCATGACCCGTCGCGGGTGGCGGCGGGCCAAGCAACTGGGGTTCTCCGACGCACAGCTCGCCCACGTCTGGGGCGTCGCCCCGGGCCTCGTGCGCAGCGCTCGCCTCGACGCCGGGATCGCGCCCGCCTACAAGACCGTCGACACGTGTGCCGCCGAGTTCGAGGCGAGCACGCCCTACCACTACTCGTCCTGGGAGGACGAGGACGAGGTGGCCACTTCCGACCGTCGCAAGGTGGTGATCCTCGGCTCGGGCCCCAACCGCATCGGCCAGGGCATCGAGTTCGACTACTGCTGCGTCCACGCCTCGTTCGCACTGCGCGACGCCGGCTTCGAGACCATCATGGTCAACTGCAACCCGGAGACCGTGTCCACCGACTACGACACCTCCGACCGGTTGTACTTCGAGCCGCTCACCGAGGAGGACGTCCTCAACGTGATCGACGCCGAACGCCCCGAGGCCGTGATCGTGTCGCTCGGCGGGCAGACGCCGCTGAAGCTGGCGGGCCGGATCCCGGCCGAACTCGTGGCGGGCACCTCGCCCGACTCGATCGACGCCGCCGAGGATCGGGAGCGGTGGAACGCGATCTGTGACGAACTCGCCATCCCCCAGCCACCCGGTGGCACGGCGGTCGATCTCGAGCAGGCGCTGGCGATCACCGACGACATCGGGTTTCCCGTGCTGGTGCGGCCCAGCTACGTCCTCGGTGGTCGGGCGATGCAGATCGTGCACGACCGCAACCACCTGGCACGGGCCATGGCCGAACTCGCCGGGTACGGCACGCTCGGACGCGAAGGCGGCCTGTCGGCCGAGCGGCCGGTGCTGATCGACCGGTTCCTGGCCGACGCCACCGAGGTCGACGTGGACGCCATCCGCGACCGCACCGGTGACGTGCTCATCGGCGGCGTGATGGAACACGTGGAGGAGGCCGGGGTCCACTCGGGGGACTCGGCGTGTGCGTTGCCGCCGCCGACCCTGCCGACGTGGGTGATCGAGGTGATCGAGGCCTACACCGCGGCGATCGCCGAGCGCCTCGACGTGCAGGGCCTGATCAACGTGCAGTACGCCGTGGTCGGCACCACCGTCTACGTCATCGAGGCGAACCCGCGGGCGAGCCGCACCGTGCCGTTCGTCGCCAAGGCGACCGGTGTGCCGCTGGCCAAGGTCGCCACGCGGGTGATGCTCGGCGCCACCCTCGCCGAACTCCGTGAGGAGGGCCTGCTCGGCGAGCCCGTCGGGGGCCACGTGGCCGTCAAGGAGGCCGTGCTGCCGTTCAACCGCTTCCCGGAGGTCGACCCGGCTCTCGGCCCCGAGATGCGGTCGACCGGCGAGGTGATGGGCATCGACGACACGTTCGGACGCGCCTTCTACAAGGCCGAACTGGCCGCCGGCACGATCCTGCCGACCTCGGGGACCGTGTTCCTGTCGTTGGCCGATCCCGACAAGCCCGCGGGTCTGGTGGTTGCGAAACGGCTCCGGGCTCTCGGTCTCGGCATCGCTGCCACCGAGGGGACGGCTGCCTATCTGGCCCGGTTCGACGCCACGGTCGACCAGGTCGTCGCCAAGGTGCAGGAAGCCGACCGCGATCGTGACGGCAGTGCCCGGGTCACGGCGGTCGACCTCATCGCCGACGGCAAGATCAGCTTCGTGGTGAACACACCCCGTGGGCGGATCGGCCGCAGCGACGGCGAGCAGATCCGCAAGGCGGCCAGCCTGCACCGGGTGAGCTGCGTGACCACCGTCGATGCCGCGTTGGCGGCTGCACAGGGCCTGGCCGAACGTGATCGTGACGCCATCACGGTGAAGACGCTGCAGGAGTACCACGCCGCGCCGGCAGCGACGACGGCGGCACACGGGGCGGCTGCGGAGCCGGCGTGATCGACACGAGGGTCGTCGTCGGGTCGCTGGAGTTCTCGTCGCCGATCATGACGGCGTCGGGCACGGCGGGGTACGGCACCGAACTCGGCGCGTACCTGGATCTCTCGGCGCTCGGGGCCGTGGTGACGAAGTCCCTGGCGCCCTACGAGTGGCCGGGCAACCCGGCCCCGAGGATTCATCCCACGGCCCAGGGGATGATGAACGCCGTCGGGCTGCAGGGCCCGGGCGTCGAGTACTGGCTGGCGCACGTGCTGCCGGGCCTCGTCGACACGGGCGCCACGGTGGTGGCGAGCATCTGGGGTCGCAGCGTCGACGACTACCGCGCCGCAGCCGACCTGCTCGCCGACGCGCCGGCGGAGGTCGTGGCCGTGGAAGTGAACCTGTCGTGTCCCAACCTCGAGGGCCGCGGCTCGATCTTCGCCCACGATGCCGAGCTGTCGGCCGATGTGGTGCGCTCCACGGTGGCCTGCGACCGGCCCCGCTGGGCCAAGCTGAGCGCCAACACCGACCGCATCGTCGACGTCGCCGCAGCCGTCGCCGACGCCGGGGCGGAGGCGGTCACCTGCATCAACACACTGCTCGGGCTGGCCTACGACCCTGCAACCCTGCGACCCGTGTTGGGGGCAGGGGGAGGAGGTCTGTCGGGCCGGGCGATCCATCCGGTGGCCGTCCGCGCCGTCCACGACGTGCACGAGGCGCTCCCCGATCTCCCGATCGTCGGAGCGGGGGGTGTGGCGTCGGGCTGGGACGCCGTCGAGCTGCTCCTGGCCGGGGCGTCGGCCGTCCAGGTGGGCACGGCATCGTTCGCCGAACCGGCAGCGTGCGAGCGCATCCGCGACGAAGTCGCGGTATGGGTCGAGGCGCACGGCATGCACGCCGTCTCCGACATCACTGCGCTAGCGTGATCTCATGGCAACACCCCCACAGTTGACCGCCGAGCAGCGGGCGGCTGCACTCGCCAAGGCGGCCGAGGCCCGCGCGGCACGCGCCGAGATCAAGGCCCGTCTGAAGATGGGCTCGATGTCGCTGGCCGAGGCGCTCGAGTCCGATGATGCCAACGTCGGAAAGCTCAAGGTCGTGTCCCTGCTCGAGTCGCTCCCCGGCGTCGGCAAGGTGAAGGCCCGCAAGGTGATGGAGGACGTGGAGATCGCCGACAACCGGCGCGTGCAGGGCCTGGGTGGCCAGCAGAAGCAGAAGCTCCTCGAGCTGCTCGGCAACTGAGACCGCCGTCGTCCGTGATCATCGTCGTCTCCGGCCCCGGTGGCGTGGGCAAGGGCACGATCGTCGGCGAGATGGTGCGCCGCGACCCGCGGTTGCGTCTCAGCAGATCGTGGACGACGCGGGCCCGGCGGCCGTCGGAGTCCGACGACGCCTACGTGTTCACCGACACGGCCTCGTTCGAGCAGCGCATCGCCGCGGGCGGCTTCCTCGAGTGGACCGAGTTCCTCGGCAACTACTACGGGAGTCCGGTCCCGGATCCGCGGACACTGCGCGACGGTGACGGTGACCTGGTTCTGGAGATCGAGGTCGACGGGGCCCAGCAGGTGAAGCGCCTGCACCCCGATGCGCTGCTGCTGTTCGTGCTGCCGCCCTCACGCGAGGAGCAGGAGCGCCGGCTGCGCGGCCGGGGCGACCCCGACGCCAAGGTGCATGCGCGCCTGAAGAAGGCCGAGGTGGAAGAGCCGGTCGGCCGTGACCTGGCCGACCACGTCGTGGTCAACGACGACCTCGATGCCACCGTCGACGAGATGTTGGCGATCATCGACCACGCCCGGGCGCAGTGAAGCACCGATAGGCTGCTGCGACTATGGCCCTCGAACACGACACGATGATCAACCCGCCGATCGAGGCGCTCCTCGACAAGGTCGACTCCAAGTTCACCCTGGTCACCCTCGCCGCCCGGCGGGCGCGCAACATCAACTCGTACTTCAACCAGCTCGGCGACGGCCTCGGCCACATGATCCCGCCGCAGGTGTCGTCGGTCGCCCGCAAGCCGCTTTCCATCGGTTTCGAGGAGATCGCGGAGAACAAGATCGTCTGGACCGAGGCGCCCGAGGAGCCCGCCGTCGACGACGTCGAGTTCGACGCCGAGGCCGAGGCTCAGGCAATGGCCGACGCAGCAGAAGCCGGAGCCGACTCGACCGACGGCACGGCCTGATCCGACGGGTCGGCCACACCGGTTCGGACAGCGGATCAGCGGGCCAGCCGGACGAGGGGTGGGGAAAGGTCCTTCGATGCTCGAGGGGAAGCGAATCGTGCTCGGTGTCACCGGTGGCATCGCTGCCTACAAGGCGGTCGAGGTGTGCCGTCGACTGGTCGATGCCGGCGCCCACGTGGTGCCCGTGATGACCGAGGGCGCCGCCCACTTCATCGGCCGCACCACGCTCAGCGCTCTGGCGTCCGAGCCGGTGCAGACCGAACTCTGGGACAACCCGACCACCCCCGTTCCGCACACCCGCATCGGCCAGGGCGCCGACCTGATCCTGGTCGTCCCGGCAACCGCCCGTCTGCTGGCCGCGTACCGGATGGGCCTGTCCACCGACCTGCTCACCAACACGCTCATCGCCACACGTGCCCCCGTCGTGGTCTGCCCCGCCATGCACACCGAGATGTGGGAACACCCGAGCGTGGTGGACAACGTCGCCGTGCTCCGCCGGCGCGGTGTGCACGTGGTGGAACCCGAGTCGGGACGTCTCGCCGGCGGTGACGTCGGCGCCGGCCGGCTGGCCGATCCGGCGACCATCGCAGCAGCAGTCGAGCGCGTCCTCGGGCCCCGCGACCTCGATGGTGTGGAGATGGTGGTGTCGGCGGGCGGCACACGCGAACCGATCGACGCGGTCCGTGTCATCGCCAACCGCAGTTCGGGCAAACAGGGATACGCCCTGGCCGCCGAGGCCGCCGAGCGCGGTGCATCGGTGACGCTGGTGTCCACGGTGTCGCTCCCCGCTCCCGCCGGGGTCGCCGTGGTGGCCGTCGAGACGGCCGAGGAGATGCGCACCGCCATGACCGACGCTGCCGGGCGCAGCGACGTCGTGGTGATGGCGGCGGCGGTCGCCGACTTCCGTCCCGCCGCCGCAGCGACCGGCAAGTTGAAGAAGCGAGACGGCATTCCCGAGATCGTGCTCGAACCGACGCCCGACATCCTGGCCGAGCTCGGCGCGGCGAAACCCGACGGTCAGGTGCTGGTCGGATTCGCCGCCGAGACCGCCGACCTCGTCGCCAACGCCACGTCCAAGCTGGCGGCCAAGCGGCTCGATCTGATCGTCGCCAACGACGTCGGCGCACCTCGTGTGGGCTTCGCTCACGACACCAATGCGGTTACGCTGTTGCGGCCCGACGCGGAGCCTGTCGAGATCGACCTCGCGAGCAAGCGAGACGTCGCTCGGGCCGTCATCGACACCATCGTCGCCATCCGCACTCGACACTGACAGGATCTTCGTCCGCATGAGCACGTACACGTTCACCTCCGAAAGCGTCACCGAAGGCCATCCCGACAAGATGGCCGACCAGGTCTCCGACGCCGTTCTCGACGCCATCCTCACCGAGGATCCCGACGGACGCGTCGCCTGCGAGACCCTGCTCACGACCGGCCTGTGCGTGGTCGCCGGCGAGATCACCACGTCGGCGTACGTCGACATCCCCAAGATCGCCCGCGAGACGATCAACGGCATCGGCTACGACAACGCCCTCTACGGCTTCGACGGCAACACCTGTGGTGTGATCGTGTCGATCGACGAACAGAGCCCCGACATCGCGCAGGGTGTCGACTCGAGCGAGGAGGTCCGCGCGGGCACCTCCGGCGAGGACCTGCTCAACCTGCAGGGCGCCGGCGACCAGGGCATGATGTTCGGCTACGCCTGCAACGAGACCGACGACATGATGCCGTTGCCGATCTGGACCGCGCACCGCCTCTCCGAGCGGCTGGCCGATGTGCGCAAGTCCGGACAGGTGCCGTACCTGCGTCCCGACGGCAAGACCCAGGTCACCTACGAGTACCACGACGGATGGCCCGTGGCGCTGAAGGGCATCCTGATCAGCACGCAACATCAAGAGGGTGTGGACCGCGACACCGTGATCCGGCCGGACCTCATCGACCAGGTGATCCGCCCGGTGATTCCCGAGCGGTTCGCCGACGACGACTACGAGATCTACGTCAACCCCACCGGCCAGTTCGTGCGTGGTGGCCCGTTCGCCGACGCCGGTCTCACGGGTCGCAAGATCATCGTCGACACCTACGGTGGCATGGGCCGTCACGGTGGCGGTGCCTTCTCGGGCAAGGATCCCAGCAAGGTCGACCGCTCCGCCGCCTACGCCGGCCGCTGGGTGGCCAAGCACGTGGTGGCCAGCGGTGCCGCCGACCGGTGCGAAGTGCAGTTGGCCTATGCCATCGGCATGGCACAACCGATGTCGATCCTGGTCGAGACGTTCGGCACCTCCCATGTCGACCCGGCCACCATCGAGTCGGCCGTGCGCGCCGTGTTCGACCTGCGTCCCGGGGCGATCGTGCGCGACCTCGACCTCAAGCGTCCGATCTACAAGCGCTCTGCCGCGTACGGCCACTTCGGACGGGCCGGGTTCCCCTGGGAGGAGCTGAGCCGCCTCGACGACCTCACGTCGGCAGTCGGCCTCTGACAGCGTCCTCTCCGACCGTGCCGGCGGGACATCGGTGACCGAGCGGGTCGCCCGTGTGCTCCCGGACGTGACGGGGCTCGACAAGCAGTTCGACTACCTCGTCCCCGACGACCTCACCGGCGAGGTCGGGGTGGGCACGAAGGTGCGGGTCGACCTGCACGGGCGACGGGTCGGCGGCTGGGTGCTCACTCTCGCGTCCGAGACGTCACCGGGCCTCGACCCGCGGTCGCTCAAGCCGATCGCCAAGGTGACGGGTCACGGTCCAGGCGCCGACGTCATCGAGGTCGGCGAGTGGGCGTCGGTGTGGTGGGCGGCTCGGCGGCTGCGTCCCTTCCTGATCGCAGCGTCTCCGCACCGTGCGGTACGAATGCTTCCGCCCGATCGGCGAACGGGTGCATCTCCGGGGCCGCACTCGCCGGCGACCTCGTCGCTGCTGCTGTCCGGCGGGGGCGTGCTCCGCCTCCCGCCCGCCGCCGACGTGCTGCCGACCGTGCTGTCGGCGGTGGCGTGCGGCCCGACCCTGGTCATCGTGCCCGAGCACGCAGCCGTGACGTCGTTGACGGTGCGGCTACGCAGCGCCGGGCTCTCGGTCGCCGAGATGCCAGGTGACTGGGCACACGCCGCGGCCGGGGTCGACGTCGTGATCGGGACCCGCTCTGCCGCCTGGGCACCGTGCCGGGGTCTCGCCGCAACCGTGGTGCTCGACGAGCACGACGAGACATTGCAGGAGGAGCGCACGCCGACCTGGCACGCCCGCGACGTGGTCGTCGAGCGATGCCGCCGGGCCGGGGTTCCGTTCGTGCTCGTGTCACCGTCTCCGTCGCTCGTGGCCATCGAGCTGGACGCAGGTGACACGGGTGTCGTGCATCCGCCCCGCGAGCGGGAGCGAGCGGGCTGGCCGGCGGTGGTCGTCGTCGACCGTACCCAGGAAGATCCCTGGAAACGGTCGCTTCTCACGTCGCCGCTCATCGAGCGTCTGCGCGACCACGACCGCACGGTGGTGTGTGTGAGCAACATCACCGGGCGTGCTCGCGTGCTCGCCTGCCGGTCGTGCCGGGCGCTCGTGCGTTGCGAGCAGTGTGACGCCGCTGTCGGCCTCGACGACGACGGCCGGCTGGCGTGCCGGCGGTGCGGCACCGTGCGGCCGCCGGTCTGCCAGGAGTGTGGTGCGTCCCGGTTCGCCAATCTCCGGCCCGGCGTGACCCGGCTGCGCGAGGAACTCGAGGCGGCCGCCAATCGGCCGGTGGTGTCGGTGACCGGCCAGGACGCCGGCACGCCGCCTCCTGCGGGCGTGTTCGTGGGGACCGAAGCCGTGCTGCACCGGGTGCCACGAGCGGACGTGGTGGCATTCCTGGAGTTCGACTCGGAGCTGTTGGCACCCCGGTTCCGGGCAACCGAGCAGGCGATGGCGTTGATCATCCGCGCCGCCCGGTTGGCCCCGGAGGTGCTGGTGCAGACGTTCTCGCCGGATCACGAGTTCATGTCCGCGATCTCCGCCGGCGACCCGGCTGCGCTCGTCGAGACCGAACGCTCCCGGCGACGGTCGCTGTCGCTGCCCCCGTTTGCGGCGCTCGCCGTCGTGTCGGGTGCCGGCGCCGTGGAGATCGCGGCGCAGGTGGCCGACACACCCGGTGTCGAGGTCGGCGACACCGGCACGGGCGACCGCTTCCTCGTCCGCGCCGGCGACCGCGACACGCTCGGCCGGGCGCTGAACGCCGCCGAGCGTTCGCCCGGCTCGCGGGTACGGATCGAGGTCGATCCGCCCCGCGTCTGATCGGCCCGTTGCGGCGAGCTCGCCGCCCGGTGCGCTACTCGACCGGGTCAGGCACCGAGCTTGGTCCTGATGTGGTCGAGCACCGGTGAGTGCTCGGACTGCG
Source organism: Ilumatobacteraceae bacterium (assembly GCA_041686315.1). GTDB lineage: Bacteria > Actinomycetota > Acidimicrobiia > Acidimicrobiales > Ilumatobacteraceae > Sva-07. The sequence continues at coordinate 15,795 of JAWLEC010000029.1, forward strand.
GGCTGAACAGGATCAGCTCGGCGTCCTCCTCCACCCGCACGCTGTGTCCCGCCGGCCAGTGGAAGAGGTCGGACGTGACGCACTGCTCGGTGGATCCGTCCTGGTAGGTGACGGTGACGTCGCCGCTGATCACATAACCCCAGTGCGCCGAGTCGCAGAGATCACCGTGCAGACCCTCGAGCAGCGGGGCGAGGTCGGCGCCGGCGGCCATGGTGAAGTACTCGGCGCCCATGACGCCGAAGGCGGCACCGAAGTCGGTCTGCTGCCGGGCCACGGCGCCGGGGGCGTCGATCCGGACGGGAATGTCGGTCTTGGACAGGTGCATGAATGTCTCCTCTGGTTGTCGATGGCCGGCTCGACCGAGCCGACACCCTGATGGCGCGACAATCGGTGTCACAATGCGACACGTGGGGGACGTGACCGACGATCTTCGGGTGCGCGCCGGGTCGGCGTATGCCGCCGGCGACTTCGAGGGTGCCGTCGAGGCGTGGGAGGACCTGCATCGGCTGATGGTCGAACAGGACGAACCCCGTGTCGCCGCGGAGGCGGCGGCGATGGTGGCGATGTACCTGATGATGGACACCGGGCTGATGGCGCCGGTCCGCGGCTGGATGCGACGAGCGGATCGCCTGCTGGAGGGTGTCGACGAGGATCCGGCCCACGCCATCGTCGCCATGGTGCGGACCTACGAGCGGTTCATGTGCGGCGACATGGCGACGGCGCAGACGAACGCCACCCGCGCCATCGCCATCGGTGAACGCCTCGGCGTGGTGCCCGCGGTGGTCATCGGTCGTACGTGCGTCGCCCGCCTGACGATCTTCGAGGGGCGCGTCGAGGAGGGACTCGTCCTGCTCGACGAGGTCGGTGCACTCCTGATGTCGGGCGGTGCCGATCCGCTGACCACGGGGATGATGTACTGCGAGATCATCTGCGCGGCACAGGGACTCCTGCTCCACGACCTGGCCGCCGAGTGGACCGACGTGATGGAGCGTTGGCGCCACGGACTGGCCATCGGGGGGATCCACGGCCGGTGTCGTGTCCATCGCGCCGAGATCCTCCGGGTCACCGGCACCTGCGAGGAGGCCGAACGCGAGGCGGTTGCTGCGTGCGAGGAACTCCGTCCCTGGATGCGACGGGAGTTCGGGTGGCCGTTGGTGGAACTCGGCAACGTCCGTCTGCGCGCCGGCGACCTGGAGGGAGCGGACGAGGCCTTTCTCGCTGCCCACGAGCACGCCTGGTCGCCGCAGCCGGGACTCGCCCTGGTCCGCCTGGCACACGGCGACGTGGAGGAGGCCGCAGCCATGCTCGCCGACGCCATCGAGCGCCCGGACCAGATCCCGTCCAAGGAGCGCCCACCCTTCGGCCCGCTCCGGCTCGCTCCGTTGCTCGACGCACAGGCCGAGGTGGCCCATGCGGGAACCGATCTGCCGACACTCGAGCGCTCCGCGGCAGGACTCCGGGACATCGCCGGCACCTACCGGGGGCCGATGCTCGGTGCCGCCGCGGCACTCGCCGCCGCCCGTCTGGCGTTACTGTCGGGACAGCCGGACGAAGCGGCGACGGCCAGTACCCGGGCAGTCGCCGATCTGGTCGACGTCGGCGCCCCGTACGAGACGGCCAAGGCCCGCCTGGTGCTGGCTCAGGCGCACGCTGACGCGGGACGGGCAGACGCCGCTCGCCGTGAGTGGGAGTCGGCCCGCAGCACCTTCGCCTCCTACGGCGCCGTCCTCTGGGCGGAACGGGTCGACCGCCTGCTCCTGGAGGACGATGTGGCGCCCGTCGACCACGAACTGCACTCGCCCCCGTCGACCGCGACGTTCGCCCGGCAGGGCGATCAACGGATCGTGGCATGGGGCGACCGATCGGTCGCACTGCGTGACCTCAAGGGCCTGCGCCACGTGGAGCGTCTGCTCGCGCGACCCGGGGTCGAGCAGCATGCCCTCGACATGGTCGCCGTCGAGGAGGGTGGGGGACCGGGCGCAGCCGGCAGGTCACCCGGCATCCTGGTGCTCGACGAGGCGGCCAAGGCGGCCTACAAGCGGCGGTTGGCCGACATCGAAGAGGACCTCGCCGACGCCCGGGCCTGCAACGACCCGGCGCGGGCCGAGCTGGCCGAGCGCGACCGTGAGTACCTGGTCGCCGAACTCACACGCGCCGTCGGCCTCGGGGGACGTGACCGGACCGTGTCGGACGCCGGCGAGCGGGCCCGTGGCAGCGTGACCCGCTCGATCCGTTATGCGCTCGATCGCCTGGCCGAGTACCACCCTGCGGTCGCCGGGCACCTGCGTCGTCACGTGCAAACCGGCGTGTACTGCTCGTACGAGCCGGATCCGCTGCATCCGATCACGTGGCAGCTGTGAGGAGTCCGCGGAACCGTTCGTCGTCGATGTTGCCGCCCGACAACAGCACACCCACCGTTCGGCCGGTGAAGCGGTGTCGGTCGTCGAGCACGGCGGCGAGCGCCGCGGCGCCGCTCGGTTCGAGCCGTCGGTGCAGCAGCTCGTCGGCGGTGCGCATGGCGTCGATCAGCATCTCGTCGGTCACCGTCACCACGTCGGCGACGAGCTCGCGGTTGATCGCGAAGGTCGTGGGGCCGGGCGAGGTGACGGCGAGCCCGTCGGCGATCGTCCACGGCTGTGCGATCCGGACGCGCTGACCGGCGGCGAACGACTGTCGCGTGTCGTCGGCAGCGGCGGGCTCCACTCCGATCTGCTCGCATCCGGGGTCGAGCTGCGAGATGGCCGACGCGCATCCGGCCATCAGCCCGCCGCCCGACATGGGGACGACGAGGGCGTCGAGGTGACCGACCTGCTCGTGGAGCTCGAGTGCCGCCGTGCCCTGTCCGAGCATCACGTCGCGGTCCTCGAACGGGTGCACGAACGTCGCACCCGTCGCCGCCGCACGGGCGCGCGCCGGCGCTTCCCGGTCGGGTGTGGCACGGTCGAAGGTGACGATGTCGGCGCCGAAGCGCTCGATCAACGCCCGTTTGGCCGCAGCGACGTCGTCGGGCACGTGGACGGTGGCCGGGATGCCGAGCACGCTCGCCGCGCACGCGACGGCGGCGCCGTGGTTGCCGGAGGACACGGCGACGACGCCTCGTCGGCGCTCTCCCGTCGGGATCTTCGACAGGCGGTGGAAGGCGCCACGGAACTTGAACGAGCCTGCTCGCTGCGCCGACTCGTCCTTGGCGTACACGCGTGCGCCGACGAGCGCATCGAGCTCCGACGAGGTCAGCACCGGCGTGCGGACGGCCTCGGCGACGATGGTCCGGGCGGCGTCGCGGATGTCGGCGAGCGGCAGGGCGTCCATCAGCGGTGGGGCTCGACCCCGTGCCGATCCGAGGTGTGCGGTTCGATCGTGAGGAGCCGGAAGCCGGCCTTGGACGAGTGGCGGCGGGTGCGGTAGCCGTGCTCGTCGAGCCAACGCTGCAGCGAATCCGCGCCCAGGTGCTTCTGCACGACGAGCGCCGCGGTGCCCTGCTCGTCGAGGCGGGCCAGCCACGTCGACAGCAGGGTGTGCAGCGCGTCCTTGCCGATCCGGATCGGCGGATTCGACCAGATCGTCGCGAAGCGAACCCCTGCCGGCACGTCGTCGGGTGCGGCGACCTGCACGTTGGTGATGCCGTTGCGCTCGGCGTTGCGACGGGTGAGTGAGCGTGCCCGCTCGTTGACGTCGACCGCCCACACCCGGGCAGCGGGTGACCGCAGGGCCATCGCCAACGCAATCGGTCCGGCGCCGCAGCCGAGGTCGAGGAGGTGACCCGTGTGGGCGAGCGGGAGTTCTGCTCGCAGCAGCATGGAGGTGGCCGTGTCGAGGTGGCCCCGGCTGAACACGCCGCGGTCGGTGGTCATCGTGAACGCGACGTCGGGCAGCGTGACGTCGACGGTGACGGGATCGGATCCGACGTCCGGACGCTCCTCGAAGTACTGGTCGCTCGACACTGGCTCTAGCCTGACATGGATGTCGTACACGATCCGCACCTATGGCGACCCCGTCCTCAAGACCAGAGCCGCACCGGTGGAGAACGTCGACGGCAAGATCGTGCGCCTCGTCGACGAGATGTTCGACACACTGGTCGACACGGGCAACGGTCTCGCTCTCGCGGCCCCGCAGATCGGCGTCCAGAAGCAGGTGGTGGTGTGGGACCTCGGTGACGAACCCCTCGCCATCGTCAACCCCGAGATCGTCGAGAGTGACGGCGAATGGGCCTACGACGAGGGCTGCCTCTCGATCCCGGGGCTCTACGTGGAGATGCTGCGCCCGAAGCTGGTGCTGGTGCGTGGGGTCGACCTCGACGGCGACATCGTGGAGATCGAGGCCGACGAACTCGAGGCCCGCATGTTCCAGCACGAGATCGACCACCTCAACGGCGTGCTCATGTTCGACCGCCTCGAGGGTGATCAACGCAAGGAAGCGCTGAAGGAGTACCGCCGGATGCAGGAGGAAGCCGCCCGCCAGGCCGCTCGTCCCCCGATCCGGCGCCGACTCGGTCTGTCGTGACGTCGCACGTGACGTCATCTGCATCTTCTGCGCCGGTTGAGGCGTCGGCTGTCGTGGCGGGGGCGGCGTGAAGCTCGTCTACCTGGGCACGCCGGAGATGGCCGTACCGCCGCTGCGGGCGCTGGTCGATGCCGGCCACGAGATCGTGCTCGTGGTGACGCGTGCCGACAAGCGTCGAGGTCGGGGGAGTGGCACGTCGCCGAGCCCGGTGAAGGCGGCGGCGATCGAGCTGGGCATCCCGGTCTCGCACTCGGTCGACGACGTCCTCGTCGCGGTGGAACGTGACGGCGCCGAGCTGGGCGTGGTGGTGGCGTTCGGGCAGATCATCCGGCCGCACGTGCTCGAGGTGACCCCGATGGTGAACCTGCACTTCTCGCTCCTGCCACGCTGGCGCGGGGCGGCTCCGGTCGAGCGGGCGCTGCTGGCCGGCGACGAGGTCACGGGCGTGTGCGTGATGGCACTGGAGGAGGGCCTCGACACCGGAGGCGTCTTCGCCCGGCGGGAGGTGCCCATCGGTGCGGAGACCACCGCCGCCGAACTGCGTGAGGAACTGGTGGAGGTGGGCACGAAACTGCTCGTGGACACCCTGTCCCGCCCGCTCGAGGACTGGATCGACGACCCAGAGCCACAGATCGGCGACCCCGTCTACGCGAAGAAGTTCACCGCCGCCGACTTCGAGATCGACTGGGCGCAGCCCGTCGAGGAGATCCACCGCCTGATCCGCGTCGGCGGGGCCTGGACCACCTTCCGTGGCAAGCGGCTGAAGATCCACGAGGCGCGTCTCGTGGACGGGGAACTCGTGCCGGCGACCGTGCAGCCCGAGGGCAAGCCGGCGATGCCCTTCGACGACTGGCGCCGCGGTGCCCGGCCCGGGCCCGACGAGCCGTTGGGTGCCGCGTGAACGGCGGCGGACGGGAGCGGCACGGCCGGCAGCGACAGGACCAGCCGCCGGATCGGCGTCCCGCCGGCGTGTCCGGGGCCGCGCCACGCACAGCACGACGGGTCGCGCTCGAAGCGCTGCGCCGCATCGAGCAGGACGGCGCCTACGCCAATCTCGTACTGGGCCCGATGCTGTCGTCGTCCGGCCTCGGTGACCAGGATCGCCGCTTCGCCACGGAGCTGGTGTACGGCACCACCCGCATGCGCCGGGCGTGTGATGCGCTGGTCGACCGCTTCGTCACGTCGCCGCCCGACGATGCCACCCGCACCGTGCTCCGCCTCGGTGCGTACCAGCTGGCGTTCGCCGGCGTGCCCGCCCACGCTGCGGTGAGCGAGACCGTCGGCCTGGCGCCGAAGCGCACCCGCGGTTTCGTGAACGCCGTGCTCCGCAAGGTGGCCAAGTCGCCCGTCGAGTCGATGAACTGGCCGTCGGAGGGCGCCCGGCTCAGCTACCCCGACTGGATGGTCGACCGCTTCCGCGCCGAAGTCGGCGACGAGGCCGAGGCCGCCCTCGAGCGGATGAACGAGGCTCCTCCCGTCACGGAACGGGCCGACGGCTACGTGCAGGACGACTCGTCGCAGTGGGTCGCTGCAGCGGTGGAAGCATCGAGCGGCGAGCGCATCCTCGACGTGTGTGCCGCACCGGGCGGCAAGGCCACGGCGCTGGTGGGCGGCGGCGCCGCGGTGATCGCCGCTGATCAGCGCCCGTCGAGGGCCTCGCTCGTGCACGCCAACGCGACGCGACTCGGCCTGTCGCTGCCCGTCGTGGTCGCCGACGGTGCGGCCCCGCCGTGGCGTGACGAGGCGTTCGACGCCGTGCTGATCGACGCTCCCTGCTCGGGGCTGGGCGCCCTGCGCCGCCGGGCCGACGCCCGTTGGCGCATCGAGCCGGCGGCGATCGACGAGGTGGCGGCGCTGCAGGCGTCGTTGCTGCGGGCGTCGGCGCCGCTGGTGGCGCCCGGTGGCCGCCTCGTGTACAGCGTGTGCACTGTCACCGCCGCGGAGTCGACCGACCATGCGACGCCCGAGGGTTTCGAGGTCGATCCCACCCCGCCGCCCGTGGGGGTGTGGCGTCCGTTCGGGCAGGGCTGGCGGGTGCTCCCGCAGGATGCCGACACCGACGGCATGGTGATGATTCGCTACCGTCGCAGGTCGTGAACGACCCACAGCGCGCCAAGGTGCTGACCGTCAGCGACGGCGTGGCCCACGGGGCGCGCGACGACGCGAGCGGGCGGGCACTCGTGGAGCGGCTGGCCGAGGCAGGTTTCGAGGTGGTCGACCACCGGGTGACCGCCGACGGTGCCGACGCCGTGGCCGCTGCACTCCGTGGCCTCACCGATGATTTCGCCGGGTTGGTGGTGACGACCGGCGGAACCGGCTTCGCGCCGCGCGACCAGACTCCCGAAGGGACCCGGGCCGTCGTCGAGCGGGACGCGCCGGGAATCGCCGAGGCGATGCGCCTCTGCAACCCGCTCGGCCGGCTCTCCCGGGGGGTGGCCGGCACGGTGGGGCGGGCGATCGTGGTGAACACGCCCGGCAGCACCCGGGGCTGCATCGAGCAGCTCGACGCCGTGATCGACGTCCTGCCCCACGCCCTGCGTCTGCTCCACGACACCGACACCTCCCACTGACCCATCCGCCTGCGACCCCCCATCGTTTGCGTGACGCTTTCGTTGGGACGGGCCAACATTTCCGTCACGCAAACGCACGACCTCTGCGACCCCCCCTTGTTTGCGTGACGCTTTCGGTGGGACGGGCCAACAAATGTGTCACGCAAACGCACCGAGGGCGAGGGGAGGGCGACCGGTGGGTAGCCTCGTCCACCGTGCTACGACTCGTGTTGCCCAAGGGATCGCTGGAGAAGGCGACGCTCGAACTGTTCGAAGCCGCCGATCTGCCGGTGAACCGCTCGTCGACCGTCGACTACCAGGCCACGATCGACGACCCCCGCATCGACTCGGTTCGCATCCTGCGACCACAGGAGATCCCCAACTACGTCGCCGAGGGTCTGTTCGACATCGGCATCACCGGGCGTGACTGGGTGGAGGAGACCGGCAGCACGGTGGAGACCCTGGGTGAACTGAAGTACTCCAAGGCCACCAGCAAGCCCATCCGGCTCGTGGTGGCCGTCGCCGGGGATTCGCCCGCCGAGTCGGTCACCGACCTGCCGAACGGCGTCCGCGTCCAGTCCGAGTATCCCGAGATCACCCGGCGTTTCTTCGAGGCCAACGGCGTCGAGGCGGAGGTCCGGCTCTCGTACGGTGCCACCGAGGCGAAGATCCCCGACATCGCCGACTGCGTGGTCGAGATCACCGAGACCGGACGTGCCCTGCGGGCGGCGGGACTGAAGGTGATCGACACGATCCTGTCGAGCTACACCGAGGTGATCGCCAACCCCGCCGCCGCCGAGGACCCCGACAAGCGCAAGGCGATGGATCAGATCATGACCCTGCTCAACGGCGTGCTCGACGCCCGGGGCCGGGTGCTGTTGAAGCTCAACGTGACCGAGGGCGCCAAGGACGCCGTCCTCACCGTGCTGCCGAGCATGAAGTCGCCGACGATGTCGCCCCTGGCGGGAGGGGGTTACGCCGTCGAGTCGGTGGTGGAGAAAGCCACGATCAACCTTGTGATTCCCGAGCTGATCGAGGCGGGCGCCACCGACCTCGTCGAGATGCCGATCGCCAAGATCATCCCCTGACCCGTCATGAAGTGCTGCAGCTGGGCGGTGGGGTCATGAGCGAGCGAGCGCACGACGGTTTCCGTCGGGGTGTGGTGACTGCGTTCGAGCCCGATGTCGGGCTGGGCACGGTCATCGACGCGGCCGGCACGGAGTACCGGTTCCACTGCATCGAGATCGCCGACGGGTCGCGCGACATCGCCGTCGGTACCGAGGTCGGCTTCGACGTGATCCCCAAGCTCGGACGCTGGGAAGCGGCCCGTCTCCGGCCGTGACCGTGCCGGGTGACGACGTCGCTGCCCGACGCCGGCACGAGATCATCGATGTCGTGATGGCGCTCGGCGAGGGGGAGGTCACCACCTACGGCGACGTCGCCGACACCGCCGGGCACCACCGCCAGCCGCGGCTGGTGGGCCGGATCCTCGCCACCGGCGACGGCGAGCTGCCCTGGTGGCGCGTGGTCGCCGCCGACGGGCGTCTCCGTGCCGGCGACCCGGTCGAGCAGGCCCGGCTCCTGCGCGCCGAGGGCGTCACCGTGGTCGACGGCCGGGTCCGCAACGCTCCGATCGGCCGCTTCCACCGCCCCTGAACGCCCCACGAGCACGTTTGCGTGACGGAAATGTCGGGACGTCCCAACGAAAGCGTCACGCAAACCAACGACCGCCCGGCGCGCTGACGTCTGCGTGACGGAAATGTCGGGATGTCCCAACGAAAGCGTCACGCAAACGAACTACTCGGGCTCGGACTGGCCTTTGATCTGCACGAAGGCGAGACGGATGTTGTTCAAGGCGTCCTGCATGGT
>JAWLEC010000183.1:0-4356 GCA_041686315.1 Ilumatobacteraceae bacterium
ACCGGGCGACACGAGCCTCGATCCGGTGCAGCTGGCCGTCACACGCCACCCGGCCACGGGTGGCCGGCGCGGCGTCCTCGTGGTGAACCCCGGCGGGCCGGGGGCGCCGGGCCTCGACGCCGTCTGGTCGCTGCGCCCCGAGCTGCCGACCGAACTCCTCGATGCCTACGACATCGTGAGCTGGGACCCCCGGGGCGTCGGGTCGTCCACGCCCTCCATCAGCTGCGGTTCGAACCCGGACCTCGACGATCCCGTCGTGATGATCGAGTGTGCAGCCGCCACCGGTGACCTCGCCGCCCACCTCGCTGCTCCGTACTCGGCCGCCGACCTCGAGACGATCCGCATTGCGCTCGGCGAGCGGACGATCGACTACCTCGGCTACAGCTACGGCACGGCGATCGGTACGCAGTACGCCGCCCGGTATCCCGACGGTGTCGGCGGATTCGTGCTCGACGGTGCCGTCGATCCCGACGCCGGAGGCCCCGACGGCGAGTTCGGCGACGGCTTTCCCTTCTACGCAGCCGACGGAACCGCGGCAGCGGCGGAGCGGTTCCACGAACTCTGCGACGCCACCGAGCGGTGTCTGCCGGGATCGCCGTCGTCGCGCAGCGTGCTCGACGTGTTGCGCACCAGCGTCGCCACGCTGCCCACGGATGCCTTCGAGCCCGAACCCGCCACGGTGGATGCCGACACCCTCGACGGTGTCGTCGACTCCGCCCTCTACGACGTGCGCAACTGGCCGCTGTTGGCGACGGCGCTCGGCGACGCCTGGCAAAGGGGCGGTGGCGATGCATCCACCCTCGCCGCACTCGCGGCCATCGACCCCGTGATCGTGACCGGTGACGAGCCGGTCGGTGACGGGCCCGACGACTTCGAGGTCGCCAACCTGGTGATCTACTGCGCCGACTTCGCCCATGTCGTCGACGACACCCAGTACTGCGATCTGTTGTCGCGCAACGAGCAACCGCTCACGCCCGTGTCGGCCGTCGACGTGGCCCGTCCGATCCTGGTGATCGGCACCGAGTACGACCCGGCGACGCCGGGCTACCACGCCGTCGAGATGGCGTCCGCCCTGGGCGACGCGTTCCCGCTGACGTGGGCCGGCGTGGGGCACACGGTGTTCCCCGGCATCAGCGACTGCATCGACGACATCGTGGTGGCGCACCTGCTCGACGGGGTCACGCCGAGCGGCGGCCCGAGCTGCCCGTTCGTCGACGGCGTCTTCTCCGACGCCGAGATCGCCGACATGGCGTTCACCCTCGATCCGGTGGAGGCACGCGCTGCGCTGTCCGACATGCTGCTGGCCGCAGCGCCGACAGGCGAGGACACGGTCTGCGTGGCCGATCAGCTGACGCGTGAGACCACCCGCGTGGTCATCCACGTGGTGCTCGGAGTGCAGTCGGCCGAGGCGGTGATCGCCGTGGACGCCGCTCGGGCGGCGTGTTGAGCGTCTCGCCCGGACCGAGGCTCGACCACGAGATCAGCCCAGGCTGACCGGCATCGAGGCAGCCGCCCTCACGTCGGCGTAGAAGTCGTTGCCCTTGTCGTCGACCACGACGAAGGCGGGGAAGTCCTCCACCTCGATCTTCCACACGGCCTCCATCCCCAGCTCCGGGTACTCGAGCACCTCGACCTTGCGGATGTTGTCGAGCGCCAGCCGCGCGGCCGGCCCGCCGATCGAACCGAGGTAGAAGCCGCCGTGCTCGTTGCACGAGTCGGTCACCTGCTTCGACCGGTTGCCCTTGGCGAGCATGATCATCGAGCCGCCGGCGGCCTGGAACTGCTCGACGTAGCTGTCCATCCGGCCCGCCGTGGTGGGCCCGAACGACCCCGACGCGTAGCCCTCGGGCGTCTTGGCCGGGCCGGCGTAGTACACGGCGTGGTCGCGCAGGTACTGCGGCATGCCCTCGCCGGCGTCGAGCCGTTCCTTGATCTTGGCGTGGGCGATGTCGCGGGCCACCACCATCGGTCCGCTGAGCATCACCCGGGTGGTCACCGGGTACTGCGACAGCTCGGCGAGGATGTCGGCCATCGGCCGGTTGAGGTCGATGTGCACCGTCTCGGCGCCGTCGAGGTGCTCGTCCTGTACGTCGGGCAGGAAGCGGGCCGGGTCGGTCTCGAGCTGCTCGAGGAACAGGCCGTCGGCGGTGATCTTGCCGAGTGCCTGCCGGTCGGCCGAGCACGACACGGCGATCGAGACGGGACACGACGCGCCGTGGCGGGGGAGACGGATCACGCGCACGTCGTGGCAGAAGTACTTGCCGCCGAACTGGGCGCCGATGCCGGTGGTCTGGCTGAGCTGCAGCACCTGGCGCTCGAGGTCGAGGTCGCGGAAGGCGTGGCCGCTCGGCGAGCCGCTGGTGGGCAGTGAGTCGAGGTACCGGGCCGAGGCGAGCTTGGCGGTCTCGACGGCCATCTCGGCCGACGTGCCGCCGATCACCACGGCGAGGTGGTAGGGCGGGCAGGCCGAGGTGCCGAGCGACTGCATCTTGTCGAACACCCACGGCAGCAGCGTCGCCTCGTTGAGCAGTGCCTTGGTCTCCTGGTAGAGGAAGCTCTTGTTGGCCGAGCCGCCGCCCTTGGCCATGAACAGGAACTTGTAGGCGTCGCCGTCGGTGGCTGCGATCTTGATCTCCGCCGGCAGGTTCGTGCCCGTGTTCTTCTCGGTGTACATGTCGAGCGGCGCCATCTGGCTGTAGCGCAGGTTCGAGGTCTGGTACGTGTCGTGGATGCCGTGGGCGATCGCTTCCTCGTCGCCTCCGCCGGTGAACACGAACTGGCCCTTCTTGCCCTTCACGATCGCGGTGCCGGTGTCCTGGCACATGGGCAGCACGCCGCCGGCGGAGATGGCGGCGTTCTTCAGCAGGTCGGTGGCCACGAAGCGGTCGTTGTCGGACGCCTCGGGATCCTCGAGGATGTTGCGCAGCTGCTGGAGGTGGCCCGAGCGCAGGAAGTGGGCGATGTCGCGCATCGCCTCGGCGGTGAGGCGGCGGATCGCCTCGGGCTCGACCTTCAGGAAGGTGCCCTCGGGGGTGTCGAACGTGGACACGCCCTCGGTGGTCACCAGCCGGTACTCGGTGTCGTCGTCGCCGAGCGGGAGGAGTTCGGTGTACTCGAAGTCGGGCAGGTCAGCAGCCATGCGGCCGAGCCTATTGCTCGCCCTCCGGCGCCACCCATCCCGCCCCGCCCCAACCCGCAACGCGTGAACAGTGTGCGGTCGGTCGCCGCACACTGTTCACGCGTTCGGCGGAGGCAGCAGGGGAGGCGGCGAGCCGTGCCGGCTACTTGGCCATGAAGACGACGTCGTCGGGGATCTCGGTGGTGGCGGCGTCGATCATCTCGGCGTCACGGAACACCGAGTCGAGGAACGCGATCGCGAAGGTGTTGGTGAGCTCCTTGGCACGGTCGATCGGCATGTCGCCGGGCGAACAGCCCTCGACGGCCTGCGAGTCGATCGTCTCGATCACCGCCTCCGGCACCGCCGTCTCCAGCGTGGGGAGGAACTCCTGGTAGTCGCAGACGTCGGTGAAGCTCTGGTGCTGGGCATCCACGAGTTCCACCCGGTAGTGCGGCTGACTGCTGCTGAGGTCCCACGCCCGCGTCACGTTCGGATCCACCGGTGTGGTCTGGTCGTTCGTGCCCCCGATCACCATCGACGGAATCGTGATGGAGGCGAATCCCTCGTCGCTGATGCCGCCGCTGGCCGGAGCGAGTGGGATGATCGCGTCCACGCGAGGGTCGGGGTCGAGCCGGCCCTGCTCCCCGGAGTAGCCAGCAGCCGTTGCATACGTGGTGAATCCTCCGGCGGAATGGCCGGTGACGGCGACGTCCTCGGGATCGACGGCGGCGACGAAGCCGACCGTCTCGGGGCGCTGCGGGTCGGTCATGGCATCGATCACGGCCGACACGTCCTGGGGCCGGTTGAGCGCATTGACCGGCCCGGGTGCCTCCGCTCCGGCCAGCCGGTCGACTGCGGTGTTGCCGGTGTGGTCGGCGGCCGCCACGACGTAGCCGTGGCTGGCGATCGCCTCGGTGTAGTAGGACGCGATGTAGCGGAGGCCGCCGCTGCCGTGGGAGTACACCACGAGCGGGAACGGCCCGTCGGCGGAGATCTGCGCCGGGTCGGCCGTCACGGCGTCGGGTGACTCGAAGTACAGGCCGGGGATGAGGGTGTACTGGTGGAGCGGCGCATCGCCGCCGTCGTCGAGGGGGAACCAGACGTCGAGCGTGAGTGGGCGGTCGCTGTCGGCGTTGATCGTGACCGTCTGCACGCCGACGTCGTAGGGGCCGGCGTCGATCGTCTCGAAGGCGGCGAGCGGAGGTTCCGTCTCCACCGGCGCCTCGGTGGTGGGCGCC
>JAWLEC010000183.1:4456-5568 GCA_041686315.1 Ilumatobacteraceae bacterium
CTCGGTGGTGGGCGCCTCGGTGGCCGGAGGATCCGTGGAGGGCGGCTCGGTGTTCGGCGGCTGGGTGTCCGGCGGCTCGGTGTCGGCCGCCGATTCGACGGGGGCGGAGGTGGTGTCGGAGGCCGAGTCGTCGTCGCTGCCGCAGGCTGCAACCACGAGGACGGAGACCAGGCCGAGAGCTGTCAGTCGTGAACGCACGGCGGCACCGTAGTGCGACCGCCGCACGACCGCCCGGTCGGGCGCGACCGGCTGCCCCTCCCCCGAACGCGTGAACAGTGTGCGGCCACTCGCCGCGAACTGTTCACGCGTTGTGCTGGGGCCTGGGTCAGAAGGTCTCGGCCAGCAGCGCGATCGACGCCGCCGTACAGATCACGAGGACAGCCGGACGCACGATCACCGGGTTCAGGCGGTCCTTGATCGCCCGCGCCGTCACCACGCCGACGATCACCGCCGGGATCAGCAGCGCCGCCAACTCCAGCTGCCGGGTCCCGAACTGGCCGGCGGGCACGAGGGCGATCAGGGTCATCACGCCACCGACGGCGAAGAACGCCGAGATCGACGACCGCATCACCGCAGGGTCACTGTGCTGGTAGGTGAGCGCCATCGGTGGGCCGCCGACCCCGGTGGTGGTGGCGCCGAACCCCGACGCCAGGCCTGCCGCCACCAGTGCGCCGTCCGTCGGCTCGAACCGCCTGCTGGTGAGCGAGGCGACCACGGCGATCAGCACCGAACCGGCCACGAGCAGCGCCAGTATCCGGTCGCTCAGCGCAGCCACCACCAGCGCGCCGAGGATCACCCCGGGAATCCGGCCGAGCAGGGCGAAGCCCACGCCCCGACCCTCGATGTGCTGCCGGTCGGCCCAGGCGATGGCGATCGTGAGTGGCATCACCGACAGCACGATCGCGGTCGGGATGAAGTCGGGGTCGGCGAGCGCCAGCACCGGAGAGGCGATCATCCCCAGCCCGATCCCGATCGACGCCTGCACGACGGCGCCGACGTACACCACGAGCACGACCGCGATGGTGATGCCCACCGACAGTCCGGCCATCAGCGGTCCTTCATCCGCTTCGGATCGGCGGTGGCAGGATCGTCGGGCCACTGGTGCTTCGGAT
>JAWLEC010000184.1:0-5557 GCA_041686315.1 Ilumatobacteraceae bacterium
TCTGATCTCGCGACATCTTGCAGATCTGAGGCGCAGCGGGCGCCCTCTGGCAGACTCGCACCGTGGTCGAGACCGTCGTCGACACCGGCGTCGACCGGACCGAGCTCCAGCGCCGCACGCTGCGGTCGTTGCGGCTCGCGCAGGTGCCCGGCCAGGCGGCGGTGGCCGGCATGGTGGCCGTGGTGTCGTTGCTCGCCAGCGATCTGCTCGGCTCCGACCGGCTGGCGGGGATGGGCAGCGCCGGGTTCACGGTGGGCGCGGCGATCACCTCCATTCCGCTGGCCGCGTACATGCGGCGGCGGGGCCGGCGGATCGGCCTGGCCCGGGCGCTGCTGATCGGCGCCGTCGGTGCGGCGATCGCCGCCACCGGGGGAGAGCTGCGCTGGTTCCCGCTGTTCCTCGTGGGCATGGTCGCCTTCGGAGCCGGCCAGGCGGCCACCCTGCAGCAGCGTTACGTGGCCGCCGACCTCGCGCCGGCCGAGCAGCAGGGCACGGCCATCGCGGCGATCGTGTGGATCGGCACGCTGGGCGCCGTGCTCGGCCCGATGCTCACGCCGGCCGAGAAGCGGCTGGGCACGGCATTGGGGCTCGACGAGCTGGTCGGCCCGTTCGTGGTGGCGTCGGTGCTGTTCGTGGTGGCGGCGATGGTGATCTGGGTGCGGCTCCGCCCCGATCCCCTGGCCGTGATCGGCGGCATCGATCCGCACGCCGAACGCACACGACCGTTGCGGGTGGTGCGCTCGTCGGCGTCGGTGATCCGGGCGTCGCCGGGTGCCCGGCTGGGGCTGGCCGCGATGGCCGCGTCCCAGGCGGCGATGGTGGGCGTGATGACGATGACGCCACCGCACATGAAGGACCACGATCATGCGGACCTGTCGGCGTTCGTGATCGCCGTGCACATCCTGGGCATGTACGGGCTGGCGCCGGTGGTGGGGCGCTACGTCGACCGGTTCGGTGCCGTCCGTTCGATCCAGGTGGGTGCGGTCGTGCTCGGCGCCGGGACCGTCGCCACCGTGGTCGCCGGGTACGTGCCGGCGCTGATGTTCGTGGGCCTGTTCCTCCTGGGCCTCGGCTGGAACATCGGGCTGATCGGTGGCACCACGCTGCTCACGGCCTCGGTGCCGGTCGGCTCGCGGGTGGAGGTGCAGGGCACCGGGGATCTCACGATGAGCCTGTGCGGGGCGATGGCGGCGTTCGGGTCGGGCTTCGTGAAGGACTCGTTCGGCTTCCACCTCCTCGCCGACGGCGCCGCCGTCCTCGCCGCCGCCCTGCTCGTCCTCGCCTGGTACACCGCCGCCCGCCACCCCATCCCCCCACCCCCCGAGCGATGAGCGAAACCCCCACATGCTGGGGTCTCGCTCATGACCTTGGCATGGCGGCGACCGGTGGTGAGCCAAACCCCTGGATCTGGGGGTTCCGCTCATCGCCTCGATGGCTCAGGGCGTCAGGAGGCCCGGGTGCGGAGCGATCGGAACGTCGCCATCGTGGACTCGACCCAGGCATCGAGGCGAAACTCGTACGTGTCGCGGCGAAGTCGTGTCGTCTGCCAGCCGATGGCTGTGGCTGCGTCGTCGCGACGTTGGTCGCGATGACGGCCTGCAACGGTGCCGTGGGTCGGGTGGACGTCGACCTCCAGCGCCCAGAGCAGATCGGGAACGGCAAGGTCGAAGCGTGCGCGGCCGTAGCCGGGAAGCTCGATCGGGTACTGCCTGACGAGACCGCCGAGTCCGGCCGCTCGGAGGCGTTCCGCTACCACCACCTCGGGGTGGGATTCGGCGGCTCCGCCCTGGTGCCGGCGATCGAGCTGTCGGAGATAGGTCCAGGCCCAGCGGCGTTGGGGTGACAGCCAGTCGACTGCCACGTCGATCATCGCCGTGTCGTCGAGCCGGCCGTCGTGCATCGCCTGCTCGATCAGCGAGAGCAGATCGTCGTGCCCGAGGGTGCGAGCGAGGTCGAAGACCGTCCGCTCCCGTGAGGTGAACCTGATTCCGCCCGTGTGCTCGACGACGTCGTGGTCGTGGATGGCGGCTGTCCGATAGGTGGCGACCCAGGGTGCGATGGCGGGTTGGGCTGCCGGCGGCGCAATCACGTGTATCCGCCGGTCGTGTGGGAGGCGGCGGAACCCCCAGAGCCTGCCGGCTGTCGGCCCTGCGATCGCAACCTCCGGTCGGGCGAGGCACACGGCGGCGCAGCGGCCGTATTCGTCCAGTTCCCGGCTCGCCGAGCGATAGGCGCCCCGAAGTACCGACACGATCGCCCCGACGTCGGCGAGGCGCTCGATCTGTCTGGTGCTGAGTCCGGTGGATCGAAGCTGACCGACCGAAGCAACTCCGTGCTGTGTGGCGAACCAGCGGTGCGCCTCTGGTGGCAGATGGGTCATCTGCGTCCTCCCTGTCCGAGCGTCGGTGGGGAGAGTCGGTGGACACACGCTACGTCGTGACCCGGACATTCCGCTGGCGATGAGCGAAGCCCCAACCTGTGGTGGTTTCGCTCATCGCCCGGAGAAGACGAGAGGTCGGCGGTGAGGGAAACCCCACTATCCGGTGGTTTCGCTCATCGCCCGGAGAAGACGAGAGGTCGGCGGTGAGGGAAACCCCACTATCCGGTGGTTTCGCTCATCGCCCGGTGAATCGACCGGGAGCGGGGGAGTGAGTCAGCGGTTGCGGAGGCGCTTGCTGAGGTCGTTGAGGCGCTGCTTCTCGTCCTTCGACAGCGAGTCCATGCCCTGGGCGCCGATCTTGTCGAGCAGCGCATCCAGTTCGGCCTGGTCGGCGGCCGACGCTGGGGGAGGCGGCGGCACGGGAGCCGGTGCGTTCTTCCACGGCCCTTCCACGACGCGCTTGCCCGAGGTGCCCCGGGTCGGCTTGGATCGGCGAGCCGGCTTCGACCGCCGACCGCTCGAACCGCCACCACCGCCGACACCGTCGAGCGGGATGTACGGGATCGGCCAGCCGGTGGCCAGCCCGAGCGAACGGCCCGCCACCAGTGCGACGGCCACCGACACCAGCAGGAACAGCACCCGTCCGGTCTGATCGGTGCCGGTGAACTGCAACAGGTTGAGCACCGTGAACGCCGCCGCGAGCGCCCACAGCGGGATGATCTCGAACCACTTCACGCCCGGATACGTCGCCGCGTACACCCAGATGCCGCCGAGGAACAGGGTGCTGAGCCCGAACTGGCCCATGAAGTCGATGCTGTTGTCGAGCGGCCCGAGCAGCGTGAGGATCACGGCCGGAGCGATGGTGAGGATCAGCACCCAGGTGACGAACTTGCCCCGCCCGAACAGACCTTCGAGCTGCTGCCCGAACAGCCAGAAGAACACGATCCCGAGCAGCGCCCACAGGTCGGGTCGTGTGGCCACCGGCCAGGTGACGATGCGCCACACCTCGAAGTCGCGCACGAGGAACGGCACGAAGACCAGCCGGTCCCACAGGTTGCCGGCCAGGCCCCACACGAACATCGTGAACACGCTCAGCGCACACACGATGTCGGTGGTCGTGACGTCGTAGCGCCCGGCCCGGAACCAACCGTCGTTGGGTCGGCGGCGGAAGATGGCGGCGAACTGGTCGGACATCGGCCATCACGGTACCCGCCCGTCCGTATCCTTGGGACGTCATGGTGATGCGACGGTGCCGCAATGGTGGAGTGACGGTGATGCGGGCATGGTGAAGCGTCCGCCGGCCGGCACGATCCCCGAGGCCCCCGGGTCGTACCAGTTCAAGGATGCGCACGGGCGCGTCATCTACGTCGGCAAGGCGTCGAACCTGCGTCAGCGGCTCTCCAACTACTTCCAGTCGCCGCGCAACATGCACCCGCGCACGGCGCAGATGGTGGAGACCGCCGAGTCGGTGGAGTGGACCATCGTGCGCAACGAGGTCGAGGCGTTGATGCTCGAGTACTCGTTGATCAAGCAGCACCGGCCCCGCTTCAACGTGCGGCTGCGTGACGACAAGAGCTATCCGTTCCTGGCGGTGACCGTCGACGAGCAGTGGCCGCGGGCGCTGGTGATGCGCGGCCGCAAACGCAAGGGCGTCCGCTACTTCGGGCCCTACGCGCACGCCTACGCGATCCGCGACACGCTCGACCTGCTGCTGCGGTCGTTCCCGATCCGCACGTGCAGCCCGGCCAAGTTCAACCAGCACCAGCGGCTCGGCCGGCCGTGCCTGCTCCACCACATCGAGAAGTGCGCCGGTCCGTGCGTGGGCGAGATCGAGGAGATGCCCTATCGCGAACTCGTGAACGAACTGATCGCCTTCCTCGACGGCGACACCGACGACATCGTCGACCGGCTCGAGGCCGACATGCAGAATGCCGCCGGCGGCCTGGAGTTCGAGAAGGCCGCCCGCCTCCGCGACCGGCTCACGGCCGTGCGCAAGGCGATCGAGAAGCAGCAGATGGTGGCCGACCGCAGCGAGGATCTCGACGTGATCGGTATCGCCGAGGACGAACTCGAGGCGTCGGTGCAGGTGTTCTACGTGCGGCGCGGCCGGGTGGTGGGTCGCAAGGGGTTCATCCTCGACAAGGTGGAGGAGCTGACGCCCGGCAAGCTGATCGACCGCATCCTCGAGTCGATGTACGGCGAGGACCCGATCCTCGGCGTGCCGAAGACGGTGCTGGTGCCGTACGAGGCCGACGACCTCCACACCTACGAGGAGTGGCTGTCGATGGGGCGCGGGTCGAAGGTGCAGGTGCGGGTGCCCCAGCGCGGCGACAAGCGGGCACTGCTGGAGACGGTGACCCGCAACGCCAAGGAGGAGTTCACCCGCCACCGCCTGCGCCGGGCCAGCGACCACAACACGCGCAGCCGGGCGCTCACCGAACTGCAGGACCACCTCGACCTGCCCGAGGCGCCGTTGCGGATCGAGTGCTACGACATGGCCCACCTGCACGGCACCGACTACGTCGGCTCGATGGTGGTGTTGGAGGACGGCCTGCCCAACAAGCGCGAGTACCGCCGCTTCAAGGTGAACGAGGTCGAGGGCAACGACGACTTCGCGGCGATGGCGGAAGTGGTGCGACGACGGTTGCAGGCCTATCTCGACGAGCGCGACCGGCCCGTCAACGAGCGTGGCGACCAGCCCGGCAAGTTCGCCTACCCGCCCCAGCTGTTGCTGGTCGACGGCGGCAAGGGGCAGGTGAGTGCCACCAAGCGGGTGGTCGACGAACTCGGCCTGGGCGACGAGATCCCGGTCGCCGGGCTGGCCAAGCGGTTCGAGGAGATCTACGTGCCCGGCCGGTCAACGCCGGTGGAGATCCCGCGCGGGAGCGAGGCGCTGTTCATGCTGCAGCGCATCCGCGACGAGGCGCACCGGTTCGCCAACTCGTTCCACCGCGAGCGGCGCAGCAAGCGGATGACGTCGAGTGCGCTCGACGGGATCCCGGGCCTGGGCGAGGTGCGGCGCAAGAAGCTGGTCAAGGCGCTCGGTGGGGTGAACGCCGTGAAGCGTGCCGACCTCGACGAGCTGCGGGCGCTGAGCTTCCTCCCCGACACCGTCGCCGAGGCGGTTCACGCCAAGTTCCACCCCTCGTGAACGCCGACGCCGCACGGTGTTGCATC
>JAWLEC010000185.1:0-5490 GCA_041686315.1 Ilumatobacteraceae bacterium
GGGCGGGCCCCCCCCCCCCCCCCCCCCCCCCCCCACGGCCCGTCGACCGAAGCCTTGTCCGACCATCCCCTTTCGACCACCTAAGGTTCCCAGCGAATGTTCGCTTACGTCACCCGACGCTTGCTTGCGACGATCCCGCTGCTGGCTGTCGCCCTGTACCTGGTTTTCGTGGGCGTGTCGCTCACCACCGATCCCCGAGCGGAGTTCTACCTCTGCCTGCCGCGCTGCCAGGAGGGCTTCGACCGGATCACCGAGGTGTACAACCTCGACGTCAGCCTCTGGATCCGCCCGTTCATCTGGTTCGGTGACGTGCTCAGCGGCAATCTCGGTGACTCCAGCAGCATCGGCGAACCCGTCGGCGAGATCCTCGTCGAGCGTGGCTGGAACACCGCGCTGATCGCCATCCCCGCCTTCGCGATCTCGGCGATCTTCGCCCTGCTGCTGTCGGTGTACTCCGCCCGCCACCAGTACAGCAAGGGCGACTACTTCTTCACCGGCCTCGCCTTCATCGGACTCGCCTTCCCCTCGTTCGTGCTCGCTCTCGTGATCCAGAACATCTTCGGCGTGCAGCTCGAGAACTGGTTCGGGATCAAGCCCTTCAACACCGGTCGCAAGACCAACGAGAACTTCATCGAACTGATCCGCGACATCACCCTGCCCGTGATGTCGTTGTCGATCCTGTTCATCTCCGCCGACAGCCGGTTCGGGCGGGCGTCGATGCTCGACACGCTCAACCAGGACTACATCCGCACCGCCCGCGCCAAGGGCCTGCCGGAGAAGAAGGTCGTGTGGAAGCACGCCCTGCGCAACGCACTGATCCCGCTCGTCACGCTGTGGGCGCTCAACTTCTCGGCCCTGCTGGGCGGCTCGGTGGTGACCGAGTCGATCTTCTCGTGGCCCGGTCTCGGCCCCGCCTTCCTCCGGGGCCTGGCCGACGCCGACCTCAACCTCATCCTCGGCATCGTGCTGCTCACCGGCACGATCGTGGTCGTCTTCAACCTGATCGCCGACGTCCTCTACGGCGTCCTCGACCCCCGTATCCGACTGGACTGAGGAGCGCCGTGTCTTCCGAGATCGATACCGACACCCACGACGGTTCGGAGCGGCTCGGCACCGAGGTGCCGGTGTTCAGCGCCGGCGAGGTCGAGGGATACAGGTCCACTGCCGATGCCTCGGGGTACTCAGCGGCCGAAGCGGAAGGTCTCACCGAGGCGCCGAGCTCGTTCGGCAAGCTCGCCTGGAAGCGCTTCCTGCACCACAAACTGGCGCTCGCCGGCGCCATCGGGCTCGTCCTGATCATCTCCCTGTTCGTCTTCGGGCCGCAGCTGAGCGACTACACCTTCGACCAGCGCAACGTCCGCGACCGGTTGCTCGGCCCCTCGTGGGACCATCCCTTCGGCACCGACGAGATCGGCCGCGACCTGTTCGTGCGCACCGCTCAGGGCGGCCGCTACTCACTGCGCATCGGTCTCGTGGCCGCGGTGATGTCGACGATCATCGGCACCCTGCTCGGAGCGCTGGCCGCCTACTTCGGCCGCTGGATCGACATCGCCATCTCGCAGCTGATCAACATCGTACTGATCGTGCCGGCACTCATCGTGTTGTCGATCTTCGCCCTCTACTTCGGCCGTGACGCCTTCCGCCTGTCGGTCGTGCTGGCCCTGCTGCTGTGGACCCGCATCGCCCGGGTGGTGCGAGGCGTCGTGCTCTCCATCAAGGAACAGGAGTACATCATGGCGGCGCGCGCCGCCGGGGCGTCGCACCTGCGGATCATCTTCCGCCACGTGCTGCCCAACGTGGTCGGCCCGGTTGCCGTGGAGGTCACGCTGCTGCTCGGCACGGTGATCGTGCTGGAGAGCACACTGTCGTTCCTGGGCCTGGGCGTCCAACCACCCAACGCGTCGCTCGGCACGCTGGTCGCCGAGGCGAAGGGCAACATCGACAACGACCCCATCCGCGTGCTCACCCCGGGTTTCTTCATCGTGTTCATCGTGCTGTGCGTGAACTTCCTGGGTGACGGATTGCGCGACGCCCTCGACCCCCGTTCGAAGAACGAGAAGGGCTGACATGTCCGACACGCTCGCCGTCGGTGCCACCGACACGTCCACCACCCAGGCGCCGCTGCTGAAGGTCGACGACCTCACCGTCGGGTTCCGCACCGACGCCGGCACGGTGAAGGCCGTCACCGACGTCAGCTTCGAGATCCGTCCCGGTGAAGTGCTCGCCGTGGTGGGCGAGTCGGGCTCGGGCAAGTCGGTGACCGCACTGGCACTGATGCGCCTGCATCCCCGCAACACCGACATCACCGGCGACGTGGTGTTCGACGGCATCGACCTGCTGGAGCTCACCGATGCGCAGATGCGCTCGATCCGCGGCCGCGACATCGCGATGATCTTCCAGGACCCGATGACGGCCCTCAACCCGGTGTTCACCGTGGGCGAGCAGATCGCCGAGGCCATCCGGATCCACAACGACGTGTCGAAGAAGGCGGCCTGGTCGCGGGCGGTCGATCTGCTGCAGTTGGTGGGTGTGCCCGAGCCGAAGCGCCGGGCGTCGCAGCACCCGCACGAGTACTCGGGTGGCATGCGCCAACGGGCGATGATCGCCATGGCGATCTCGAACGATCCCAAGCTGTTGATCGCCGACGAGCCCACCACGGCACTCGACGTCACGGTGCAGGCCCAGGTGATGGAGGTGCTGCACGACGTGCAGGAGGCCACCGGGTCGGCGATGATGCTGATCACCCACGACCTGGGCCTCGTCGCCGGGTCCGCCGATCGTGTGCAGGTGATGTACGCCAGCCGCCTGATGGAGACGGGCGATCTCGACGACATCTTCTACGAGTCGGCCAACCCCTACACACGGGCGCTGCTCGAGTCGATCCCCGACCTTCAGGGGGTCAAGGACACCCTGGAGCCGATCCCGGGCAACCCGCCGAGCCTGCTCAATCCGCCGGCCGGATGTGCGTTCCGGCCGCGCTGCTTCCTGGCGGCCGCCGAGTGCGCCGAGCAGGTGCCCGGACTCGTCACGGTGGAGGGTCATCATGCCAGCCGCTGTCTGCGCATCTCGGAGATGCCCGCCCCGGTGGAGGTGCGGTCGTGACCGTGGTCGATCCCGGCGCCCCGGTCGCCGACAGCAAGTACGACTCGGGTGCACTGGCGGGCCTGTCGGCCGACGAGCCGATCCTGCAGGTGCGTGACCTGGTGATGGAGTTCCCGATCCGCGCCGGCGTGTTCCGCCGCCAGGTGGGGTCGGTGCAGGCCGTCACCGGCGTGAGCCTCGACCTGTACCGCCACGAGACACTCGGCGTGGTGGGCGAGTCGGGTTGCGGCAAGAGCACGCTCGGACGGTCGCTGTTGCGTCTGATCGAGCCCACCTCGGGCACCGTCACGTTCGGCACCGAGGACGT
Source organism: Ilumatobacteraceae bacterium (assembly GCA_041686315.1). Taxonomy (GTDB): domain Bacteria; phylum Actinomycetota; class Acidimicrobiia; order Acidimicrobiales; family Ilumatobacteraceae; genus Sva-07. The sequence goes on from JAWLEC010000185.1 coordinate 3,410, forward strand.
CACCGCGGCGTCGAAGAAGCGCCTGCGCGAACTGCGCAACGACCTGCAGATGGTGTTCCAGGACCCGTACGCGTCGCTCAACCCGCGGCTGCCGATCCGCGACATCGTGGGCGAGCCGATGCAGATCCACGGCGTGCCGAGGAAGGAAGCCCGCCAGCGGGTGGGGGAGCTGCTGAAGCGGGTTGGTCTGCTGCCCGAGCACGGCAACCGTTACCCGCACGAGTTCTCCGGTGGCCAGCGTCAGCGCATCGGCATCGCCCGTTCGCTGGCCCTGCGGCCGAAGGTGATCGTGCTCGACGAGCCGGTGTCGGCGCTCGACGTGAGCATCCAGGCGCAGGTGCTGAACCTCCTCGACGAGATCCAGGACGAGTACCAGCTGAGCTTCATCTTCATCGCCCACGACCTGTCCGTGGTGCGCCACACCAGCGATCGGGTGGCGGTGATGTACCTCGGGCGGCTGGCCGAGCTGTCCGATCGTCACCGGCTCTACGACGAGCCGGCGCATCCGTACACGCAGTCGCTGCTGTCGGCCGTGCCGGTCGCCGACCCCCGTCGGGAGCGGGCCCGCAAACGGATCATCCTGCAGGGTGACGTGCCGAGCCCCGCCGACCCGCCGAGCGGCTGCCGCTTCCACACGCGTTGCCCGATCGCCCAGGACGTGTGCAAACACGAGACGCCCGAGTTCCGCGAGATCGCCGCCGGCCACCGGGTGGCCTGCCACTTCGCGCTCGAGCCGGGTGAGACGTTGCTCGAGCGCACCCAGCAGCTCGGCCGCAAGGTCGACATCGCCGGCGACTGATGGGGGAGACCCCGTCGCCGGGGACCGTTCGGTCGCCGGGAACGCCATGACCCTGCACTCGTCGTGGCGCGGCCTGGTTTTCAACACACTCGGCGCCCTGCTCGTGTTCGGCGGTGGTGTGCTGGCCGTGTCACGGGGCGGTTGGAACGTGATCTCCACGCTCGTGTTCGTGGTGGGGGCGGGTCTGGTGGTGGTGATGGCGCTCGACTACCCGGTGGCGAGCACGTTCTCGCCCGAGGGCGTCACCCGTCGCATGATGCTGCGCCGTCAGCACCTGCCGTGGGACCGGATCGACCAGCTGTCGCGCACCCGACCCGGTCTCACGTCGGGGTTGCGCAAGGTGCAGCACGGTGGCCTGGTCGCCGTGGTGGGCAAGCGGCGCTATCTGCTGGTGGACCGGTGCGAGTCGCTCGACGAGTTCCACCGGCTCGAGGATCTGGCGTCCGGCCGCAGCCGCGAGCTGCTCGACGAGGTGCCTGTGCCGCCGGACGCAGCCCTTCCGACCTGGTTGTACCGGTCGGGGAAGTGGGCGCCGGAGCGCCGGGGCGACCGGTAGCATGGTCGACCGTGCGTGACGTCATGCTCTACATCACCCTGGTGCTCAACGTGATCTCCATGGGCGCGCTGATTGCCGGCATCTTGATGCACAGCGGTCGTGGCGGCGGCCTGTCCGACATGTTCGGCGGCGGCGGTGGAGCGGCACTCGGGTCGACGGCTGCGGAGCGCAACCTGAACCGCATCACGTTCGTGTTCGCGCTGGTGTGGATCTTCACCCTGGTGGCGTTGAGTTTCCTGTTCCCGGCGGTGTAGCCGTCACGCCGAACAGATAGGGTCACAGACCCAACCACGTCGGAGTGGCGGAATGGCAGACGCGCTAGCTTGAGGTGCTAGTGAGCTACTAATGCTCGTGGGGGTTCAAGTCCCCCCTCCGACACGAACTTGTACCCCACGGGGCCGTGACTCGACCGTCACGGTCCCGTTTGCGTTGTAGGCCACGGTGATGCCGAGCTGGTCGTACAGCTCGGTCTTGTCGGCGGGTTCGGCCTCTGCGAGCACGGTCACGATGTCCTCGAGTGCGGTCACCAGTGCTCTGCCCTGTTCGCTGGTGAGCTTGTCGCCGGGCACGTGCCGGTTGAGTTGGCGTTCGAGCTTCTTGCGTTCGCGTTGGGTGTCGGCGATACATTACGCTGCGACGGTGACGGCGTCTTTATGGTCGAGCAGGGCGCGGTAGTTGGTGAGCTTGCGGTCGCAGTCGGCGATCGCGCTCCGCAGTGCGGCGTCG
>JAWLEC010000030.1:0-23965 GCA_041686315.1 Ilumatobacteraceae bacterium
CGATCACCGAACACCTCGAACACATCGAGACCGGCGTCGGCACCGACCGCGACCTCGACGCGATCACCGGCTGGCTGGGCCACGTCACCGACGGCAGCCGATGCTTCCTCGCATCGGAGGAACAGATCGTGGTGACGAGCATCCTGCGCGCGTTCCCCGAGGAGTTCACCGAACACATCGAACTCGGCCGCTGCCCGCGCCCGCGGCGCCTGCCGATCCCCAAGCTGGTCGATCTCGCCGACGGACGAGCCGTCTACGACAACTCGTTCTGGCGCAAGCGGCCCGACTGGACGTACGCCCCCGAGAGCGAGCACCACGAGGAACCTCGGCCATGACGCCATCTCATCCGACATGGAAAGCGAGTCTGCTGATGGCCGGCACTGCGCTCCTGCTCCTGCTGATCTCGGTGCTGAGCGTGGCGGGCGGTCGATGAACGCGCTCCAGCAGCAAGCACGCGCACTGGGCGATCCGACGCGGCACGAGTTGTTCCGCTACATCGCCGACGCGGCGCGGCCGGTCGACGTCGCCGAACTGACCGAGCATCTCGGACTGCACCACAACGCGATCCGCCAGCATCTCGCCAAGCTCGCCGGGGCGGGTCTCGTCTCGGAAGGCACCGCACCGCCCGTCGGACGCGGGAGACCGCGGCTGGTGTACACGGTCGATCCGTCGGCGGAGAGTCGATGGGGGGTCACCGGCCCGTACGAGCGGTTGACGCTGATGCTGACAGAGATCATCCGCAGCGGTGACTCGCCGGTCGAGGTCGGCCGCCGCTTCGGTGATCGAACTGACGTCGCGACGAACGATGACGCCGACCCGGTGACAAGCCTCGTTGACACGATGGAGCGACACGGCTTCGAACCGACCGCCACCCGACGGGGAGACAAGATCGACATCGCACTGGGGGCCTGCCCCTTCGAGACCACGGCGCTCGCCGATCCCGACACCGTGTGCGATCTGCACCTCGGCCTCGCGCTCGGTGCCGCCGATGCGCTCGACGGGCTCGTGATCGACGAACTCGTCCCACGCGATCCACGGCGAGGCGCCTGCCGTCTGCGCTGTCACGTCGAACCCTGACGCCGGTCAGCAGATACTATTTCTGCTTTTTCGTATACCTATTCGACTCCTTGGGTAGCGTCGGCACGGCGAGGCCCCTTCGAGTGCGACTCGGCGCCTCACAGGATTCCAACCGGAGGAAGGCGACATGCAGACCACCTTGAGAATCGACGGGGCCAATTGCCCCACCTGCTTCAACGAGACCCTCGACGACCTCACCAGACTCGACGGCGTGCGATCCGTGCGGGCTTCGGTCGCCGGGCCGTGCATCGAGATCGATCACGAGGTCGAGCTCGAGGTGATCACCGGAGCCATCCGCAACCGCCTGCACGGTATCGAGATGTTCGCCAACGAGATCCGCATGGTTCCCGTCGAACCGGTGCTGTTGTCGACCACCTGCACGCACCATGGACACGTCGAGCCGGGGTTGGCTGCACCGCACGATGTCGAAGAGCGGCGCATCGATCCGTCGATGACGCTCGGTGACATCGTCACGATGCGCCCGTCGTTGGCCGCCGATCTCGAACGGCGCGGCCTGGACTACTGCTGCCATGGCGGCCGAACGCTCACCGAGGCGACCAGCGACGCAGGTCTGGACGCGCAGACGGTCGCCGACGAGTTGTCGGCAGCCCATGTCGGCGAACCCGCTGCCGAGTGGGCCTCGCTGGGCCTCGTCGATCTGGTCGAGCACATCGAGATCGTCCACCACCACTACCTGTGGGCCGAGTTGCCGCGGATCACCGCGCTGGTCGACACGATCGTCTCGGTGCACGGCGAGCGGCACCCCGAGTTGGCCGAGGTCCAGCGGCTCTACAACGAGCTGCGCGCCGACCTCGAGCCGCACCTCAGCCGTGAAGAGCAGGAGCTGTTCCCGATGATCCGCCAACTCGCCGCCGCCACCGGCAGGCCCGACTCCCACGACCCGGCCATCGTCGCGCAGATCGAGGTGCTCGCCACCGAACACGAGACGGTCGGCAACCTCCTCGACGAGCTGCGTCGGGTCACCTCCGGGTACACGACTCCCGCCGACGGCTGTGCCTCCTACGCCGCCTGCTTCCGGGCGCTGGCCGAGCTCGAGGCCGACACCCATCTCCACGTGCACAAGGAGAACAACCTGCTCTTCCCGGCAGCACGGTGAGAGACACCCCGCGACCCGACCCGACACGGGATCTCGACACCCCCGACGAGATCGCCGAGATGGTCCGTCGCTTCTACGCCGACGTCGCCCAGGACGACCTGCTCGGTCCGATGTTCCACGACGTGGCCCAGGTCGACTGGTCAGAGCACCTCCCCAAGCTCGCCGCGTTCTGGTGCCGGGCCCTGCTCGGCCAACCCGGGTACCAGGGCAATCCGTTCCGCGCCCACCAGCTCGTGCACGCGCAACGCGAGTTCACACCGGCGCACTTCGAGCGCTGGTTGACGCTGTTCCACGAGACGCTCGAGCTCGGCTGGACCGGCCCCAACACGCGACGCGCGCTGGACCTCGCCGACAACGTCGCCCGCGTCCACAGCCACCAGTTGCTCGGCCACGCGGTCTCGATCGACACGGGCGCGTCGACCTGACGAGCACCGCGATGACCCGGCGCTGACAACACCACCCAGCACGACCCCTCCACCTCGCATGCCTCCCACACGCACCCGCGGACAGACTCGAATCCCACCGGACGATCACCACCGCCCGACCCACCCCCACTGAACCGATCGGTGCATTCAGGATCAGACCACCGGTTTCGAGAGCAACGCTCCACGGACATCCACGAACGTCCACCGACGGCCCTGCACAAAAGCCCTGGTCAGAGCGATTTCTACAGTTCGCGGTGGACGCCCGTGGACCCGTTGGCGGAGGTGGACGGGAATCGAACCCGCCGGACGGGGATCGCCCGTCCCAGCCGCTTTGAAGGCGGTGGAGCCCACCAGGTGCCCAGACACCTCCGCCGGCGACCCTACCGGTGCCCGGGCTCCGGTGCGTTGTGGAACCGCCGAGTGCGTCGGTACTCTCGTCGAACCGACTCCCTCCACGGATCCGATCAACGGACCGGCCCACGCGTTGCACGCCGGGCCGACGGAGGCACGTCATGTTCACCCTCTGCTTCGCCGCCAAGGGCGGCAGCGGTACCACCGTGGTCGCCACGGCACTCGCGCTCACGGCGACACCGCCGTCACTGCTCGTCGACCTCGACGGGGAGGTCCCCGCCGTGCTCGGCCTACCCGAGCCCGACCGTCCCGGCGTGGCCGACTGGCTGGCTTCCGACACGCCGGCGGAACGCCTCGGCGAGCTGCTCGTGGAGATCGGCGCCGGCGCCTGGCTGTTGCCCTGGCAGCCTGCGGGCCGACATCCGGCGGGTCTGCGGCTCGCCGCCGGTGATCGCTGGGACGGCCTCAGCCGCTGGTTGGCCGCCTTCGCCCGGGAACATCGCGCCCACGTCACCGTGGATGCCGGCACCGGGAAGCCACCCGATGCGCTCGTCGAGCACGCCGACCGCACCCTGCTGGTCACCCGACCCTGCTACCTGGCACTGCGGCGCGCCGTCGCCTTGGGGGTCCGCACGTCAGGTGTCGTTCTCGTCGACGAACGCGGCCGAGCCCTGTCGGCACGCGACGTCGAACATGCCCTCGGTGCCCCGATCGCAGCGAGCGTCAGCATCGATCCGGCGGTGGCGCGCGCCGTCGACGCCGGGCTGCTGTCGACCCGCTTGCCACGGGTGATCACCCGTGAGCTCGGACCGACCGCGGCATGACCGACCGCAGTGCGACCGACGACAACACCGGCGACAGCTCGTTGGTCGATGCCGTGTGCCGGCGACTCACCCACGAGCCCGGTGACGTGGCCGTGCTGGCCGCCACCGAGGTCCGCCGGCTCGCGCCTCTGCACTCCGAGCGGGAACAGCAGCGACTGGTGGCCGACGCCGTGGCTCGGCTGACGGGACTGGGCGAACTGGCGGTCCATCTCCGCGATCCCGACGTCGACGAGGTACTCGTCAACTCCGACGGTGTCGTCTGGCTCGACCGGCAGGGACGGCTCGAGCGCGTCGACGTCCTTCCGGTCGGGCGCATCGAGCACCTCCTCGAGCGGCTGCTGGCGCCACTGGGACGACGAGTCGACCGCTCGTCGCCCATCGTCGACGCCCGTCTCCCCGACGGGGCACGCGTCTGCGCCGTACTGCCACCCGTGGCAGTCGACGGCGCCATGCTCGCCGTACGCCGCTTCGCCGACCACCGTCGATCCCTCGACGAGTTCACCGACTGTGCGGGCACCGGCCTGCTCGACACCGTCATCGCCGCACGGTGCAACGTAGTGGTGTCGGGAGCCACGTCGTCGGGCAAGACATCCCTCGTCGGAGCGCTGCTCGATCGGCTGCCTGCTGCCGAGCGTCTGGTGATCGTGGAGGACACCGCCGAACTCCCCGTCGACCGGGCCGCACACAGCGTGCGTCTCGAGGCACGGCCCCCGTCCGCCGACGGGCCCCCGGCGATCGAACCGGCTGCGCTGGTGCGCACGGCCCTGCGGCTGCGACCCGACCGGATCGTCGTGGGAGAGGTCCGCGGCGACGAGGTGCTGGCACTCGTGCAGGCGATGAACACCGGCCACGACGGATCCCTCTCCACGGTGCACGCCAACGGCCCGGTCGATGCACTGTTGCGCCTCGAGTCCCTGGTGCTGCAGGCCGCACCCACCTGGCCACTGGCTGCGATCCGCCGGCAGCTGGGACGGTCGATCGACGTGATCGTCCACGTCGGCCGGGGAGTCGACGGCGGCACGGGGTCACGCACCATCGTGTCGATCGACGAGGTGGGAATGCCCGACACCGACGGTGCACCACTGTCGACCCGACCGCTCGCCCGTCGCGACGACGACGGGCTCTGCGTGATCGGTGCACTCCGCCGGCGGCGGCGATGACGGCGACGATCACGGTGACCGCTGCGGTCGCTCTGGCGATCGTGGTGATCGCGACAGCGGTCGCACCGGTTGCACGACGGCCCGTCCCCGTCGCCCACCCGTCGCAGCGGCACGGATCCCACCGCCGGCTCCTCTCCTCGTGGGTCGAAGCGGCAACCCGCTCCGGCGCCGCCCACCGGCGTCTGCCGACCCCGACCGCCGAGGACGTCGCCACCTGGTGCGAGGCGCTGGCGCGGCAGGTCCGGTCGGGCGCATCGCTCCGCCACGCCGTCGAAACCGTGGAACCCGCATCGGCCGTGTTGCAGCGGCATCTCGAGCCGCTCCGGCGCCGACTGACACGCGGCGTCACACTGCGCGCTGCGACCGCCGGCTCGGCGCCCGCCGCCGAGGCAGCTTCCGAGGCCACAACGACGGCGACGGCCACAGAGGGGATGGCCGCCGGCGCCGATCTCCGGCTGGCACTCGACATGATCGGCGTCGCCGCCACTCTCGGCGGGTCACCAGCGGCTGCACTCGACCGCACCGCCACCACGCTCCGCCGGCGCGCCACCGACCGGGCGGAACGGCGCAGCCAGGCCGCCCAGGCGCGGATCTCGGCCCATGTCCTCACCGTGGTGCCGGTCGCACTCCTGGCGCTGCTGGTGCTCTCCGACCCGGCGATCCGAGCCGCCGTCACCACGCCGATCGGCACCGCCTGCGTCGGCGGCGGGCTGGTCCTCAACGGCCTCGGGTGGCTCTGGATGCGCGCCGTGATCGGGGCGCCGCGATGACGTCCTGGACGAGCCTGACAGGGCCCGCCGCGGCAGCGGCATGCGCAGCTCTGGCGCTGGGTGCCGTCCGCCACCGCGCCGTCCCCAGCGGTCGCCCCGTCCCGATCGTCCGCACCGTTGCGTCCAGCCGGCCCCGGCGCACCCTGCTGCCGCGTGCCACCGTGCACCGGATCATCCTGCTGGTGGCATTCGGGGTCACGGGAGTCGTCGCCGGTCCGCTTGCCGCCGGCACCGGCGCCGTCGTCGGGCTCGTCGGACATCGCCTGGGGCCGGTGCTCGCCGAGCGGCGACGGAGGCGCGCCGTCGAACGTGACCTCCCCGATGCCGTCGATCTGCTGGTGCTGGGAGTCCGCGCCGGGCTCACGCCGCGCCAGAGCATCGAGCTGCTCGCTCGCGCTGCCCCGGCCTCGATCCGTCCCGCCTGCAGCTCCGTGACGCACGAGGTGGAGCGCGGCGCTCCCTTCGCCGATGCCCTCGCCGGGATGGGCGAACGGCTGGGAGCCGACGCACGATCCGTCGCCGACGTGCTCGCCACCGCCGACCGCTACGGCTTTCCGCTGGCGCCCGTGCTCGACCAGCTCGCCGGCGAGGCACGAGCGGCACGGCGGCGGCTGGCCGATGCCGACGCGAGGCGCCTGCCGGTCCGTCTCTCGTTCCCGCTGGTGGCGTGCACACTGCCGTCGTTCGTGCTGCTGGCCATCGCCCCGGCGGTCGTCGCCGCGCTCACCTCACTCGGCGGCACGTCCTGGTGATCCCGCCCGTCCCGTCACCGCCGGTGACCATCCCGTCGCCGCCCGCCGGCCCCTCGTTCCCGCAGGTTCCCCCGCCCCACCGACCGCCCCGGAGGCACCATGCCCGTCGCATCCATCGTCCTCGTTCCGCTGCTCAGCGCATTCGTCCACGCCCAGACTGCCGCCGTCGCCCTCGGCGATCGTGCGGCCCACCGTCACCGATGCTGCGGCGAGCGCGGGCAGGCCACCACCGAGTACGCCCTCGTCCTGCTCGCGGCCGCCCTCGTCGGCCTGCTGGTGGTGGCCTGGGCCACTGCCGGCGGCGGTGCCGCCCGCGTCAGCCGGCTCTTCAACCGGGTGATCGACTCGGTGATCGAGCGCGTCTGATGTCGCGGCAGTCGGTGGGGTCACGGTCGCCACCGCATCCCCGGGCGCCTGCCCGGCGGCGGGGCGACACCGGGCAGGCGGCGGTCGAGTTCGCGCTCGCGCTTCCGATCGTGGTGATGTTCACGCTCGGACTGCTGATGGTGGGCCTCGCCGTGCGCAACGAGCTCGCAGTGGAGCTGGCGGCCCGGGAGGGGGCCAGAGCGGCGAGCGTGTCTGCCGATCCCGGCGCAGCGCAGGCAGCCGCCGACCGAGCCGTCGCCATTCCGGTCGAGGTGAGCGTGGTCGACGACGGCACCACCGTCACCGTCAGCGCCACCTACACCGACCCGGGCGGTGTGGCCGTGCTCGGCGCCCTCATCGGCCCGACCACCCACACCGCCACGGCCACGATGAGCATCGAACCTCCGTGACGTGTCGCTTCGACTCGCCTCGGAGCAGGTCGAGCGGCGTGTGTCGACGCCGTCGTAGGATCGCGGCGTGGTGAACCTGCACGTGACCGAGACCACCGTCGGAGACCGGGCCGTCGTGTCGATCGAGGGCGTCGTGGACCTGTCGTCGCTCGCCACGCTGCAGGATGCGCTGGCCCGAGCGATCCAGCGGCATCACGGTGGCGTGGTGACCGCCGACCTCGACGGTGTCACCGCCATCGACGACTGCGGGCTCGGGATCCTCCTCGGCGCGGCGGCCACGGCCCGCCGTTCGGGGGGCGACCTCGAGCTGGTGGTCGGTGACGGGTCGTTGCGTGGCCGGTTCGAGCAGACCCGTCTCGACCGTGCCGTCGACGTCCGATCCACCATCGCCTGAACGTCGTGACGTCGACGACAACGGTGTGGGTGCTGGGCGACCAGCTCAACCGCGCCCTCGGCGCACTCAGCGACGCCGACCCGTCCACACATCGCGTCCTGCTGGTGGAGAGCGCCGCCAAGCTGGCGAGCAGACGCTGGCACGTGCAGCGCGCCCACTTCGTGGTCACCGCCATGCGACGGTTCGCCGGTGAGCTCCGTGACGCCGGGTTCGAGGTCGACCACCGCCGGGCACCGACGCTGCGCGACGGCTGGCGCGCCCATGTCGAGGAGTACTCGCCGGTCGAGGTCGTCGCCACCGAACCGGCGAGCTGGGACGGGCTCGAACTGCTGCGGTCCCTCGACGTCACCCTGGTGCGGTCGAACCAGTTCCTCTGCCACTACGAGGACTTCGCCGGGTGGGCCGAGGGCCGAACGACCCTGAAGATGGAGGACTTCTACCGTTGGCAGCGGCGACGCCTCGGCTACCTGATGGAGCCGGGCCCCGACGATCGCAGCGGGTCCGATGCGCAGCCCGTCACCGGACGGTGGAACTACGACGACGAGAACCGGCAGCGGCCACCGAGGACCGGCAACCCCTGGCCGAGCCCGCAGACGTCACGGCTCGACGATCTCGACCGGGAGGTGCTCGCCGACCTCCCCGACGACTGCTGGGGTGCCGAACCCGACGGCACGTGGGCGACGACGCGCCGTGCCGCACTGGCCCGGCTGCGGCACTTCGTCGAGGACGTCTTGCCGATGTTCGGCCCCCACGAGGATGCGATGGTGGAACGGAGCTGGCACCTCGCCCACTCGGTGCTGTCGCCGTACCTCAACGTGGGGCTGCTGGTGCCGGGTGAGGTGTGCGACGCCGTACAACAGGCCTACGACGAGGGTCGCGTCGACATCGCCTCGGCCGAGGGGTTCATCCGTCAGGTGATCGGCTGGCGGGAGTACGTGTGGGGCGTCTACTGGCTGTGGATGCCCGACTACCGGTCACGCAATGCGCTCGCAGCGGACCGGCCGGTGCCACCGGTGTTCCGGGGCGAGGCCGCCACGGACATGAACTGCGTGCACCACTGCATGTCGACGCTGCACGACCACGCCTACAACCACCACATCCAGCGGCTGATGGTGTTGGGGAACCTGGCGATGCTGCACGGCGTGGATCCGTGGGCGATGACCGACTGGATGTGGTCGAGCTTCGTCGACGGGGCGGAGTGGGTGATGCTGCCCAACGTGATCGGCATGAGCCAGTGGGCCGACGGTGGGATGATGGCGACCAAGCCCTACGCCGCCGGCGGCAACTACATCGACACGATGAGCGACTACTGCTCGGGCTGCCGGTACGACCGCAAGCAGCGGGTGGGCGAGGACGCCTGCCCGTTCACCACCCTCTACTGGGACTTCCTCGCTCGACACCACGACCGCCTCGTGGGCAACCCGCGAGTGGCGCGACAGGTGCGGGCGTCGGAACGTCTGTCGGACCTGCCGGCCGTGCGCGAACGGGCCGTGGAGGTGCGGACGATGCTCGACGACGGCACCCTGTGACGATGCCTCACGCGCCAGATGCGCCCGACGACGCCACCCGGGTGGACCACGACCAGCCGATCTTCCACATGGCGCTGCCGGAGGACTGGATCTCGGCGTTCGACACGGGCGAGTACGTGATGTCGACACGTGGCGTCACGCTGGCGCAGGAGGGATTCATCCACTGCTCGACGCGCGACCAGGTGGAGGCGACGGCGAACCGTTTCTACGCCGACCTCGACACACTCGTGCTGCTCACGGTGGACCCGGCGCTCGTGGCGTCGGAGATCGTGTGGGAGCCGCCGGCGCCGGGAGTCGACGAGCTGTTCCCCCACGTCTACGGCCCGCTCCCCGTGGCGGCAGTGCACCTCGCCGCCACCTGGACCCGTCCCCCCGACGCACCCTGGTCGCTCGCCACCCTCTGAACCGCGAGAACCGTTTGCGTGACGGTTTCTTCGGCCCCTCCCGACAATTGCGTCACGCAAACGTTCGAGTCGTGCGGTGGTCCTGCGTTTGCGTGACGTTTTCGTTGGGGAGTCCCAACATTCCCGTCACGCAAACGTCTGTGGGGTCACGGTCTCGGTGGCGACCACGATCACCAGTGGAGGGTGCCGGGAGCGCCCTTGAACGGGCCGGTGACGTTGGCGGTCACCCAGCCGCCGTAGAAGCTGCCCTCGTTGCTGGTGACGAGCTCGTCGTCGATCCAGCACTCGTCGCACTTCTGCGCGTAGAACGCCCAGTGGCCGGCCAGATCGGTGAAGGCGGGCGTGGGCGACGGATAGGTCCACGCCGCCTCGGACACCACCACCGGCTCACCACCGCCCGGAGCCGGCACGACCAGATCGGCATACTCGGCGACGCCCTTCCACTCGCACATCGAGCGACGCTGTGAAGCCACCAGCAGATCGAGGTCGACGAACTCGGCCGACACGTAGTACGCCGGCGGCTGGCTCGTCTCGAGCACGCGCAGCGCCGTCGGCGCATCGGCGACCGTGGCGCCGCCATGGATCACCCGGATCCGCCAGTCGACATGTTCCAACCGCGGCGGTCGGGGATAGTCCCACACCGATTCCACCGGCTTGCCGTTGGCAGCGATCTCGGTCATGACCTCCACGATGTGCCACCCGCCCCGCCCACGTGAAGTCGAGCTACAGGTCGTCGAACTCCGACTCCTCGGGCGGGCGGGTGCGACCGCCCGAACGCCGGTCGGCGGCCTTCTCGCGGGCGCGCTGCTCCTCCTCCAGCGCCGCCTCCTCCTCGACGAGACGTTCGAGGCTCGTGAGCCGGATCGGATCGAGCGAGCCGTCCGCAATGGCCGCCTGCACCGCACATCCCGGCTCCCGGTCGTGCTTGCAGTCGCGGAAACGGCAGTGGTCCATCAGGTCGAAGACGTCGGCGAACGCCCGCTCGATGCCGTTGCCCGACAGCCACAGGCTCACCGCCCGCACGCCGGGAGTGTCGATCAGCCACCCCTCCCCCGGCAGCGGAAGCAGCTCTGCAGCCACCGTCGTGTGGCGGCCACGCTGATCGCCGACGCGCACCGCGGACGTCGCCATCCGGTCGCTCCCGAGCAGGGCGTTCACGAGCGTCGACTTGCCGACACCGCTGGCACCGAGGAACGTGAGTGTGCGATTGCCCTCGGCGTACCGCCCGATCTCTGCGATACCGGCGCCGGTGACACCGCTGGCCAGCAACACGCGCACACCCAGCGCCACGTCGGCCAGCGCCGCCCGGCCGGGTTCGGGATCGTCGACCAGGTCGGTCTTGGTGAGCACCACCACCGGCTCGGCCCCCGAGTCGAACGCCAGCACCAGCTCGCGTTCCAGACGCCGAGGCGAGGGCGGCGACCCCAGCGCATGCACCAGGAACACCACGTCGATGTTCGCCGCGAGCGTGTCGGACACGGCACGCATGCCGTCGAACGACGCCCGCCGCGTGAACGCCGACCGGCGCTCGAGCACGTGCTCCACCCGCTCGCCGTCGGCGTCGGGCACCACCCAGTCGCCGACGGCCACGTCGGCGCCGATGTTGCGCACCCGCACCGGCTCGTCGAGACCCCGCGCCTGGCCCATCGTGCGCACCAGCGTGCTCCAACCGCGGTCGAGTCGCGACACACGCGCCGGCGAGCCCGGCGCACCGATCGCCCGCCACGCCTCCTCGAAGTCGGTGGCCCAACCGAGCGCCTCCAACATCGGGTCGACGGTCGGTGGCATCGACCCGAACCGTACCCGCGATGGTTGAACCGGCGATCCTGCTGGCACACTCCGTCTGGGCAACCCGTCCACCCATCTCTCTTGACAACCCGTCCACCCATCCCCTAGCCAACCCGTTGAGCGAAAGGCACCGATGTCCAAACCCCTCGTCGTCGTGGAGTCGCCGGCCAAGGCCAAGACGCTGTCGAAGTTCCTCGGCAGCGACTACGACGTGCGCGCCTCGGTGGGCCACGTGGCCGACCTCCCCAGCAAGGGTCTGAACATCGACGTCGACAACGGGTTCAAGCCCACCTACGAACTCACCGAGCGTGGCAAGACGGTGATCAAGGACCTCAAGGCCGCCCTGAAGGACGCCTCCGAGCTCTACCTCGCGACGGACGAGGACCGCGAGGGCGAGGCCATCTCCTGGCACCTGCTGGAGTACCTCAAGCCGAAGGTGCCCGTGAAGCGGATGGTGTTCCACGAGATCACCAAGTCGGCGATCGACCACGCCGTCGACAACCCGCGCGGGCTCGACTACGGCCTCGTCGACGCCGCCGAGACCCGCCGCATCCTCGACCGGCTCTACGGCTACGAGGTGTCGCCCGTGCTGTGGCGCCGGGTGAATCGCGGCCTGTCGGCCGGTCGGGTGCAGAGCCCGTCGGTGCGGCTGATCGTGGAGCGCGAGCGCGAGCGGATCGCCTTCGTCACCGCCGATTACTGGGACATCGAACTCGGCACCGCCACGCAGCCGGCCTTCGACGCCAAGCTCGTGGCCGTCGATGGCACCAAGGTGGCCACGGGCAAGGACTTCGACGACCGGGGACAGGTGTCGGCCAAGGCCGTCGCACTCGACGAGGCCCGGGCGCGCGCGCTGACCGACGGGCTCGACGGCGCCGAGTTCCACGTGCGCTCGGTGGAGGAGAAGCCCTACCGCTCGTCACCCAAGCCCCCGTTCATGACCTCCACGCTCCAGCAGGAGGGCGGACGCAAGCTGCGCCTGTCGTCGTCGCAGGTGATGCGTGTCGCCCAGGGGCTGTACGAGCGCGGCTTCATCACCTACATGCGTACCGACAACGTCGTGCTGTCCGACGAGGCCATGCAGGCCACCCGGGCGGCGGTCACGAGCGAGTACGGCGCCAACCACCTCAGCGCCTCGCCGAAGCAGTACTCGTCGAAGGTGAAGAACGCCCAGGAGGCCCACGAGGCCATCCGGCCCACCACGCCGTACCGATCGCCGCAGCAGGTGAGCGCCGACCTCAACAGCCAGGAACTGGCGCTGTACCGGCTGATCTGGCAGCGCACGCTCGCCTCGCAGATGGCCGACGCCACCGGCGTCACCGTCAGCGTCCGGCTGGCCGCCGACGCCGCCGACCGCACCACCGGTGAACTCACCGACTGCGAGTTCGCTGCATCCGGCACCACGATCACGTTCCCCGGTTACCGGGCCGTGTACGTGGCGTCGAAGGAGGAGACGGGCGACGACGCCGCCGACAACGAGGCCCTGCTGCCGCCGTTGGTGGAGGGCGACCAGGTGCCGGTCGCGTCGATCGAGCCGAACGGGCACACCACCTCACCGCCGGCGCGCTACACCGAGGCGTCACTCGTGAAGCGGCTGGAGGAACTGGGCATCGGCCGTCCGTCGACGTGGGCGTCGATCATCCAGACCGTGCAGGACCGCGGGTACGTGTGGAAGAAGGGTCAGGCGCTGGTGCCGACCTGGACGGCGTTCGCCGTGGTGCGACTGCTGGAGGAGCACTTCGACGCACTCGTCGACTACGACTTCACCGCGTCGATCGACGAGGACCTCGATGCGATCGCCCGTGGCGACCGCGCCAAGGACAAGTGGCTCAAGCGCTTCTACTTCGGTGACACCGGCGACGGTGACACCGAGCCGATCGCTGCAGAGGCCGGGGTGGGCGACGACGCCCTGCTCGGTCTGAAGCGCCTCGTGGACGAGAACCTCGACGAGATCGACGCCGCCGAGATCAACACGTTTCCTCTCGGCGCCGACGAGAGCGGCCAGACGGTCGTGGTCAAGCCCGGCAAGTACGGCCCCTACGTCAAGCGCGGCGACGACACGGCGTCGGTGCCCGACGACCTGCCTCCCGACGAGCTCACCCTCGACAAGGCGGTCGAGCTGCTCGCGGCACCGAAGTCGGACGATCCGATCGGCGAACTCGACGGCTACCCGGTCTACGCCAAGAACGGCCGGTACGGCCCCTATGTGCAGTGGGGTGACCACGACGACCCGCCGCCGGGGTTGGAGAAGCCGAAGATGTCGAGCCTGTTCAAGACGATGGTGCTCGAACGGATCACGATGGACGAGGCCGAGGCGCTGCTCCAGCTGCCCCGCCACCTCGGCGACGACCCCGAAGACGGCGTGCCGATCTACGCCAACAACGGCCGCTACGGGCCCTACGTCCAGAAGGACAAGGACTACCGGAACATCGACTCCGAGGACCAGCTGCTGCAGATCACCTTCGAGGAGGCGCTGGAGATCTTCCGCCAGCCCAAGGTGTACAAGCGCGGCGGGCGGAACATGGCGGCCAAGGGACCGCTGAAGGAGTTCGGCACCGACCCCGTCAGCCAGAAGCACGTGGTGGCCAAGGACGGCCGCTTCGGGGTGTACGTCACCGACGGCGAGACCAACGCGTCGCTCGGCAAGGGTGACCGGCTCGAGGAGATGACGCCCGAGCGCGCCTACGAACTCCTGGCGATCCGCCGCGAGGCCGTGGCCGCCAAGGGTGGTTCGTCCAAGAAGAAGTCCGCCACGAAGAAGTCCGCCGCCAAGAAGAAGTCCGCCACGAAGAAGTCCGCCGCCAAGAAGAAGTCCGCCACGAAGAAGTCCGCCGCCAAGAAGAGCGGGGCTGCGAAGAAGGCGGCCACCAAGAAGAGTTCCGCCGCGAAGAAGCCGGCCGCGTCCGAGCCGGTGATCACCGACCTCGCTGCCGACGACTGATCGCCGGTCGCGTCCGGCGACTCGTCCACCGACCTCCCGGTTGCGCCGACCCATCTCCGCGAGTACTGTTAGGTAGACCTACCAACGAGGAGCAGGGGTGCATACGCAGAAGACGCGGGTCGACCTGATCGGCCGCTCGACGGGAACCCGGACGCCGCACCGGGCTCAGGTGGTGACTTGCTGATGGTCGTGTGCCACTGCCTCACCATCAACGACCGGGTGATCGCCGGCTACAGCGCCGACCCCGCCGTGACCATCGACGACATCACCAGCGCCTGCGGTGCGGGTGGACGGTGCGGCGGCTGCCGGGACACCATCGCCCGGCTCCTGCAACGAGCCCGCGCCGGCGCACCGATCTGCGTCGACACCGCGGTCCAGGTGACCGACCCGTCACTAGGCTCCGCTGCATGAAGGGTTCCGACAGAGTCATCGAGTTCCTCAACGAAGCACTGACCGCCGAACTGACGGCGATCAACCAGTACTTCGCCGCCGCCAAGGTGTCCGAGAACTGGGGGTACCAGCGTCTCGCCGAGACGTGGCGCAAGGAATCCATCGAGGAGATGCACGACGCCGAGAAGCTGATGGAGCGCATCCTCCTGCTGGAGGGGCACCCCAACCTCCAGCGGCTCGGCAGTGTGATGGTGGGCGAGAGCGTGGCCGAGCAGCTCGAACTCGACCGCGAACTCGAGGGCAACGCCGTGGAGATGTACCGCCGCGGCGTGGTGATCGCCTTGGAGGAGGGTGATCCGGGCACGCGCGAGATGCTCGAGCACCTCGTGGTCGGCGAGGAGGAACACCTCGACTGGATCGAGACCCAGCAGTCGGTGATCGCCGACATCGGCATCGAGCGCTACCTGCAGTCGCAGCTCGGCGACTCCTGACCGCACTGCGCCGGCGCGGCCGCCACCGTCTCAGGTGAAGATGATCTGGCCGCCCGCCGCCATGTCGTAGAACTCGCCGACGGTGATGATGCCGTCGAGTTCCTCGATCAGGTCGTCGCGCTCCATGCCGAACAGATCCACCGAGGCGAGGCAGGCGTAGAGGCCGGCGCCGGTGTCGTGGATCATCTCGATGAACTCGGCGATCCCGGGGAAGTCGAGCTTCTCGATCTGCTTCTCCATGTACTTCGTCATCAGCGTCGAGGCGCCGGGGATGCCGCCGAGCATGGTGGGCAGATGGAGGCCCGGATTGCCGACGGTGGCCACCTTGATGTGGTCGTGGCGCTCCTTGTGCACGGCGTCCATGCCGAAGAACGTGAAGAACAGGTTCGCCTCGATGCCCTCGTTGCGGGCCCCGTTCGCCATGATCAGCGCGGGATAGATGCCCTCCAGCGATCCCTTCGACACGATGATCGAGACCTTCTCGATCGTGGCGTCGATCGGTGCCGGCGGTATGTCGGTGGACGGGTCGGGTGTGATGGTGTCGGTCATGTCGGCTCCTTGATGTCGAGATGAGGTCTCGTCACGATCGGGGTCTGGCCCCGATCGTGATCCTGGCGGGTCGGTGTGCGGGGCTCAGATGCAGCCGCGGGGCTTGGGGATCCCGGCGACGAGGGCGGCGAGCTTCGCCGGGCCCTTCGGGAAGAGCTGGAACAGTTCCTTGGTGGAGACGTCGCTCATCTTGCCGATCTTGCGCACGGTGGGACCGGTGCCCTTGTCGAAGTACTCCGCACGCATCAGGTCGATCACCACCCAGTGCCGGTCGGTGAGCGGCGTGGGGACGCCGACCTCGTCGGCGATCTCCGGGGCCATCTCCTTGGTCCATTGGTTGGCGTCGACGAAGAATCCTTCGTCGTTGACCTCGACGGGAGTGCCGGCGAGTTCCTTGGTGGGCATCGTGGGTGTGTCCTTTCTCGAAGCGTTCTGTGTCTCGAACAGGGTGGGTCTCGAAGATGTGGCGCCAACGGTCAGCCGACCGGCTGCTTCTTGCCGAAGGTGGGCATGTCGGGTCCGATCCCGGGGATGTCACGCCCCGGCAGCAGGCCGTGCCAGTAGAACGACTGGAACATCAACTTGCCGAGGTGGTTGGCCCGCGACTCCTTCAGCAGCGGCAACCCCACCGGGCCGGGATAGTGGCCCTGGACGGGTTCGTTCTCGTAGTTGAAGTCGATCAGCAGTGCCTTCGAGAAGCCCGTCTCGATGAAGCAGTTGGCGTGCCCGTCGTAGCGGTGGTCGGGCGTACGGCCCTCGATGAAGGCCTCGATGTTCTCCACCAGCACCTCGCCCTCGAAGTGCGTGACCGAGCCGGCCTTCGACGCCGGCAGGTCAGCCGCGTCACCCACCACGAAGATGTTCGGCTTCACCTCCGACTGCAGCGTCGCGTTGTCGGTGGGGATGAACCCGAGTTCGTCGCCGAGGCCCGGCGACTCGTCGACGTACTCCGCCCCGCCGTGCAGCGGGATCACCACGCCGAGGTCGAACTCGACCTCACGGCCGTCCCAGCTCGTGAGGACTCCGGCCTCGCCGTCGACCTCGCCGGTGTTGAACTCGGTGACGAGCTCGATGCCCTTCTCCTCGAGCAGCGAACTCAGGGTGGCCGACGCCGTCGGCTTGGTGAAGGCGCCGTCGAGCGGCGTGACGTAGGTGATCCTGACGTCGTCGCGGACACCCTTGTCGGTGAAGTACCAGTCGGCGAGGAACGCGAACTCGAGCGGGGCGACGGGGCACTTGATCGGCATGTCGATCACGTTGATCACAAGGTGCCCCGACTCGAAGTCGTGCAGTTTCTCGGCGAGCGCGGTGGCGCCCTCCATGTCGTAGAACGTGAAGACCTTCTCGTTCCAGCCCGGGCCGGTGAGACCTTCGGTCTCGTCCGGCAACAGCCGCGCACCGGTGGCCACGAGCAGCACGTCGTAGGAGAGGCTGGTGCCGTTGGCGAGCGCCACCGACTGCGCCTCGACGTCGACCGACTCGATGGCGCTGAGGTGGTAGTCGATGCCCTTGCGCAACTGTCGGTCGCGCTTGCGGACGATCTCGTCGGGCTCGGTGAGCCCGAACGGGACGAACAGCAGCCCGGGCTGGTACACGTGCTGGTTGTCCTGATCGACGATGTCGATGTGCAGCTCGTCCTTTCCGTACTTCTTGCGCAGCCGGTTGGCAGCGAGCGTGCCGCCGGTGCCGGCTCCGAGGATCACCAGCCGCTGCTGTTGTTCGAGCTTGGGATGACTCACGACGACTCCGATCTTGCAGCCCGCAACCGTTGCGGGCGCTTTCCTCATCGACGGTACGGGACGCCTCGACGGACCACCACGGCCTTTCGTCCCAATCCCCTGGGGGTATGTCCATCGGCGCCCGGACAGGGGCATCGGGGATTCGGATCGGGGCCGGGGACGGGGCCGGAGCCGGACGTGGGTACCATCGGCGGCCGTGAGCGAGCGGCCCGTGTACATCGCGTTCGAGGGCGCCGAAGGATGCGGCAAGTCCACCCAGGCCAAGCGGCTGGCCGGGGCCATCGGCGCCGTGCTCACTCGCGAGACCGGGGGAACGCCCGTCGGGGCCCGGCTCCGTGAGATCCTCCACGACACCGCCGTCGACCATCT
This sequence comes from Ilumatobacteraceae bacterium, assembly GCA_041686315.1. GTDB lineage: Bacteria > Actinomycetota > Acidimicrobiia > Acidimicrobiales > Ilumatobacteraceae > Sva-07. Next base: position 17,847 of record JAWLEC010000030.1, read on the forward strand.
CGAGCCACGAGCCGAGGCCCTCCTCACCGCCGCCGACCGCGCCCAGCACCTCGCCGAGGTCGTGCTGCCGGCACTCGGTGCGGGCCGCCCGGTGGTGAGCGACCGGTCGGTCTACTCGTCGCTCGCCTACCAGGGCTACGGGCGCGAGCTCGATGTCGCCGAGATCCGCCGTCTCAACGACTGGGGAATCCGGGGACGGTGGCCGGACGTCGTGGTGTTCCTCGACACCCCCGACGACGTGATCGCCGAACGGATGAGCCGTCGCGAGCTCGACCGGTTCGAAGCCGAGGGTGCGGCGTTCCACCAGCGGGTGCTCGCCGGATTCCGGGAGCTGGCGGCCACCGAACCCGACCGGTGGATCACCGTCCAAGCCGTCGGATCGATCGACGCCGTCGCCGAACGGATCCTCACCGCACTCCACGACCGGGGCGCGCTGTGACGGCGCCCGCCGGACTGGCCGGCACCGACCCCGGTGCCGTCTGGGACGACGTCGTCGGCCAGCGTGATGCCGTCACCCGTCTGCGCGCTGCGGTCGATCGGGGCCCTGTGCACGCCTACCTGTTCGTCGGACCGTCCGGGTCGACCAAACTGCAGGCGGCCCGTGCGTTCGCCGCACTGCTGCTGTCGGGCGGCGAGGACCCCGAGCAACGCGACGCCCGGCTCGCGCTGCGCGGGGAGCATCCCGACGTGCGCGAGGTCCGCCGCGCGGGCGCGGCGATCTCCAAGGACCAGGCCGACGACATCATCCGCGTCGCGTCTCGGACCCCCGCCGAGGGATCGAGGAAGGTGATGATCCTCGACGAGTTCCACCTGCTCGCCGCCAACGCCGCCGCCCGCCTGCTGAAGGTGATCGAGGAGCCACCCGACTCCACCACGTTCGTGATCCTCGCCGACTTCGTGCCCACCGACCTGATCACGATCGCATCACGGTGCGCCCGTATCGACTTCCGGGCCATCGGCGCCGACGTCGTCGCCGCCCGGCTGCTCACCGAGGGCATCGACCCCGCCTCGGCGACCGTGGCCGCGAAGGCAGCTCACGGAGACCTCGACCGGGCCCGCGTGCTGGCCACCGACCCTGCACTCGCCGAGCGCCGGCGCTCCTTCTCCGAGGCGCCGCACCGGCTCGACGGTACGGGTTCGACCGCGCTGCGCGAGGCGGCCCACCTGCTCGAGTCGATCGACGACGCGGCACAACCCCTGGCGGATCGGCACGCCGCCGAGGCCGCCGAACTCGACGAACGGATCAAGGCCCACGGCGAACGCGGCAGTGGCAAGAAGCAGCTGGAGGAGCGTCACAAGCGTGAGCTGCGTCGGCACCGCACCGACGAACTCCGCAGCGGGCTGGCCGCGATGGCGTCGACGTACCGCGACACGGCGGTCAACGGCGGCACCACCGACGTCGACGGTTGCGCGGACGCGATCCGCCGCATCCACGCCGCCATCGATGCACTCGACCGCAACCCCAACGAGAAACTGCTGCTCGAGGCGTTGTTCTGGTCGCTGCCCGACGCCCAGGGCGTCGGCTGACGAGGCGACGCCACGTCACGGCGACGCCGGATGTTGCATCTGGTGTCTGACACCGGATGCAACGGTTTCGCGCCGGTTATTCCCGGATTTCGTTGGCGTTTTGTCACGGTCCTCGCACCCTGCGTCGTCCATGGGTGCCGGTAGGGTTGTTTCACGGTTCCCCACTTGGAAAGGGCACTCAATGTTCGAACGCTTCACCGACCGGGCACGGCGAGTCGTCGTGCTCGCACAAGAGGAGGCCCGCCTCCTCAACCACAGCTACATCGGCACCGAGCACATCCTGCTGGGGCTGATCCACGAGGGTGAGGGCGTCGCCGCGAAAGCGCTCGAGAGCCTCGGGATCTCCCTCGAGGCCGTGCGCAGCCAGGTCGAGGAGATCATCGGCCAGGGCGGCTCGTCGCCGTCGGGCCACATCCCCTTCACCCCGCGCGCCAAGAAGGTGCTCGAGCTGTCGCTGCGAGAGGCACTGCAGCTCGGCCACAACTACATCGGGACCGAGCACATCCTGCTCGGCCTCATCCGTGAGGGCGAGGGCGTCGCGGCCCAGGTGCTGGTGAAGCTCGGCGCCGACCTCTCGCGTGTCCGCCAGCAGGTCATCCAGCTGCTGTCGGGCTACCAGGGCCCCTCCGGTGCCAGCGGCAGCGGCGCCGGCCGTGGCGAGCAGACCCCCGCCGGAGCGGGTGTCGGCGCGAGCAAGGGCGAGGACGAAAAGGGCGGCAACAGCCAGATCCTCGACCAGTTCGGCCGCAACCTCACCCAGGCCGGCCGCGACGGCCAGCTCGATCCGGTGATCGGCCGGTCGAACGAGCTCGAACGCGTGATGCAGATCCTGTCGCGCCGCACGAAGAACAACCCGGTGCTGATCGGTGAGCCGGGTGTCGGCAAGACCGCGATCGTCGAGGGCCTCGCCCAGAAGATCGTCAACAACGACGTGCCCGACACGCTCACCGACAAACAGCTGTACACGCTCGACCTCGGCGCTCTCGTGGCCGGGTCGCGCTACCGCGGCGACTTCGAGGAGCGCCTCAAGAAGGTGCTCAAGGAGATCAAGACCCGCGGCGACATCTTGCTGTTCATCGACGAGATCCACACGCTGGTCGGTGCCGGTGCCGCCGAAGGCGCCATCGACGCTGCGTCGATCCTCAAGCCCATGCTCGCTCGCGGTGAGCTGCAGACCATCGGCGCCACCACCATCGACGAGTACCGCAAGCACGTCGAGAAAGACGCCGCCCTCGAGCGCCGGTTCCAGCCGGTGAAGGTCGACGAGCCCACGCTGGCCCACACGATCGAGATCCTCAAGGGGACCCGCGACCAGTACGAGGCACACCACCGGGTCACCATCACCGACCAGGCGCTGGTGGCCGCGGCGAACCTCGCCGACCGGTACATCTCCGACCGTCACCTTCCCGACAAGGCGATCGACCTCATCGACGAGGCGGGCTCACGGCTGCGCATCAAGCGCATGGCCACGCCGCCCGACCTGCGCGAGATCGAGACCAAGCTCAACGACGTGCAGGAGTCCAAGAAGCGCGCGGTCGAGGAGCAGCAGTTCGAGGAGGCCGGCCGCCTCCGCGACCAGGAGAAGGCCCTGCTCGAGGAGAAGGCCGAGAAGGAGTCCGAGGTCAAGGCCGAGGGCGTCGACCTGTTCGACGAGGTCGACGAGGAGGCCGTCGCCGAGGTGCTCTCGCTCTGGACGGGCATCCCCGTCTACAAGCTCACCGAGGAAGAGACCGAGCGCCTGCTGAAGATGGAGGAGAACCTCCACAAGCGCATCATCGGCCAGGAGAACGCCGTGTCGGCGGTCTCGCAGTCGATCCGGCGCACACGTGCCGGCCTGAAGGACCCCAGGCGTCCGTCGGGTTCGTTCATCTTCCTGGGCCCCACCGGCGTCGGCAAGACCGAACTCGCCAAGACCCTCACCGAGTTCCTGTTCGGCGACGACTCGGCGCTGATCACACTCGACATGAGCGAGTACATGGAGAAGCACACCGTCAGCCGTCTCGTCGGGTCGCCCCCCGGCTACGTCGGCTACGAAGAGGGTGGCCAGCTCACCGAGGCCGTGCGGCGCAAGCCGTTCTCGGTGGTGCTGTTCGACGAGATCGAAAAGGCGCACCCCGACGTGTTCAACACCCTCCTGCAGATCCTGGAAGAGGGTCGCCTCACCGACAGCCAGGGTCGTTCGGTCGACTTCCGCAACACGGTGCTGATCATGACCTCCAACCTCGGCACGCAGGATCTCCGCAAGGCCAACGTGGGCTTCACCAGCGACGACTCCGCCATGAGCTACGAGCGCATGAAGGAGAAGGTCAACGAGTCGCTGAAGAACCACTTCCGGCCCGAGTTCCTCAACCGCATCGACGAGACGATCGTGTTCCACGAGCTGTCTCGCGACGAGGTGCTGCAGACCGTCGACCTGCTCACGCAGCGGCTGGTCAAGCAGCTCGAGGGTCAGGGCCTCGGCATCGAGATCAAGCAGTCGGCCAAGGAGCTGCTCGCCGGACTCGGGTACGACCCGCAGCTCGGCGCCCGTCCGATGCGTCGGGCGATCCAGCGCCACATCGAGGACCCGCTGTCGGAGAAGATCCTGTACAAGGAGTTCGCCGCCGGCGAGATCATCGTGGTCGACACCGAGGACGATCCCGAGCGTGAGGGCGAGAAGCGGTTCGTCTTCACCTCCGTCGAGGGCTTCGTGCCCCCGTCGTCGGTGGAGCTGGCCACCACGGCCACCGAGAGCCCGGCACCGCCCACCACGGGCGGCGGCAGCGGCGGGGACGCCGAACTGCCCCCGCCGGAACTCGGCTGACCGCCTTCCCCCGGCCCATCCGATCCGAACAGCAGAGATCCGGAGCAGGCGTCGCATCCAGCGGCGTCGGCTCCGGATCTTCGCGTCCGGGCTGCCGCGGGTGACGCGGGTGCGCCTGGCATCATGGCGGACGTGATTCGACGGGTCCTGGCGGTGATGGCGTGCGCGCTCGTGCTCACGTCGTGCCGTCTCGACATCGCCGTCGACCTCACGGTGGAACCCGACGGCACCGGTGACATCACCGTGGTGGTCACCGCCGACGCCGACCTCGTGGCCGAGGTCCCGACGATCGCCGACGAGCTCGCCACCGACGACATCGCCGCCGCCGGCTGGACCGTCGAGGGACCGTCACCGACACCCGACGGCGGACTCGTCGTCACGCTCACGCACGGCTTCACCTCCGACCAGGACGCCACCAACCTGCTCAACAGCCTCGGTCCGCCGTTCACCCGGATGTCGGTGTCGCGTTCCACGTCGGGCGACGAGACCACCACCCGGCTCGACGGGCTGCTCGGACTGCCCGACGGTTTCGCCTCCTTCGCCGACGACGACCTGATCGCCACCGTCGGTTCCCTGCCGTTCGCCGACCGCATCGAGGCGAGCGGGGCGACACCCGAGTCGGCCCTGGGAGCGGTGATCCGGGCCGACCTTCCCGGAGAGGTCGACACCGAGCAGACCACCGGCACGCGCCTCGACGACGGCACCCTCGAATGGGTCGTACCCACGGACGGCACGATCCTCGACTGGCGGGCGCTGTCGGTGCAGGCACCCGACGACGACCGCTGGTGGGCCCGTCCCCTGTCGATCGGTGCGCTCGTGCTGCTCGTCGGCTGGGTGGCCTTCATGACGGTGTTCATCGGCTACGTGACCCTCGCCCGGTGGCGACGGGCTCGGCGCTACCGGCGTCGGCGCCCGCCGACGGGCTCGACCGCCGCCTGAGCAGCGGCATCACCCCGGCCGCCGAGTCCCTGCTGCAGCCGGCTGCGATTCCGGCCCCGTGGCGTGACAACGTGGGGCATGGACGACGACCGTGTCCCGATCCGCCCGACTCGTGTCGATTTCCACTTCGACGTGATGTGCCCGTTCGCCTACCAGACCGCCACGTGGATCCGAGAGGTACGTGAGCAGACCGGGCTGCGGATCGACTGGAAGTTCTTCAGCCTGGAGGAGATCAACCGGGTCGAGGGCAAGAAGCACCCGTGGGAGCGGGAGTGGTCCTACGGCTGGTCGATGATGCGCATCGGGGCGCTGCTGCGCCGGTCGAGCATGGACGATCTCGACCGCTGGTACGAACGCGCCGGGCGTGCGCTGCACGAGGAGGGCCACCGGCCGCACGACCCCGACGTGGCGCGGCACCTGTTGGAGGAGATCGGACTCGATCCGGGTGCGGTCGACGATGCGATCGCCGATCCGACCACCCACGACGAGGTGCACGCCGAGCACCAGCGGGTGGTCACCGCCGGCGGCTACGGGGTGCCGACGCTGTTCTTCCCCGAGTTCACCAACGACCTCGGCTCACCCGAGTGCCTGTTCGGTCCGGTCGTGATGGACCCGCCCACCGGTGCGGCAGCGCTGCGGCTGTGGGACGCCACCACCGCATGGCTCGAGTTCCCCTACCTCTTCGAGATCCAACGCCCGAAGAATCCGGCGCACGGCGACGTGATCACCGACCGGTTGCGGCCGTACCTCGATGCCCGCGACTGGGTGTCGATCAACCGCGGCAAGGTCATCAGCTTCGACTGACCCCACCCCGCGAGCGTTGCATCCGGTGTCAGACACCGGATGCAAC
>JAWLEC010000186.1:0-5460 GCA_041686315.1 Ilumatobacteraceae bacterium
GGCCCCGGTTGCCCGGGGCCGACACGGCGATCGTCAACATGTCGACGGTGTGACTCGAGATCAGCTCGCGAACACGTAGTCGACGACGTTCACCAGCGGACCGGCGTCGTCGGCGTCGGGCGCGACCGCTGCTGCCGTCAGAGCCGACGTGAATCCGAAGAACGAGGGCTTCTGGGTGAGCGGGAGCATGAACAGCCCCTGCTCGGGATCCAGCTCGAGCGTCGTCACGTAGCGGTCCAACTCGTTGTAGCAAGCAGCGCGCTCCGTGTCGTCGACGGTCGCGTCGCACTCGGCGGAGCGGGCATCGAACTCGGCGTTGTTGAACCCGTACGGGTTGTTCCCGGCTCCGCTGAGGTAGGAAGCGGACTGGTTACCGGGCCACGGGCCACCGACCCACGCGAACTGGGTGATGTCCCAGATGTCGCAGTTGCCGGACTCACCGTTGCTGTTCGAGCACTCGAGCGCGTCGGGCGAGAACGGCACTTCACCGAAGTAGGCAGCGCCCTCGACATTGTCGATGACGATCTCGATGCCGGCATCGGCCATCTGCGCCTGGATGAGCTCCTGCTGGATCTCGCGCAGACGGTTGCCACCGGTGGTGCCCACCCGCAGGCTGAGCACGCCGTCTTCGGGATGCTCGTAGACGCCATCAGCGTTGAGAGCGTAACCCGCCGACTCGAGAGCGGCCTGAGCCGCCTCGACGTCGCCGGCACCGTACCCGGCCTCGCCGGAGTGGTTCTCGTAGGTGCTCTGGTTCGACATCCAGTAGGTGTTCCCCAGACCCTCGGCGGGCAGGCTGTCACCGAACAACGGCGTGTACAGACCTTCCATCACCTCACCCTTGTCCATGGCGAGGGCGAGCGCCTCGCGGACTTCGGGCTTGCTGAGGTGGGTGTTGTGCAGGTTGAGACCCCAGTGCTCGAAGACGGGGCCGGCCGAGGCGGCCAACGTGAAGTCCTCGCTGGTGGCGAGGGCCTCGAAGGCGAGCTGCGGCTGCGTGAACACGATCTGTGCCTCGTTGGCCGCCAGCGCGTTGATCTGCGCGTCGGTGTCGGTGACGAAGTTGATCTGGACGCCGTCCACCGCCGCGACCTCGCCCTGACGGGTGACGTCGGGGCTGACGGAACCGTTGTAGCTGTCGTTGCGCACGAGGTCCATCTGGACGCCGCGCTGCCACGAGTCCATCACCATCGGGCCGGAAGCCGGCATCAAGCTGCCATCGGCGAGCGTCAGCTCGCGCAGGGCCTCGTTCATCTCGGCCGCTGCTGTGGCGGGATCCTCGGAGAAGACGTGCATCGGGTAGATGCGCTCGAACAGCGACGGGTAGCCGGCGAAGAACGCCGACCACGTGATGTCGAACTCGGTCGGGCTGTTCACCGTGACGTCGGTGATCGTGTCGTAGCCGTTGCGGTCACCGAGGAGGTAGATGTAGTTGGGGTTCCCCTCTTCGTCCTCGCCGTCGGTTGCCGCAATGACATCAAAGTTGAACTTGACGTCGTCGGCGGTGAGGTCGTCGCCGTCGCTCCAGACGAGGCCGTCACGAAGCGTGAACGACCCGGTGACGGATCCATCTGCGTTCTCGGTGATCTCCGCCTCGCCGGCCAGCAGCTCGGGGAAGAACTCCGTGGTCTCCGTCACGCCGTAGAGCCCGTCGTACATCGCCTGGAGAATCCACGATGCAATGGAGAGGTTGTTCTCCGGATCATCGAGGTGCAGGTCGGGCGGCTCCTGCTCGTGAGCCCAGATCAGTGTGCCACCGTCGGCGCCCTCGGCACCTTCGCCACCCTCCCCGGTGGTGTCCTCGGTGGTGCCTTCGGTCTGTTCGGTGGTGTCCTCGGTCGCACCTTCACCGCTGTCTCCGTTGTCGTCATCGCTGCCACAGGCGGCGAAGATCATGGCGGATGCTGCGGCGACGGCGAGGAGCTTGGTGCTCCGTCGTGTCGTGTTCACGTAGTTGTCCTCCTGGATGGGGTACAGAACGGGAGGGTGTGTGCCCCAGGAACCGCTCGCCACCCGTCGCGGGAATACCCGGGCGCATGCCGACGTTCGACTGACGTTGTTCCCCTCGATCCCCCTCCCCGGCGAATCAAGGTTCCAGGAGGGTAGCAGCGCTCGTTACCGACGGGTAGCCAACACCGTTTCAGCTATGTGAAAAGTGAACTGCCACTCGCGCTGCCCGAAAGAAGCGACACCGGGGTCAGTCCCCGCTGTCGCTTCTCAGCGGCCGTACTGCAGGATCTGGGCGAACTGCTCGGGGTCGAGGCTGGCCCCACCCACCAGTGCGCCGTCGATGTCGGGCTGCGCCATCAGCTCGGTGGCGTTGCCCGGCTTCACCGATCCGCCGTACTGGATGCGCACCGCATCGGCGGTGGCGTCGTCGGCGAGTTCGCGCAGCTTGGCGCGGATGGCGCCGCACACGGCCTGCGCATCGTCGGATGTGGCGGTCTTGCCGGTGCCGATCGCCCAGATCGGTTCGTAGGCGATCACCAGCGACGCGATCTGTTCGTGGGTGCGGCCGTCCAAGCCGGCGGCCACCTGGCCGAGCACCTTGTCTTCGGTGCCGCCGGCCTCGCGCTCGTCCAGCGTCTCGCCGACGCACATGATCGGCGTCATCGCATACTTCTGGATCGCCGCCACCTTGCGGTTCACCATCTCGTCGGTCTCGCCGAACAGCTCGCGCCGCTCGGAGTGGCCGGCGATCACGTAGGTGACGTTGAGCTTGGCGAGGAACGCCGGCGACACCTCGCCGGTGAACGCCCCCGACTCCTCCCAGTGGCAGTGCTGGGCGCCGAGATGCAGGTCGAGGTCCTCGCTCTCGATCACGGTCTGCACACTGCGCAGATCGGTGAACGGCGGGTGGATGCCGACGTCGAGGTCGTCGTACACGTCCTTCGGCACCAGGTAGTGCAGCTTCTGCACGGTCTGGATCGCTTCGAAGTGGTTGTGGTGCATCTTCCAGTTGCCGCTGATGAGGGGCCGTCGGGTCATGAGAACTCTCCTCGCAGGGCGGCCAGGCCGGGCAGGTCGCCGGTCTCGAGGAGCTCGAGACTGGCGCCACCACCGGTGGACACGTGGTCGACGTCGTCGTCGAGTCGGAACTGGGCCAGCGCCGACGCCGAGTCGCCGCCGCCGACCACGGTGAACGCCTTGGTGTCGGCCATCGCCTGGGCGACGGTGCGGGTGCCGGCGGCGAACCGTTCGTCTTCGAACATGCCCATCGGGCCGTTCCAGAACACCATGCGGGCATCCATGATCACGTCGCTGAACGCCGCCGCCGAACCGGGGCCGATGTCGAAGCCCTTTGCTCCGTCGGGCAGCCGCGTGCCGAACGTGGCGTACTCCCCGCTCGGGTCGACGCCGGTGATGTCCTCGGGCAGGTGGATCGTCTTGCCGCGCTCGCCGGCCTCCTCGAGCAGGCGCCGGCAGGTGTCGACCTGGTCGGGCTCGAACAGCGAATCGCCGATCGGCTTGCCCTGTGCGGCGAAGAAGGTGAAGCACATGGCGCCGCCGATCACCAGCGAGTCGACCACCTCGAGCAGCGCTTCCACCACGCCGAGCTTGTCGGAGATCTTGGCGCCGCCCAGCACCGCCACGAACGGCCGCTTCGGCGAGTTGCGGAGGCCGAGGAGCACCTCGACCTCGCGCTGCAAGAGGCGTCCCATGGCCGACGGCACGTGCTGCGGCGGCCCCACGATCGACGCATGGGCCCGATGCGATGCACCGAACGCATCGTTCACGTAGCCATCGACCCCCTCGACGAGGGTTCCCACGAACTCGGGCGAGTTGCCGGTCTCACCCGGGTCGAACCGGAGGTTCTCCATCAATTCGACGCCGGGCGCCAGCCCGTGGAGCCGTTCGCGTACCGGGTCCATGGAGTACGCCGGATCGGGTGTCCCCTTCGGACGGCCGAGGTGGCTGGCGGTGACGACCTGTGCGTCGCGTTCGGTGAGCCACTCGATCGTGGGCAGCGCGGCGCGGATCCGGAAGTCGTCGGTGATCACCGTCTCGCCCGACGAGTCGTCGAGCGGGACGTTGAAGTCGGTGCGGACGAGGATCCGCTTGCCCGACAGACCATCCAGGCGCTGTTCCAGATCCTCCAGCGTGGGGATCTCGCTCATGCCGACCGCTCAGCGCTTCGCTGCGACCTTGGCGCCGGTGAACAGCGTGAGGTCGACGAGGCGGTTGGAGTAGCCCCACTCGTTGTCGTACCAGCCGTTGATCTTCACGAGCTTGCCCATGCTCATGGTGAGGCCGGCGTCGAACACGCACGAGTGCGGGTCGGTGACGATGTCGGTCGACACGATCGGGTCCTCGGTGTACTTGAGCACACCCCTGAGGGCCTTCTTGGCAGCTGCTGCGAACGCGGCGTTGATGTCCTCCACGCTGGCATTCTTCTTCAGCGTGGCGGTGAAGTCGGTGAGTGAGCCGGTGGGCGTGGGGACCCGCAGGGCCGTGCCGTCGAGCTTGCCCTTCATCGACTCCATCACCAGCGAGGTCGCCCGGGCGGCGCCGGTGGAGGTGGGCACGATGTTGATCGCCGCCGCACGCGCCCGGCGGAGGTCCTTGTGCGGCCCGTCGACGAGGCTCTGGTCTCCCGTGTAGGAGTGCACCGTGGTCATCAGGCCCTGCGTGACGCCGAACGCGTCGTCGAGCACCTTCACCATCGGCACGAAGCAGTTGGTGGTGCAGCTCGCGTTGGAGACCACCTTGTGCTGGCTGATGCGGAAATCCTTGTGGTTCACGCCGTAGACGAAGGTGGCGTCGGCATTGCTGCACGGGGCCGACACGACGACGAGTGGCGCACCACCGTCGAGGTGGGCGCTCGCCGCCTCACGGGTGTTGAAGAAACCGGTCGACTCGACGACCACGTCGACGCCGAGATCGCCCCACGGCAGGTCGCCGGGGTTGCGTTCGCTGAGCACCTTCAAGGTGTCGCCGCCGACCTTGATGCTCGACTTGGTGGCACTCACCTTCTGGTCGAGCCGCCCGAGCACGGAGTCGTACTGCAGCAGGTGGGCCATCTGGTCGATCGACCCCAGATCGTTCACGGCGACGAAGTCGATGTCGGCGCCGCTCGCCTTGGCGGCTCGGAAGAAGTTGCGTCCGATGCGTCCGAAACCGTTGATGCCGACTCTGACCGTCATGTGTGGTGCCTCCTGGGGGTTGTGTGTCCGGGGCTGACCTTAGTGTTCGCGAACGAGGCCGATCCCAACCCCGATTCTCGAGGCCGCGCGGCGTCGCTCCTGGTCAGCGCGACACGTCACGGTGCGCCGTGCGGACGGCGACACCCCGCCGCCGCAGCCGGCCGGCCAGCTCTTCGGCGACGGCGACCGACCGGTGCCGACCTCCGGTGCACCCGAGCGCCACGGTGAGATAGCTGCGACCCTCGGCCTCGTACTGGGGCAGCAGTGAGCTGAGCAGGTCGTCGAAGCGGTCGACGAAGTCCGACCCCACGGCCGT
>JAWLEC010000187.1:0-5456 GCA_041686315.1 Ilumatobacteraceae bacterium
ACGTGGGGCGCTGTCTTCGGAGGACACCATGGGTACACGAACTCGACGAAACATTGGCGCTGTGATGGCGGCAGGACTGGCGATCGGGGGTGCCGTCGCATTGACCTCGACGTCGGCATCCGGCAATGAGTTCCCGTTCCCCGAGGCGACCGATCCGATCTACGTCCCGTTCGGGACGCTGACGATCGAGCTCGGCGACCGCACCGGTCAGCTGGTCTTCGACCCGGTTGGCACCGGGCCGAACGTCACGCAGCCACTCCTGAACGAACAGCCGTGCAACCAGGTCACTCTGGGAGACATCAGTGCCGGAACCGGCGATCTGCTCGCGGTGGTCCCGTTGGTCAACGGCGTCACGGGGCCCGGCGACTCGGTCCAGCAGCCCGGCGAGTTCCTCGGAGTCCAGACCGCCGGCGAGAACTGCGGCCGACAGGCCGAGGTCATCGGGCCCGACGAGCTGCTCGAGATCTCGCTCGGGTCGTACTTCGACTCGACGGTCTTCGTCCGCTCGTTCAGCACTGCGGTCGACAAGAAGTTCAACAATGACGGGTCGCTGACCGTGGGGTTCGACGGCGGCAGCCAGACTCTCCAGAAACCCGTCGCCACCGGCGGCAGCCTCGTCTCCATCGCCGACAGCGACATCCCCGGAGGCATGTTCACGTCCGCCACCTTCGGCTCGACGTCGAACAAGGACAATCGAGGCCTGTCGATCGGCGATGCCACGCTCGAACTCGTGACGCTGTCGGACTTCGAGGTCGCCGTCGACTGCGGCGAGAAGGTCACCGAGGAGGGCGCCATCACTGCCGTCTACGTCCGTGGCGCCAACGACCCGGACGCGCAGGCCGCGAAGGGCGGAGCGCCGTGCAGCGAAGTGGGTGTGATCGTCGAGAACGAGATCGACGACGATGGCGGGCCGCGTCTTTTCTGGGACAACGGAACGACCTCGGTCGTCGACGGCACCGACCAGGCCGTCGCCGCCAAGATCACGATCTTCTGGCAGCCGGCGCCCGTCTCCGCAGCAGGCGCGCCCACGCAGATCGACTACGACGCAGAGGGCCCCGACTTCGACTGGGAGGACTCGCAGTACTGCCTGTCGTTCGAGGAGACCACAGACCTCGCGGGCGACCCGCTGTACACCGTCGACTTCCCGCCCACCGTTGGCGATGATCCGGATGACGTGCCATGGTGCACGGTCTCGCGCACGGATCAGATCACGCCCGACGGCAAGGTGCTGATCACCGAGGTCAAGGTCGGCCAGGGCGACCCCTGGGGCAGGGTTCGCTGACGACCTCAGACGGCTGACTCGTTGACGACGCCGAGCCGGTCGAGGAGACGATACGCGTCCTCGGCCGGATCGGGCGTTCCGAGACAGTCGGCGAACGGCGGCCCGATTCGGGCGGCGACCAGCAGGAGCCGTGCGGTGTCGAACGTCAGATCGCGCTTGCGTGCGGCGTCCATCCCGGTGCAGATCCTCGCCCGTGCCTGGACGACGAGTCCGACTTCGGCCAACGCCTTCGCCGAGACGACCGCACTCGCTGCATCGAAGATCGCTGTCTCCTCGGGCGCGGCCCCGTGGTCGCGTGACAGCAGGCCGAGCGCCTCCTGCGGACGACCTGCTCGGACGAGACAGTCCGCCAGGTGAATCGACGTCTCGTAGATCGAGGCCGCGCTCCCGCTCGCTTTCCACTGTTCGTTCGCCCCCAACAGGAGCCGTTCGGCCTCGTCGTACTCGCCGCGGGCCGTCAGCAGTCGACCAAGGTGCATCTCCACGAAGGGCAGACCGCCATCATCGGAGGAGCGGAGTACGCGTACCGCATCGCGAAGCAACGGCTCGGCCTCGTCGAGGCGGCCCTGGCTCACCATGACCTCGGCGATGTTCGCATCCGTCAGCGCTGCATCGAGCAGTCGTCCTCTTCGACGATCGGACTCCACCGCCTCTCGATAACGCTCGAGGGTCTCGTCCCACCGGCTCTCGAAGAACGCGAGCACGCCGAGGTTGTTGGCCATCATCGCCTGACCCTCCAGGTCGCCGAGCTCCTCGTACAGTGCCAGCGCTCGCTCCGCCCACGACTCGGCGCCCGGCCGACCGAGTTGCACGTCAGCCAGGAAGATCGCCGTGCACGAGGTCGCCAGTGCCTTGCGTTCGGCACACCGCTCGGCGAGCTCGGCCGCCGCCAGACCGATGCGCCGCGCCTCGCTCAGGTGCTGTTGCCGGTAGTGCACGATCGCCGCGTGTGCGAGAAGCCGGGCCCGCACGGTCTCACCGTCCAGGCCGGCGCGATCAGTCGCGAGCTTGCGGCCGCGCGTCGTCTCACCGAGCGCCAACGAGTACGAACCAGCGCGCTCGCGTGCCCGGGCCCGCCGGAGGTGGATCTCGGCGCGGGCGACCACGTCATCTCCCGCCAGCCGGGCAGCGCGGCGATAGGCGTCGAGTGCGTCGTCGTAGAGTCCTGCGTGTTGGCGAGCGTCGCCCAGCAGAACGTAGAGGCGGCGGAGTTCGTCGTCGGTGACGTCGTCGAGATGTCGGGCGGCGTCGACGGCTCGCTCGTAGTGGACGACGGCCTCGGCCGCGGCGAAGGTCCGGTCGGCGCGCTCCGCGGCAGCTCGCGCGTAGCGGTACGCGCGCTCGTGGTCGCCCGAGTTCGCGAAGTGCAGCGACAGCACCGCCACCTCGGTGTCCTCGCCCGAGCTGAGTGCCTCGTACGCCTCGCCGGCCTCGGTGTGCAACCGCGCCCGCACGCGGTACGCCAAGCTGTCGTACACGACGTCGCGAACGAGGCCGTTGCGGAACCTGTAGCGCCGGGGTCCGTCGGCGTCGATGAAGCGACTCAACAGGGCGATCGTCGCCTGATCGAGCTCGAGACCTTCCCTGCGCAGCAACTCGTCGACGACGGCACGCCGGAAGCTCCGCCCGAGCACCGAGGCGTACGACAGGACCCGCTTCGACAGCGGGTCCAGCGCATCGACCTGCGCCGCCAGCGTGCCCTGGAGCGACTCGGGCACCGCATCGAGCGACCCGAGCTCCTGGGCGGCGACGATCAGCTCGCCCACGAACATCGGGCTGCCGGCAGCGCGCTCGACCACGAGATCGATCTCGTGTGGCCGCAGCGGGGCCGCCTCGGTCGCGTCGATGGTGAGAGCCCGTACCGCGTCCTCCGGCAGCGGCTCGACCGAGATCCGGTCACCCGACTCCGGGGTGAATCCGCCGTCCTCGTCGCGTCGAGCGACGATCAACAGCCATGGCCGCGCTCGCGTTGCGTCAGCGATCCGTCCGAGCAGGTGTGCTGACGCATCGTCGGCCCAGTGCATGTCCTCGGCGATCACCACGAGCGGGTCCTCGTGGACGGCAGACGCCAACTCGAGCACCGCGTCGGCCGTGCGGTCCGCCCGGTACTCGGGGCCGATCGCGTCCACCTCCGGCGTCGACGGCACGGGCAGCTGCAGGGCATCGCCGATCAGCGGCAGGTAGGACTCGAGCTGCGGAGCGCTCTGTTGCACGGTGTGCCGCAGCGCGTCGACGAGCGCGCTCGAGTCGTCACCACTGAGCCCGAACAGCGCGCGAAGCGGATCGCGGACCACCCGGAAGCTGTTGCTCGAGCCGTACGGCTCGGCGTGCATGTCGAGCAGGCGGGGGTGTTCCGCACCGAGTGACTCGCGGATCAGACGCGACTTGCCGAGCCCGGCGGCACCGACCAGCGTGACGACGTCACCGCTGCCGGCTTCCACCGCCTCGACACGCGCTCGGAGGTCGGCCAGCTCGGCATCGCGGCCGTGGAACCGGAGGTCGTGACCGTCGATCGCCTCCCGGAGCCCGAGCTCGTCACCCACGCGGTACACGACCTGCGGCTGGGCCTTGCCCTTGAACGTGAACGGCCCCTGCGGCTCGGTGTCATACAGCGTCCGAGCCGTCTCCAGCACGGCCGGGTGAGCGTGGATCACCCCCGGTGGAGCGGTCACCATGATGCGCGCCGCCGTGTTCACGGTGTCGCCCATGATCGAGAACACCGCCTGGTCGCGGGCGCCCAGCTCACCGGCGAACACATGGCCGCGATGGATCCCCACCTGCAGCGCAAGAGGCGGCTCGGCATCGACGATCGACCGGGCCGCACGGAGCATCCGCCCCTCGTCGTCCTCGCTGGTGACGGGGATGCCGGAGCTGCAGAACAGCTTTCCCCCGTTCGCGTCGACGTCGACGTACAGCAACGCGATGTCCTCGGCTTCGAAGGCCGCTTGAGCGATCTCGAGCGTCCGGTGGAGGTCGTCGGCCAAGGCGTCGGGGCCGTCATCGGCGAGACGTTGGTCGGTGCCCTTGAACTTGAAGAACGCCATCGTGGCGATCCGGTGGACCGGGTCTGGTGCACCGTGACCGAGCACCGACGCGATGATCGGCGGCGTCACCAGCGCGGCGGCTTCGGCGTCGGTGTCGCGACGATCCGCTGCACCGATCGGGTCCACCGCACCCTTGCGCCAGGTGACCATCAGCTGACCGTCGTCGCGCGGTTTCGTGCTCCCGCGCCCGAGGAGGCCGGCCATGGTCTCGCTGACGACGATCTGGCCGGCCTCGGCAGCTGTCTCGGCGTCCATCGCCACGGTGGTGTCCGGACCGCCCACCACCAACTGCCGGTACCGGTCGCCGACCAGGAACAGATGGAAGGCTCCCGAGTGGGCACCGATCGAGATCTTGAGTTTGAGCTTGCCGACCGAGGTCGGGATCTGGCTCACCCGTCGGAGCTCGCTGCGCATCTCGACCGCGGCCGACGCCGCTTGACGGGCATGATCGGGTCCGGTGAACAACAGCAGCAGTGCGTCACCACCGAACTTGAGCAGCTGCCCGCCGCGAAGTGCGGTGATCCCGAGCATCCCGCTGAAGACTCGGCTCAGCGTCTCGACGAGCTCCTCGGTGCCGATCCGGCCCCGCGTGGCGAGCTTCTCCGAGAGGGCGGTGAAGCCCGAGATGTCGGCGAACACCATCGTGCCCTCGACGACCCTCCAGCGGCGCTCCGGTTCGTCGGTGACCCAGTCGAGAACGATCCGCGGGACGAGCCGGTCGAGACGTCCGTTCGAGGTGTCCTCACTGATGGCTTGCACGTCTGTTCCGCTCGCTCGTCGAAGGGGAAGGGTTCCCCGATCGGAGCCCCGACGATCCGAGATGTCGGTCTCCGGGCCCCGGCGGCGGATGTTACTCCTCGGCCACGGAGCCGGCGGTTTCGGTCGGCTCGTCCGATCGAACGGTACGGTCGCGCGACATGACGCGACTCACCGCCAGCGACGGCCACCAGCTCGACGCCTACGAGGTGCATCCCGACGGCGCCTCGTCGTCGATCGTGGTCGTGCAGGAGATCTTCGGGGTCAACGCCCACATCCGCTCCGTCGTCGACCGCTACGCCGAGTTCGGCTACCGGACGATCGCGCCGGCGCTGTTCGACCGTGGCGAGCGCTGCGTCGAGCTCGACTACGAC
>JAWLEC010000188.1:0-5453 GCA_041686315.1 Ilumatobacteraceae bacterium
CGGTGCTGGAGGCCCGGGAGATCGTGAAGTCCTACGGTTCGTGGCTGCCGTTCACCCGCTCCAACGACGTGCTCGACGGGGTCGACATCGTCATCCGCGGCGGAGAGATCGTGGGCATCGTCGGCGCGAACGGGTCGGGGAAGGCCACCCTGATGCAGATCCTCGTCGGCGCCATGGACGCCGACGGCGGCAACGTCGAACGTGCCGGCCGCGTGGGCTGGTGCCCCTCAGTTGCTGTTGCTCGACGAGCCCTACACCGGCTTCGACTGGGACACCTATCTCGCATTCTGGGAGCTGACTGCCGAGCTCGTGGAGGCCGGGACGTCGATTGCGATCATCTCCCACCTCATCAACGAGCGGGATCGCTTCGACCACATCTACACGCTGCGCGACGGGCGGCTGCATGTTGAGCAGGAGCGCTGACATGGCGTTGTTCGCGGACACGGGGTTGCGTCTGCACGAGTTCGTCCGCCGGCCGGCGACGATCGTGCAGACGAACGGCTCGTGCTGTGCGGCTACTCGCGGATGCGCCTGTTGGGGACGAGGCTGCTGTCGCTGTTCACGGTCGGTGCGGTCGCGTCAGCCGTCGCTCTGGCCACACTCGGCCTGCGCGTCGAGGTCGCTGCGCCGGCCCTGGCATTCGGCGTGCTGATCATCGCCATCGTGCTCTACGGCCTGCTGGGCGTCACCGTCGGTTCGGTACTTCCCCGTGAGCTCGAGGGCTCTCTCGTCCTCGTGTTCGCGGCCGACCTCGACAATGCGCTGTCCAGCGACCTGTTCGACACAGGCGTCGTGGGCCGGTTCGCTCCCCTGCACCATCCACACGCTCTGTTCGAGAGTGCGGTCGTGTCGGGCGAGCTGGCCGGCGACCATCTGCTTCCGACGATGGCCTACCTGATCGGATTCCTCGTGGTCGCCGTCGTGGCCTACACGCGGGCCGGTCTGCGGGCACCAGCATCATGAGCCCCACCGGCACGGCAGTCGCCATGGGAGCACGCGAGGTCGTGCGCCAACCCGTGTTGGTTGCCCTCTTCGTCTTTCTTCCCGCCTACCGGTCGGCGTCTTCACCATCGTCGTCCCCGACACCGGCGTGACGATCCAGCTCTCCAGCGGCCCCGAGATCTCCACCACCCTGGGCGACGTGGTCCCCGCAGTGATGGCACCGCTGGCGGCGGCGCTGCTCGGTGGAATCGCCGGCCTGCTCCTCGTCCAGTCGATGTCGCCCGCCGATCATCGACTCCTCGTGGCCGGCTACAGCGCGCGCCAACTGGTCGTTGCGCGACTCGCGCTCCTGTCGACGATCGGCCTCGTCGCCAGCGTGACGGCAGTGGCGTCCGGCCTCGGGGTGCTCGCCGGTCTGGTCGTGGTGGCCGTGTGGGTGATCCGGCGATCGGCGACATCGGCGAGCTGAGATCGACCGGCCGCGGCGCTCGACCTCACCGAGGCCGTCAGGGCCAGGAACTCGTCGGGCACGGGAGGCCGACCGCTGTCGGGCGGTACGACCGGGGAGGAGTCGGGTACTGCCCCTTCAGAAGGTACTGCACTCACCGTCCCCGAACCCGAGGAGCCGAACGCCATGGCCGACCTGACCCTTCCGGAAACTGCGGCACGCCACCTCGCCTACCACTCCCGCATCGCGGCGGAGCTCGCCGCCGCGGGCAATCTCGACGAGTGTGCGTCCGAAGCACTGCTCGCTTGGACGATCCTGTCGCGTCACGGCGACGGCGCCGCCACCGATGCGCCCGCCGTCGATCTACCCGAACCGAGTTCGGTCAGCGAATCACCCGCGTCCGGTGACGCCGTGCGCCGTCGAGCCCACACACTCGCGCTCTCCCTCGAGGGCCACTTCACGAGTGAGGGCCAGACCGACAGCGCCGACCTGTACGAGCAGCTTGCGGCCGAACTCGACCAGCCCTGAGCGATCTCGACCGCCATCCCGCTGCTGCCGGGCGGCCTGCTCGCCGCGCTGGCCGCCGCTCCGATCGCGATCATCCACCAACCGAGACTCGCTCTCGTCGTGTGCCTGACGCTCGTCAGCGTCTGCATCATCGGCACCGCGGCAGGATCGGCGCTCCCGGCCTGCTCGTGTACTTCCTCGTCGCCCGTACCGTGTTCGGGCTCTGACGTGGTTGCCCGATGAGCCGGCCCGGTTCGCTCGCCGCGAGCCGACAGTGCTCGATCTCCCCGAGTCAGCCCAGGAGGCGGGCCTCGAAGGGGGAACGTGACAGCACCTCGGCGCCGGTGTCGGTGACGAGCACCTGTTCTTCGAGCTTGACCGCTTCCCTGCCGCCCGGCGGCGCGACGAGGCTCTCGATGCACAGCACCATGTCCTCCTCGATCACGCCGTCGTACCCACCGGACGGAAAGTGATCGCGGTTGACGATCAGCGGGTACTCGTTGCACATCCCGACGCCGTGCGCAACGCAGGCGTTGGTGCGCGAGTGCAATCCGTCGGGCGGCAACCAGGCCTTCTCCGACAGCTCCCGGAACGACAGCCCGGGCCGGATCAGGTCGATGTTGTTCACGACCTGCTCGTACGCGGCGGCATACATCCGGCGCTGGTCGTCCGACGCCGGTGCGTCACCAGCGAGCCAGGTGCGCGAGATGTCGATCGAGTAGCCGCCGACACCGATCAGATCCGTGTCGAACGCGACCAGATCGCCCGGCTCGATCACCCGGTCGGAGCACTCCTGGTACCACGGGTTGGTGCGCGGACCCGACGTCAGCAGACGTGTCTCGAACCACTCGCCGCCCGCGGCGATGTTGGCCCGGTGCAGCACCGACCACAGTTCCTGCTCGGTCATGCCCGGCCGGAACGCCGCGGCCATCTGGTCGATCGCGTCGTCGCACGCCGCCATCGCCACACGGATCGCGTCGACCTCGCGCGGCGTCTTGATCGCCTTGGCGAGGTTGGCCACGGCCTGACCGTCGACCACCTCGACGCCACGCCGTTCCAACGCGCGGGCACCGAACGGATCGAGCCGGTCGACGGCCAGGCGCGTGCGGCCCGTGCTGCGGCCGCTGCCGAGGAGCTCGACGATCTCGGCCGCCCACCGGTCGGCGAACTCCTCGGTGCGCGGGCCGGTCACGAAGTGGTACCAGCTCGTCGCGTCGCGGACGTCCGACACCACCGGGTGGCCGTCGGACAGGTGCTCACACCCCTTGAAGTCGAACAGCACGACCGGTCCCTCGACCGGCACGTACGCGTACCGGCACGGGTTGTGGAGCGCGTACACCTGCATGTTCGAGGTGCCGGTCGCGTAGCGGACGTTGACCGGGTCGTAGAACACGCCGGCGTCGCACTCCGCCACCACCAGCTGCGCGCGCAGCCGCTCGAGCCGGCCCAGTTCGAGAGCGTGCCGCTGCCGGTCCGCGTCGTGCGATGTCTCGGCGTGCGTGCTCACAGCAACAACCCGTCCGGGGCGGCGGTCGTCGCGCGCCCCTCGGCGACGAGGTGTGCCTCGGTGACCCGGCCGTAGACGGCACGCGTGCGATCGACCGGTCCGATGACGCCGGGACGGTCGGCGTAGCCGAGGCACACGACGTGACGCTCACGGTCGCCGCTCACCGGCGTGACCCGGTGCAGCGAGTACCGGCCCCGGAAGATCTGCAGGTCGCCGGGTCGCAAGGCACGAGTGTGGATGAGCTCGTCGGCCTCACCCCGGAGCACTCGACCGAGCGTCTCGACGTTCTCGTCGGAGGGGCGGCGCAGGTCGGGGCAGAACTCGAACAGTCCGCCCTCGTCGGGCTGCTGGGTCATCAACGACACCACGAACTCGTTCGTGTCGTAGTGCCAGCTCAGCTCGCCACCGTCGGGCACGACTGTCACGATCAGCCCGGCGAGTGGGTCGGCGTACTCGAACACCCGCTCGAGACCGAGGCACGCGGCGACGAACGCCTTGAACACCGGTGACGCGTAGAGCTGGGCGGCGACGGTGTCGGGCGCGATCTGGTCGCGGGTGACGTGCCCGAGCGAGCGGCGCACCTCCATCCGGCGTGGATCGTCCGCCGGCAGGTCTCCCTCCAGATCGGTCCGCGCGTACACGCTCGACCGGGCCTCGCGCCGCACCGCCTTCGTGGCGAGCACGGCGATCTCGTCGTGGGCGGTGACCAACGCGGCCGGGTCGAGGAACCCGGGCAGGCTCAGACACCCGTCGGCGGCGACGTCGCCGCGGGCACGCTGCACGATGTCGCGCCATTCGGGCGAACCCGGGCGGTCGATCGGATAGCGGTCGAGGTCGACGAGCCCGTCGAGGTGGCCGGATTCTGGGTCGGCGAAACGGACGAGGGTGGACAAAGGAGGCCTCCTGTGCTGGTCGGTGTGTGCTGGTCGGTGTGCTGGACGGTGTACTTGCCCGTGTGGGGTGTCGTACGCCGCTCCCTCCAGGAAGCCACGAAGTAGTACATGAAGCAACTGAGAATATTTCGCATTTCTCATGAACGGTGCTCATGTGCGACACTGTCGACGTGCTGCCCCGGCTCGAACTGCACCACTTCGCCACCGTGATGGCGATCGTCGACGCCGGCTCGCTCACCGCCGCCGCCGACCAACTCGCCGTCGGGCAGTCGGCGGTCAGCCACCGGCTGGCCGAGGCCGAACGACGCATCGGGCAGCCACTGTTCGATCGACGCCCGGCTCGCGGGCTGCAGCCGACCCCGGCCGGCCTGCGCCTGTACCAGGCGGCCACCCGCGCCCTCCCCGACCTGCTGCGGGCCGAACGCGACGTGCTGCGCGCCGCCGGTTCACCCCACGAGGTCGTCCGGCTCGGTGTCGGGTCGTACGACTGCTACCACTGGCTCCCCGGCTACCACCGCCACCTCACCACCGTGGTGCCCGACGTGCTCCTCGAACTCGTCGTCGTCGGCGACGCGCCCGGCGCCCGCCTGATCGACGGCGACGTCGACGTCGTGCTCGCACCCGGACGTCCATCCGGGCCGATCGCGAGCCGGCCACTGTTCGCCGACCAGTTGGTGCTGCTGACGCACCCGGATCACGAACTCGCCGCGCGCTCCTGGATCGAACCCGAGGCGCTCGCCGAGCAGACCTACCTCACCTTCAGCCGCAGCCCGTCACCCGGGTTCGAGTACGACCGATTCGTCCGCCCCTCCGGCATCTCGCCGCGCGCCGTCCTGGTGATCGAAGACACCGGCGCGATCGTCGAGATGGTCGCCGCCGGACTCGGCGTCACGATCCTGAGTCGATGGGCGACCTTGCCGGCGATCGACGACGGCAAGGTCGCAGCCGTCCGATGCGGCGTCCGCGGGCTCGATCTCGCCTGGTCGGCACTGCTGCGCGAAGGCACCCCCGACACCGCCCCCGAAGCCCTTGTCGCCGACGACCTCGCCACCTGGCTCGCCGCCTGACGCCATCCTGACGATCGGCGGCGCCTACGCCGGGGCAACACGGGAGGAGTGCGAGAGCAACCGAATCGGCACGCTTGGAGTGGTTGCCC
>JAWLEC010000189.1:0-5371 GCA_041686315.1 Ilumatobacteraceae bacterium
ACGGGCCCCCAGCCCGGCGCCGGGCGCAGGACGGGCGAACCCCGTCACACCGACGGCCGCAGTCCGGCCCAGCGAGTGCGCCGCCACCGACCCGGCGAAGGCAGCAGCCGGCCCGAGCGACGCCAGGCACACGATCCGCAGCACGATCGACGAGCTCAGCGCCGCCACGCCGAAGCTGCCGTGTCGCGAGTCCTTCAGGATCTCCCGCCGTTGCTCGGGTGACCAGCCACCCAGGGCGTCGGCGGTGTCGGCGAGGCCGTCCTCGTGGAACGCACCGGTCACGAGCACACCCACGACGACGGCCAGCGTAGCCGCCACGCTCGACGGGACGAGCTCCATCAGCCCCGCTGCCACGCCGCCGACGAGCACACCGATCAGGCCGCCGACCACCGGGAACCACGGTATGTACGTCCGGGGATCCGGCTCGGTCCGCAGCCGGATCGGCACCCGCGTGAGGAACTGCGCGGCACCGAGGAAGCCGGCGGTCACGAGCCCGGCCCACGACCCGACGGTGGGACGTTCGGCGGAGCGGCCGTCACGTGCCGAACCACTCGTCGAACGTCGGTACCTCCGTGATGCCGGCGCAGGCCATGGCGATCAGCGGTACCGCCGCCATGGCGCCGGAGCCCTCACCGAGTCGCATGTCGAGATCGAGCAGCGGTGCCTTGCCGAGCCGCTCGAGCAGCCTGCGATGGCCGGGTTCGGCCGAGCAGTGCCCGACGGTGCAGTGGTCGAGGGCGGCCGAGTTGATCTCGTGCAGCGGCAACACGGCCGACGTGACGACGTAGCCGTCGAGGACCACGGGGATCGACCGGTGTCGGGCGGCGACCGTCGCCGCGGTGATCGCTGCGATCTCGGCGCCGCCGACCTCCCGCAGGATCTCGATCGGGTCGGTGATGCCGGCGATCCGCCGGACCGACTCCTGGACGGCGGCGCGCTTGCGGGCGAGGCTCTCGTCGTCGATCCCCGTGCCGCGTCCGACCCACGCCGCGGTCTCGCCGCCGGCCAGTGACGCCGCGATCGCCGCCGAGGAGGTGGTGTTGCCGATGCCCATCTCGCCCAGCACCAGCAGGTCGCAGTCGAGGGCGTCGACCGCATCGAATCCGGCGCGCACCACGGACTCGAACCGGTCGTGGTCCATCGCCGGCTCGAAACGGATGTCGCCGGTCGGGCGCCCGACACCGACGTCGACGGCGCTCACCGTCGCCCCGGCGAGTTTGGCGAACGCATTGATCGTGGAGCGGCCGTCCTGGTAGGCCGAGAACATCGCCTCGGTGATCCCGGTCGGATACGCCGAGACCTTCGTGGCGGCGGCCACACCGTGGTCGGCGGCGAAGATCAGACCTGCGGGACGCTCCACGCGTGGTGTGGCGGTGCGTTGCCACCCGGCCACCCAGGCGGCGATCTCGTCGAGCCAGCGCAGCGCCCGGCTGGGACGGAGGATGTGGGCCGCACGGTCGTGCACGGCGTCGCTGGCGCCGGCGTCGCACGTGGGCATGTCGCGCAGGCGGTCGTGCAGGAGGCTCATCGCTCGGGGATCATGTCGGGTCGCCGGCGAGATCCTGTGCCGACTCGAGTCGGATCGCTCGACCCGCGACCATCAGCAGGCTGCGGTCGGCGGCACCGGCCCACCGCTGGTTCACCCGACCGAGGACGTCGCGGTAGCGGCGACCGAGTTCGGTCTCGGGGTGCACGCCGAGCCCCACCTCGTTGCTGATCGCCACGACCGGGGCGGTGCGTCGCGTGCAGGACTGCGCCACCTGCAGGGCGGCGTCCTCGATCTGTTGGTCGCTGCGGCCTGCCCACATCAGGT
This sequence comes from Ilumatobacteraceae bacterium, assembly GCA_041686315.1. Taxonomy (GTDB): domain Bacteria; phylum Actinomycetota; class Acidimicrobiia; order Acidimicrobiales; family Ilumatobacteraceae; genus Sva-07. The sequence continues at coordinate 1,814 of JAWLEC010000189.1, forward strand.
TCGAGACCCACAGCGTGAGGCAGTCGACGATGACGAGGTCGTCCGTCGCGCGCCGGTCGACGGTGGCCAACACCTCTCCCAGGTCGATCGGCTCCTCGACGGTCGTCCACGTGGTGGGTCGCTCGTCGCGGTGGCGCCGGATGCGGTCGCGCATGTCGTCGTCGATCGGGGGTGCCGTCGCCACGTACGTCACGTCACCCGACCACGCCCGTCCGAGTTCGACGGCGAACGCGCTCTTGCCGCTGCGGGCGCCTCCGAGCAGCAGTGTCGACGGCATGGTGCTCGATCAGTAGTCGATGCCGCGCATGGCGCGGATGCCCTGCTGATAGGCGTGCTTGACCTCGCGCATCTCGGTGACGGTGTCGGCGAGCCCGACCAGCTCGGGTGCCGCATCGCGGCCCGTGACGACGACGTTGACGTGTGACGGCCGGTCGCGGATCGCTTCGACGATCTCGGTGATCGGGATCCAGCCGAAGCTCGACAGGTAGGTGAGTTCGTCGAAGATCACCAGTTGGTGATCGCCGGCGTCCATGATCTCGACGGCCTTGGACCAGCCCGCCCGGGCGTGGGCGATGTCGTTCGTGAGATCCTCGGAATCCCAGGTGAAGCCGTCGCCGAACGCGTACCAGTCGACGCCGAGCTGGCGGCCGATCTTCTCCTCACCGACCTTCCAGTCGCCGGACTTGATGAACTGCACGACGGCGACGTTCCAGCCACGGGCGACGCCTCGCACCATGATGCCGAACGCCGACGACGACTTGCCCTTGCCGTTGCCCGTGTTCACCACGACGAGCGAGTCGGCGCTGCGCAGGCCGTCGGGCCGTGGGTCGTCGGTGGGTGCGGTGTTGGCGGCGGTGCTGTCGGAAGTCGTGGAATCGGCGTCGTTCGTCATGGGAAGCGGTCAGCGTACGCACCGGGCGCTACGGTGTCGAACTGTCGACGACGCAGCGAAGTTCGGTGAGAATCCGACGCTGTCCCGCAACGGTGATGTCGGTCCGGTGCCCTCGGGTGGCGGCCGATCAGCCCGGTCGCCTGCCCGCCGACGCGACTTCATCCCTCGAGGCAAGGGACGGCTCGCCGGTCGGATGCTCCGACCCCGGGACCCAGCTTGTCCTCCACATCCTTGGAGGAACACATGACGACCATTCGGACCGGGCTTCCGAGACCGGCTGTGCGGACGCTGTCCGTGCTCGCGGCGGCGGCCACGCTGGTGCTCGCTGCGTGCGGTAGCGACGACGGCGGTGCCGGCGCCGACACACCCGACGCCACCACGGGTGCAGCGACGACCGAGGTTCCCGTCACGGCGCCGCCCGAGACCGCAGCGCCCGAGACGACTGCGGAGAACTCGGACAGCGACACTCCCGCGCGGATCGTGTCGCTCAGCCCCACGCACACGGAGATCCTGTTCGCCATCGACGCCGGCGACCTGCTCGTGGCGGTGGACGAGTTCTCGAACCATCCGCCGCAGGCCCTCGAGCTGCCCGACGAGCTGTCGGGCTTCGAACCGAACGTGGAGGCGATCGCCGGCTACGAACCCGATCTGGTCGTGATCGGAGGCGACTTCACCGGGCTCGGCGAGCAGCTCGACGCGCTGGGCATCGCCTGGTGGGACGGCCCGGCGGCGATGACCGTCGACGACACGTACCGACAGATCGAGGAACTGGGGGAGGTCACCGGCAACGAATCGGAAGCAGGAATCCTCGTGGCCGAGATGCAGTCGTCGATCGAGGAGATCGTGGCCGCCACGCCTGCGCCGGACGAGCCGCTGACCTTCTACCACGAGCTCGACCCGACCTACTTCAGCGCCGACTCCACCACGTTCATCGGCGAGGTCTACTCGTTGCTGGGTCTGCAGAACATCGCCGACGGCGCCGAGGGCGACGCGGGCGGCTTCCCGCAGCTCAACGCCGAGTTCATCGTGTCCGCCGACCCGGATCTGATCTTCCTCGCCGACACCAAGTGCTGCGGCGAGAGTGCCCGCACGGTCGCCGCCCGGCCCGGCTGGCAGGACATCACCGCCGTCGTGGACGGCAGCGTGATCGAGATGGACGACGACGTGGCGTCCCGCTGGGGTCCGCGCATCGTCGACTACCTCGCCGACGTGTCCGACGCCGTGGTCGCGGCCCAGAGCTGACGACCGGCCCTCCCGATGACCCGCCTCGACGACGAACTCCACGTGACCGGCGCCGGAACGGGCGCGGGCGACGTGCCGAGGACGTCCACGACTCCGCCGCCGGCGGGTGATCCCGCCGGCGGCGCGTCGGAGGGCCCAGCCGGCGCGACGTCGGTGCTCGACGAGGCGGATCGGAACGAACGGCGCCGCGACGTCAGATGGCTGGTGTCCGGACTCGCCTTCCTCGTCGGAGCAGTGGTCGTGGGAGCGTCCATCGGCCCGGCGGGGCCGGAGTGGTGGCGGGTGCCGCTGGCGCTGGTCGACCATCTGCCGCTGATCTCGCTCGACTCCGGGGTCAGCGAGGCCGAGTGGAACATCGTCTGGCAGATCCGCATGCCCCGCGTGGTGCTCGGTGGGTTGGTCGGGGCCGCGCTGTCCGTGGCCGGCGCCGGCTACCAGGGTGTGTTCCGGAACCCGCTCGTGGATCCGTACCTGCTGGGCGCGGCGGCGGGAGCGGGCCTCGGTGCCACCTTGGTGCTCACGGTGGGCCGTGACGCCACGGTGGGTTGGCCGATCGACCCGGTGCAGACCGTGGCGTTCGTCTTCGCGCTGTGCACCGTGGCCGTCACCTACTTCGTCGGTGCCGCCTTCGGCGGCACCCGGTCGGGAGCGACGCTCGTGCTCGCCGGTGTGGCGGTGGTGTCGTTCGTGACGGCGGTGCAGACGTTCCTGTTGCAGCGCAACCTCGACGTGGTGCGCGAGGTGTTCCAGTGGATCCTCGGGCGGCTGTCGGGATCGACGTGGTCGGACGTGCGCGTGGTGACGCCCTACGTCCTGGTGGCGGTGGTCGTGCTGTTGCTCCATCGCCGGCATCTCGACGTGTTCCGCGTCGGCGACGAGGAGGCGGCCACCCTCGGCGTGTCGGTGCAGCGGACACGGCTCGTGATCGTGGTGGCGGCCACGTTGGGGACGGCCGCGGTGGTGTCGGTGAGCGGCCTGATCGGCTTCGTCGGCCTCGTCGTGCCGCACGCCATCCGACTGATGGCGGGAGCCACGTACCGGCGGGTGATCCCCCTCTCGATCCTGTTCGGTGGCGGCTTCCTGATCCTCGCCGACGTGCCCGGCCGGATGCTCACGAGCCCGGCCGAGACCCCCATCGGCGTCGTCACGGCGTTCATCGGTGCGCCGTTCTTCGTCTACCTCCTGCGCACCCGGAAGGTGGTGTGAGCGTGGCCGCCGTCGACCTGCACGACGTGGCCGTCCGCTACGGCTCGCACCAGGCGCTCGAGCCCTACGTCGACCGCGTCGGGGCCGGGGAGTGGCTGGGCGTGATCGGGCCGAACGGTGCCGGCAAGTCGTCGCTGCTGAAGGCGGTGGCCGGTCTCGTGCCGTCGACGGGCGAGGTGACCCTCGACCGCACGGCGCAGCGCGGTCTGCACAGCCCC
>JAWLEC010000031.1:0-23485 GCA_041686315.1 Ilumatobacteraceae bacterium
ACGCGCCCAGTTCGACACCTCGTAGTTGTGGAGCCCGGCCGCGGTGAGCAGGTCGTCGGCGAGTTCGTACTTGTCGGCCTGGTCGTCGTCGTCGGGATGGCGGTCGGGCTGCACGGCCAGGGGCGTCCCGGCTTCCACCGTGAGCCCGTAGGCCGAGACGTGGGGCGGGTCGAGCGCCAGCGCCTGCTCGACGGTGGCACGCCAGTCGTCGAGGCGCTCGCCGGCTGCGCCGTAGATGAGGTCGAGGTTGAACGACGCCAGCGCCGCCTCACGGATGGCGTCCACGGATCGGACGACGTTGGCCCGGTCGTGGGTGCGACCGAGCGACGCCAGCACGTGGGCCGACATCGACTGCACGCCCAGGCTCACCCGGTTCACACCGGCGGCCCGGTAGGTGCGCAGCATGTCGACGGTGACGTCGTCGGGGTTGCACTCCACGGTCACCTCTGCATCCGGTGCGACAGGGATCTCGTCGAGCACCGAAGCCAGTGCCTCGGCGGGCAGCAGGGTCGGCGTCCCGCCCCCGACGAACAGCGTGTCGGCGGTCGGCATCCCGTCGGCGACGGCCCGTCGGATCTCGGAGCGCAGAGCATCGACGTAGGCCTCGGTGAGGTGATGCCGGTCGGTCCATGTGGCGAATGCGCAGTAGTCGCACTTCGACGCGCAGAACGGGATGTGGACGTACACCCCGAACGCAGCCATCCCGGCAATCATCCCCCCAGTCAACCCGCTCCCTGCCCCATCCCCTGCACGTCGTCGGCACGGGTTCGTCCGAGGGTGGGACGGCGACGGTCAGGAGGGGGTGGGGACGAAGAGGAGGTCGAGGGCGGCGAGACGGTCCCCGACCTGGTCGACGGGTACATCGAGCATCGCCGCGATCGAGCGCGTGTCGTCGCCCCGCACCGTGATCACGCGGCCGTTGAAGTCCTGGCGTTGCACCTGGATCAGCTTGAGATAGCGCGCCAGCATCTCGAACGGCGCACCCTTGAGCTGGACGAGCTTGGCCACGTCGATCGCCAGCTTCTTGTTGACCGGCGATGCCAGCGCCACGGCCGCTTCCGACCCCGACATCTCACGCGGCAGCAACTGCTCGACGGGCACGGAGTAGAACTGCGCCAACCGGTCGAGGCGCGGCACCGACAGGGCGCGCTCGCCGCGCTCGTACGCGCCGAGCACCGACGCCTTGAACTCCTGGTCGGACTGCGCTTCCACCTCCTGCAGCGACAGCCGCTTCTGCTTGCGGATCACCCGCAGTCGCTCGCCCACCTGCTGGCTGTAGACCGAAGGTGCCTCGTCGTCGATGGTGGCCATGTGCGTACCCCGCCTCGTCTGTGTGTGATCCGTGCCGCCGAACGAACGCAGCGACACCCGCCCGCCGAAGTCGGCGTGTCACCCCTCGGCAACGGGCCCGATGTTACACGCTCAGCGTTCGAATGCCACGCAGAGTGTGGCTGCGGCCACGGCAGCGGTTTCCGTCCGCAGGATCGTCGGCCCGAGATCGACCCGGTCGGCCCCCACCGCCAGTTCGGGTTCCGACCAGCCGCCCTCCGGTCCGATCGCCACCGATCGGACGCCGCCGGCGCGGCGGCGTCCGCCGGGTTCGGCGACGGCGAACTGCGAGAGGATCGACGAGGCATCGAACGGGCCGTCGACCACGGCTCGGTGGACACGACGGCTCTGACGGCACGCCTCGTCGGCGATCCGTTGGAGACGGTCACGGTGCCGGGCAGCGCGTTCGGGTGTCCAGCGCACGACCGATCGGTCGGCGTGCAACAGCACCACCCGGTCGACACCGATCTCGGTGATCTTCTGCACGAGCCAGTCGAGACGATCCCCCTTGGGCATCGCCACCGCCACCGTGATCGGCTCACGATCGGGTTCGGCCGCGACCGCAGTGGTCGGCTCGAGCACGAAACCCTCACTCGACCCGCCGACCCCACCGGCATCGGCAACCACCGCGAGCCTCCAGCGGCCTGCACCGTCGCTGAGCCCGACCTGCTCGCCTGCCCGCAGGCGCAGGACACGCCGCAGGTGGTGTTCCACCTCGGCATCGAGCAGCACGACGCCGTCGGCATCGAGCACGTCGGGCTCGACGAACACGTGGGCGCTCGTTCGTCGCAGTGCGGACCGGTCCATGCCCGCGTCCGTCAGGAGAACGCCGACTTGATGCGTGAGAACAGGCCTTCTCTGCCGTTGCCCACGGTCTCCCCCCGGCCGTCGGCCAGTTCGGTGAGCAACTCCACCTCACGCTCGCTCAACTTGGTGGGCACGTCGACGCGGATGCGCGCCCGCAGGTCACCGCGCGCCCGCCCGCGCAGGTGCGGCACCCCGCGCTGGCGGAGCACGAACTCCCGGCCGGCCTGCGTGCCGGGCGGCACCACCAGCGGTTCGGTGCCGTCGAGGGTCTCCAGGTCGATCGACGTGCCGAGCGCCGCCTGCGCCACCGAGATGCCCACCTCGGTGACCAGGTCGTGGTCGTCGCGGACGTAACGCTCGTGCGGCGCCACCCGGAGATGCACGTAGAGGTCGCCGTTCGGGCCACCTCGCGGACCGGCCGCGCCCCGGCCTGTGAGCCGCAGCGTCGAACCCGAGTCGACCCCGGCGGGGATGTCCACCTGGTAGGTCTTGTCGACGGTGACCCGGCCTTCCCCACGGCACGTGGAGCACGGGGTCGTGACCACCTGACCGAGGCCGCCGCAGCGCGCACACGGGCTGGCGGTCACCATCTGCCCGAGCAGGCTCTGGCGTACCCGCTGCACCTGGCCGCTGCCACCGCAGTCGCTGCAGGTGACCGGCTGGGTGCCCTCACCGGCGCCCGAGCCACCGCAGTCGCTGCAGGCCACCGGCAGCTTCAGGGTCACGTCGACCTGGGCACCGAAGATCGCCTGTTCGAAGGAGACGTCGGCGATCACTTCGAGGTCCTGGCCTCGGGGCGGGCCGGTCGGGCCACGGGAACGGCCGCCGCCGAACGGGCTGCCACCGCCGCCGAAGAAGGTCTCGAAGATGTCGCCGAGCCCGCCACCGAAGAGGTCCTCGGCCGTGGGCCCGCCGCCGCCGGCCCCGCCGACGCCGGCCTCGCCGTAGCGGTCGTAGCGCGCCCGCTGCTGGTCGTCGGACAGCACCTGGTAGGCCTTCGCGATCTGCTTGAACTGGTCGGCGGCGCCGCTGTCGCCGGGATTGGCGTCGGGGTGGAACTCGCGCGCCTTACGCCGGTATGCCTTCTTGATGTCGTCGGCCGTCGCCGTTCGCGACACACCGAGCAGGTCGTAGTAATCAGCCATGATCCGGTTCAGGATGCCGTGGAACGGCCCTCGATCACTCGCGTCGTCTGCGGTCTGGTCATTCGTGTCATCCGTCTTCGATCCGGTGGCCGAGTTGCTCGCTCACCACGTCGACCGTGGCCAGCGCCTGCGGATAGTTCATCCGGGTGGGCCCGAGGACGCCGACCGATCCGAGGTGTTCACCGTCGATCACCACCGGTGCGACCACCACCGAGCACGCCGACAGCGGCTCGACGCCGTGCTCCACGCCGATCGCCACCGACATCCCGCGCTGGACGATGTCGCTCACGAGGGTGACCACGACGAACTGCTGCTCGAGCGTCTGCAGCACCGAGCGCACCACCTCCACGGCGTCGAAGGCGTTGGCGACCGCCGCGGCGCCGCCGGTGAACACCTGGTCGGGGCTGGTGATCGATCGGAACTGCTCGATTGCATCGGCGCAGAGCCGGTCGACGGCGGCATCCCCGGTGGGCGTGAGTTCCGTGACCGATCCGAGCACCCGCCCGTCGAGTGCGGCGGAGAGGTGGACGCCCGCAGCAGCGAGCTTCACGTCGTCGTCACCCTCGTCGAGATCGACGGTGGTGTGCTCGACGGTGCCGTTGGCGAACACCAGCACCACCGTCGCCAGCGACGCCGACAGGCCCACGAACTGCACGCGGCGGACCGGGACGGCCTCCGAGCGCGGGCCCACGACCACGCCGGCGCTGTTGGTGAGCGATGCCAGCAGATTCGAGGTCTGGTGCAGCAGTTCCTCGAGGCGGCCGTGGGCGTTCGAGAAGAACTCACCGACCTGCCTGGTGGTCGCACGGTCGAGGTGCCCCGGCGATGTGAGGTGGTCGACGAAGTAGCGGTACCCCTTGTCGGTGGGGATCCGGCCGGCCGAGGTGTGGGGCTGGATGAGGTAGCCGTCGTGCTCGAGGTGCGCCATCTCGTTGCGTACCGTGGCCGACGACACGTTGATGCCGGGCGCCTCGGCGATGTGGCCGGACCCGACGGGCTGGGCCGTGGCGATGTACTCCTGCACCACGGCACTCAGGATGGCGGTCTTGCGCTCGTCCAACATCTGGCACTCCAGCCTATCGACTGCCAACCCCCCGGCTCAGCACGTGCGGGCTCGGCGGTTGGGGCACCGTGACGGCGCCGCCGGGCAGCGGTTCAGCTCCGGATGCTGTCGAGCCGACGCAGCGCCTCCTCGCGCTCGGCCTTGTGGTCGAGCATCGGCTCGACGGGACCGGGCACCCATTGCGCGACGTAGTCGCCGTCGGGGTCGTACCGCTCCTGCTGGGTCGTGGGGTTGAACACCCGGAAGTACGGGGCGGCATCGGTGCCCGTGCCGGCCGCCCACTGCCAGCCGTGGTTGTTGGACGCGAGGTCGCCGTCGACGAGGTGCGCCATGAAGTGCCGGGCGCCCCACTGCCACGGCAGGTGGAGGTCCTTCACCAGGAAGCTGGCCACGACCATGCGGACACGGTTGTGCATCCAACCGGTGGCGGCCAGCTGGCGCATGCCGGCGTCGACGAGGCCGAACCCCGTCTCGCCCGCCGCCCAGCGGTCGAGACGGCGGCGCGCATCAGCGTCGGTGTCCACGGGCATGGCGTCCATCTTGCGGTTCAGGTTCTCCCAGGCGGTTCTCGGTTGCTGGAACAGCACGTCGGCGTAGAAGTCGCGCCATGCCAGTTCGCTGGAGAACACGGTGTCACCGTCGGGGCCCGAGCCCGACGCGTCGAGGTCGGCGAGCAGTGTTCGAGGATGGACCGTGCCCCACTTGAGTGCCGGCGACAGCCGGCTGGTCCCGTCTCGGGCCGGCAGGTCGCGGCGGTCGTCGTAGGCGTCGACACCTGCGGAGCGGAAGGCCGCCCAGCGCTCACGTGCGGCAGCCTCACCGGCCGGAGGCAGCTCGCACCCGGGATCCGGTCGGCCGCCGAGTGGGTCGCCGTCCACACCGGCAGCCTCGGGATCGAGCCAGCGAACGTCGTCGCCGGGTTCGTCGAACGGCGCCGGCCAGCCCACACGTCGCCACACCCTGGAAAATGGCGTGAACACGGCGTACGGGTCACCGTCGCCCTTGCGGACCTCGCCGGGGGGGACCGCACAGGGCGAACCGACCCCGCGGAGGTGGCGACCCCCGGCCCGGAGGGCATCGGCGACGGCGCCGTCGCGTTCGCGCCCGTACGGCCCGTGGTCACGGCTGACGAACACGGCGGCGGCATCGGCTTCCTCCGCCAGTGCCGGGATCACCTGCGTCGGGTCACCGTGACGGATCACGAGGCGCGCGCCCCGGGCCCGGAGGCTGTCGTCGAGGGCGGTGAGACAGTCGTGCAGGTAGGCCCGGCGTGGTGCGCCCGCGTCGCCGAATGCCGGATCCAGCACGAACACGGGCAGCACCTCGGCACCGTCGGCCGCCGCCTCCAGGAGAGCCGGGTGGTCGCCGAGGCGCAGATCGCGGCGGAACCACATGATGTTGCGACGCGCCATCCACTCGTTTGTACCCGCGATTGCGACCCGCCACGCAGACGTGCCGCACACCGCATGGACTCCGACGGCTGACCGCTGCGCTGGTGCTCGAGTCGCGGCGGGTCGCGGTGGCGTCGCAGTGGTGTCGCAGCGGCGCCGGTCGGGCGGCGGTCGAGCGGCCCGGTGGGGCTCAGTGCGACGCCCGTCGGTCCGACCGTGACGACGGCGAGGCCGGCCGGCACGAAGCGGCTCCGTCCGGTCCACGCTCGCAGCGGATCGGTCACGGGTGCCGTCACAGCCGCGCCGAGACCGAATGCGCCGACGATCGGGGTCAGTCCCCGATCGTGATGGCCGAATCGTGATGGTGCCGACGGACGTCAGCCCGGTCAGCGATCGGGACCTTCGTCACGGGTGGAACGTCTTCGTCGGGCGCATAGTCGAAACAGAACGAAAATCGAGGAAAGGAAGGACCACCATGCGTGCCGTCGTCGTCTACGAGTCCATGTACGGCAACACCCACGCCATCGCCGACCACATCGCCGCCGGCCTCCGGGACCGATTCGACACAGATGTGCTGTCGGTCGACTCGGCGACCGCCAACGTGCTCATCGACGCCGACCTGATCGTCGTCGGTGGCCCCACCCACGTCCACGGCCTGTCGAGCTCCACCTCCCGGCGAGGCGCCGCCGACGCCGCCGAGAAGGACGACGGCCTCGAACTCGACCCCGCCGCCGAGGGCGAAGGTCTACGCGACTGGTTCCACCACCTCGGCGACGGCCGCCACCGGTCCGCCGCCGCCTTCGACACGCGATTCGATGCATCAGCGATCGTCACCGGCCGCGCCTCGAAGCCGATCGCCAAGCGACTCGCCAAACACCACTTCGAACTCGTGGCCGAACCCCAGAGCTTCCTCGTCGACCGCGACAATCGGCTCGTCGACGGCGAGGCCGAGCGCGCCGAGCAATGGTCCCGTGAACTGGCGGGCGCTGCAGCGACGGCGGTCAGCGCGCGCTGAGGCGTCGATCGTCGCTGCGCAACCACGACGGCCGGTCGCTCCACAGCCGCTCGATGCGGTAGAACGGGGCGAACGCCACCAGCAACAGCGGGTAGGGAAAGCCCACCAGCATGAACACCAGGATTCCGGCGTGCATCGCCCATGCGGCGGCCACCCACCCCGTGCGCCACTTCCCCCCGAGCAGTGCCACCGGCGCAGCGAGCTCGATCAGCACGGTCGCTGCAGCGGCGACGGGCCAGACCCCGCCGATCCCCACGACCGGGCCGGCAACGGGCGACGGGGTGCCGCCGAGCACGTCGAGCCGCGCCGCTGAGTAGGCGACGTGGTTGCGCAGGGTGTCGCCGAGCACCCAGTCGAGACCGCCGTAACGGAGCTTCGCGACACCTGCGATCACGTAGGTGAGCACCACGATCCAGGCCGCCAGCGCCAGCGGGAACCCGTACGACTCCGGTGAGCGTTCCACTGGTCCGCGCCGACGGGCATCGAGCGACCACGCATCGGCGGCCGGAGCGAACGCGAGCACCAGGAGATGCAGCACGAACAGGTGCTCGAAGTGCAGCAGCTGCCCCCACGAGCTGCGGTAGCTCGAGAGCGCCAGCATTCCGACGGCGAAGGCGACGCCGGTGACGCGATGGAACGCCCCGACCGTGGCCGCCACGCCGGCTGCCACGGTTCCCAGCAGGACGGCCACGACCACCCAGGACGACACCGGGCCGTCGAGCAGTGACGCGACGCCCACCCCCTCGAAGCCGCGTTCGCGCTCGCCCAACTGGACGAACACGGGAAAGCGGATGAGCAGATAGGCGACGGTGAACACGCCGGCGAGGATCCGGAACATCGCCAGGCGCTCGGGTGGTGCACCGACGTCGACGAGCCACAGCTGCCGGCCCGGCCGCTCGGCGTCGCCCGTGCCGGGATCGAGCGCGGGTGCCGCCGTCACGCGGGCACCTCGCAACGCGCGTGCACCGTGCGCTCGACGAGGCTGGCGTCGCCCGTTGCCCGCTCCACCACGTCGTGGCGTTCGGTGACGACCTCGACGGCGACGATGTCGTCGGCCGACCCGCTCCACCCGGCGGCTCGCTCGGCGATCTCCCGGCACCGCTGCTCGGCACGGCCGTCACCGATGGCCGCGCGCAGCTCGCCGGCGACCACCAGCGGATCGTCGCTCTCGCCGATCACCCCCAGCGACAACGTCGACACGTCGCCGCCGGCTGTGACGGCGCGGGCCGTCACCAACGACACCTGCTCGCCGCGCGTCTGCGAATACATGGGGTAGGTCGACAGCGGGAGGCCGTCGCGGTCGATCGCCACCGGCAGCAGGAGCGCCCCCGTGACGGCCGCTGTCACGACGACTCTCCCACGACGACCCATCGATCCAGCATGGCGCGTCGACGGCGGCACGAAACCCGGGAGGTGGCGGCGGTGCGGCGGGCGCAGGCTGCGACGACGTCGTCAGGTGGCGCGGAGCTGGCGGTCCGCCGACGACCAGTAGACGAGACCACCGGCGACACACAGCAGGCTGATGACGCTGCCGTACGCCAGCGCCCACTCGGTGCTGATCGAGTCGGCGATCCAACCCGTGATGGGCCCGCCGATCGGCGTCGACCCGAGGAAGGCCACCGCCTGCAGGGCGAGCAGCCGGCTGCGCATGTCGGGCGGGCACGCCTGCTGGGTGAGCGCGTTGGCCGCCGTGATGAACCCCGCCCCGCCGAGGCCGAACGGTACCGCCCACGCGAACGCCAGCCACAGATTGGGGGCCCACGCCAGCCCGAAGCCGGCGAGGGCCAACAGCATGATCGCCCCCATGAACCAGCGCAACGTCACCTGGTGCATCCGGGCCGTGAGCAACGAACCGGTGAGCGAACCGAACGACATCACCGCCAGCACCACGCCGTACACCGCTTCACCACCCCAGCGTTCGTCGGCGAGCTTGGGCAACACCACGTTCTGGTTGAACGCGAACATGCTCACCACCAGCAGCACCACGTGGACCAGCAACATGTCGGGGCGTCCGCTGATGAAGCTCAGTGCCTCCCGGATCGGACGGCCACCCCGGGCCCGGCGCGGCATCGGGTACATCTCCTCGGGCCGCAGTGCGATGAGCGAGAAGATGATCGCGAAGAACGTCGCGCCGTTGAGCAGGAAGCACCAGGCGGTTCCGACCGTGCTGACCATCGCCGCCGCCAGTGCCGGGCCGAAGATGCGCGAGCCGGTCATCACCGCGGTGTTCAGCGACGTGGCGTTGGGGATGTCGGGCGTGTCGACCAGCTCCGTCACCAGCCCTCGGCGGGCGGGGTTGTCGAAGGCGTTCACCACGCCCAGCACGAGCGACAACAGGTACACGACCGGCAGGTTCACCACTCCGCTGAGATCGAGCGCACCGAGGAGCAACGCCTGTGCCGCGAGCCCGCCCTGCGTGACGATCGCCAGCCGGCGCCGGTCGCGCATGTCGGCGAACGAACCCGCCCACGCACCGAGGAGCAGCATCGGCAGGAACTGCAGTGCCACGGTGATGCCGACCGCCGTGGCCTCACCCGTGAGCCGGTAGACCAGCAGCGCCATCGCGGTGAGCTGCAGCCACGTGCCGACGTTGGAGATCGCGAGCCCGACGAAGAACAGCCGTGCATTGCGGTACTTCAGCGACCGGAACGTGGACGACATCGCGACCCATCGTTACCGGACCGCGTCGAAATTCGCCGATCGGACGCGACGGTGTGTGCCACCATCGCCGGGAGCGGTTCACGACCGTTCCACGATCCGACCAATCGGAGGTCCGAGATGCCCAACGTACGCACCCTCGTCGCCGGAGCCCTGCTGGGCTCGCTCGCTCTCGCCGCCTGTGGAGGCGACGACGACTCGGCGAGCGGCGACACCGAGGAATTCTGCTCGGTCGTCGCGACCGAAGTCCCCGACGACGCCACCGACGCCGAGGTGCTCGCCAACATCGAAGCCATCGCAGCAGCCGCACCGTCGGAGATCGCCGACGACATGAACGAGCTGGCCACGCTGTTCGCCCAGGGGCAGGACATCGACCTCGAGACCGCCGACGAGCAGACACTCGCCGACTTCGAGGGCATCGTGGCCCGACTGGGCGAGCTGGGGCCGATCCTCGAGGAATGGGCCACGGAGAACTGCCCCGACCTGCCGCCCGGGGCCTTGTCCGGAGGCTGATCCGCAACGACCGAACTCGCTGCCCGGCGGCTCAGTCGTCGAGCTTGAGGGCGTTGATGAAGACGTCGCCGGGCACCTCGACCCGGCCGATCGACTTCATCTTCTTCTTGCCCTCCTTCTGCTTCTCGAGCAGCTTGCGCTTGCGCGTGATGTCGCCGCCGTAGCACTTGGCCAGCACGTCCTTGCGCTTGGCCTTGACGGTCTCGCGAGCGATCACCTTGCCGCCGATCGCCGCCTGGATGGGCACGTCGAACATCTGCCGCGGGATCAGCTCCTTGAGCTTCTCGCACATCCGCGCGCCGTACTGGTAGGCCGAGTCACGGTGGACGATCGTGGAGAATGCATCGGCAGGCACGCCGTTGAGCAGCAGGTCGACCTTCACGAGGTTGGAGGGGCGGTAGCCGGCCAGCTCGTAGTCGAGGCTGGCGTAGCCCTTGGTGCGCGACTTCATCTGGTCGAAGAAGTCGACCACCACCTCGGCGAGCGGCAGTTCGTACACCAGCTCCACACGCTCGGGAGACAGGTAGTCCATCCGCTTCATCTCACCGCGACGGCTCTGGCACAGGTCCATCAACGTGCCCGTGAACTCGGTGGGCGTGACGATCGAGATCTTGAAGAAGGGTTCTTCGATGGTGTCGATCTTCTGCGCCTCGGGCATCTCCGCCGGGTTGTCGATCACCTCGTGGGTACCGTCGGTACGGCTGAGGCGGTACTCCACGCTCGGCGACGTGGCGATGAGCGCGAGACCGAACTCACGCTCGAGACGCTCCTTCACGATCTCCATGTGCAGCAGGCCGAGGAACCCGCACCGGAACCCGAAGCCGAGCGCCCCCGATGATTCGGGCGTGTAGGTGATCGACGCATCGTTGAGCTTCAACTTCTCGAGCGATTCGCGCAGGTTCTCGAAGTCGTCGCCGTCGATCGGGAACAGGCCCGAGAACACCATGGGTTTCGGATCGCGGTAACCGGGCAGCACGTCGGCGGACCCGCCCGACGCGGAGGTGACCGTCTCACCCGAGCGGGCATCGCCGACGTCCTTGATGCCGGCGATCAGGTAGCCGACCTCGCCGGGCCCGAGTTCGTCGACCGGGGTGCTGACGGGCTTGCGGACGCCGATCTCGAGGGCTTCGTGGTTGGCGCCTGCCTGCATGAACGTGAGCTTGGATCCCGACCGGAGCTTGCCGTTCATCACCCGGATCGACGACACCACGCCGCGGTACTGGTCGAACTGCGAGTCGAAGATGAGGCCCTGCAGCGGTGCGTCGGCGTCACCGGTCGGGGCCGGGATCCGCTCGATCACGGCATCGAGCAGATCGGGCACGCCCACGCCGGTCTTGGCCGACATGCGGATGATCTCGTCGGCCGGGATCCCCAGGATCGTCTCGATCTCGCCGGCGTACCGGTCGGGGTCGGCCGCCGGCAGGTCGATCTTGTTGAGCGCGGCGACGATCTCGAGGTCGTGCTCGAGCGCCAGGTAGCAGTTGGCGAGGGTCTGTGCCTCGATGCCCTGGGCTGCGTCGACCACCAGCACCACACCCTCGCACGCGGCGAGGCTGCGACTCACCTCGTAGCCGAAGTCGACGTGCCCGGGCGTGTCGATGAGGTGGAAGGTGTGCTCCTTCCACTCGACCCGCACGTTCTGGGCCTTGATGGTGATGCCCCGCTCGCGTTCGAGATCCATCGAGTCGAGATACTGCGAGCGCATGTCGCGTGCGTCGACGGCGCCGGTGACCTCGAGAATCCGGTCGGACAGCGTGGACTTGCCGTGATCGATGTGCGCGATGATCGAGAAGTTGCGGATGCGGTCGAGATCCATGACCGCGCCCACGCTATCCGGGCCCGTTGCCCGGTGGACCGGCACGTTGGCGGGCCAGACACGGCGCCGATAGAGTCGCATGGCTGTCCGGTCGGTCTTGCGCCGACGGCACGAATTCGACGATCGACGAAGAAAGCACGCAGGTTTTCCCGCCATGGCCAACATCAAGAGCCAGAAGAAGCGCATCCTCACCAACAACAAGCGTCACGAGCGCAACAAGGCCGTCAAGGCCGAGCTGCGCACCCGAACCAAGGTGGCCACCGAGACCGTCGGCACCGACGACAACGACGAGGCCGTCCGCCTCGCGGTGAAGCGCATCGACTCCGCTGCCGCCAAGGGTGTCATCCACAAGAACGCCGCGGCCCGCAAGAAGAGCCGTCTGATGAAGAAGGTCAACGCCTCGGCCTGACCCGCCGGCCCTCGGGCCCGCCAATCGATCGATCGACACCGGAACGCTGCGCACCGCCGCAGCGTTCCGTCGCGTCCGGCCCCCTTCCGTTTGCGTGACGCTTCTGTTGGGGCGGGCCGACATTTTCGTCACGCAAACGAGGGATGGGGCTCCGGTAGCTTGCTCGGCCATGACGGGTGAGCAGACCTACGGGGTGAATTCGATGGTGGCACCGCTGCAGCAGGTGGCGATGCGTCGGCCCGGTGCGCTCCTCAGCGCCGATCACGACAGGTGGCACTACACCAAGCCTCTCGATCCGAACCGGCTCGCCGAGCAGTACGCCGCATTCGCCGACACCGTGGCGGCCTCGGGCGCCGAGATCGTGTGGTTGCCCGACCACGACGACGACCTGGCCGACTCGGTGTTCACCTACGACCCGTCGTTCATCGTGTCCGGCGGGGCCGTGGTGCTGCGCCCGGGCAAGGATCTGCGAGTCGCCGAGGCCGAACTGCACCGGAACTTCTACGAGCAGCAGGGCATCCCGGTGCTCGGCACGATCGAGGCGCCCGGCACCGTCGAGGGTGGCGACATGTTCTGGCTCGACGGCGACACCCTCGCCGTCGGCCGGACCTTGCGCACCAACCAGGCCGGTATCGACCAACTGGTGGAGATCCTCCGCCCGCATGACATCACCGTCGAGGTCTACGACCTGCCGTACCACCTCGGTCCGGAGGCGTGCCTGCACCTCATGTCGGTGGTCAGCCCGCTCGACCACGACCTCGCCCTCGTGCATCTTCCGATGCTGCCCGCAGCACTCCACGACCGGATGCTCGACCTCGGCTACACGCTGATCGCCGCCCCGCCCGCCGAGTTCGACGCCAGTCTCGGGCTCAACCTCAACGTGCTGGCCACCGGACCCCGCCAGGTGATCGCCGTCGACGGATTCCCCGGCACCGTGGAGCTGATGCGCGAGGCCGGCTGCACGGTCACCCTCTTCGACGGCGACGAACTGTGCCTGCCCTGCGAGGGCGGCCCGACCTGCCTCACCCGCCCCCTCCTGCGCCGCTGATCCCCCTGCGGGACATCGATCCCTTCGTTTGCGTGACACTTTCTTCGGCCCGTCCCGACATTTCCGTCACGCAAACGTCGACCACCACGTCATCCCTTCGTTTGCGTGACGTTTTCTTCGGCCCGTCCCGACATTTCCGTCACGCAAACGATCAGGCGCCGCCCCGTCCGTGGGGAGGGGTGGTCAGCGGCGGAGGCGGGAGAGGCGGGCGACGAGGACTTCCATCACCAGCTCGGGATCGAGATCCTTCGCACCGCGCAGATCGAGATCGGCCTGGGCGAGCAGCTCGACGGCGCGGTGCACTCCGCGCGGGCCGAGGCGACGGAAGTTGGCCATGGCCTTCTTCGCCGGAAACGGCGACTTGATCCCCGTCGCCGCCATCACGTCCTGCTCGCTGCGGGCCTCCACACCGTCGAGGCGCGCCAGATTGGCGTAGTGCGAGTGCAGGATCGACATCAGCTGCAACGGGTGTCGCCCACCGGCGTGCGTCATCCGACCCAGCAGCACGAGCGCCTTGGACGTGTCGCCGGCGTCGATGGCGTCGGTGAAGTCCCACGGCGGCACACCGCCGGCGTCACCGAGGAACGGCTCGACCTCGGCGAACGTCAGCACATGGTCGTCGCCGTAGGTGCTGGTCAACGTGGCCAGGATCCCGTCGAGCCGCCCGGCGTCCTCCCCCAACCACTGACCCAGCTGCGCCACGGCGTCCGGCTTCATCCGCACACCGGCTGCGGCGACATGGTCGGAGATCCAGCCCTGGCGGTCCTTGGCCCTCGACGGCGGCGCCGTGTTCACCACCGTGCCCGCCGCCTTGACTGCGTCCTGCAGCTTCTTCGCCACGCGGCCACCGCCCGCCACCAGCACGAGATCGGAACTGTCGAGCGGGTTCTCCATGTACGCCACCAGGGGGCCGACCTCGTCGGCGGTGAAGCGCCCCACGTCGCGGGCCACCACCACACGTTTGTCGGTGAGGAACGGCGGCGTCTGTGCCGCGTCCACCACCAGCCGGAGTTCGTACTCGTCGCCCTCGAACTCGTCGACCATCATCGAACGGTCGCCGGCTCCCACCAGCTCGTCGACCAGCTCGTGCACGGCCGACCGCAGGATCGACTCGTCGTCACCGGTCAGCAGATGGATCGCCATGACCACGAGTCTGGCCGCGTCGGGCTCCGACCGCGACAACCACGCCGCACACGACCGCCACGACCCCCCAGCCCACCCACACCCACGGAGGCTCGGGCTCGAGCCGCACACCCAGGAGTGCCACCGTGTCGACCCACCGTGTGCCCACCCGCGCCGGGAACATCAGCACGGGAGCCAGCCACGGCACCGCACCACCCAGCAGCCCCGCCGGCAGGCCGTAGAGCATCACGAACCCGGCCACCGGCACGGCGAGCAGATTGGCAGGAATGCTCACCAGCGGCAGACGCCCGAACACCAGCACGCTCGGCAGCACCACGCCGACCTGGGCACCCAGGGTGATCCCGAGCGGCATCGCCAGCACGCCGAGCCCGGAGAGCCGCGCCGCCAACCACGGCCCGACGGTGCACACGCCTGCGGTGGCCCCCACCGACAACCAGAAACCGATCGACCACACCAGCAGCGGATCCACCAGCACCAGCCCGGTCACGGCGAGCGCCAGCGTCCGGATCGGGGCGCGCTCCCGACCGGTGAGGAAGGCGGTCGCCGACAGCGCCGCCATCACCCCCGCTCGCACGATCGACGGCTCGAACCGCGTCAGCGCCACGAACCAGGCGATCACCGCCACCGTCACCACCCACCGCGGCCACGGCCGCAGACGCACCAGCAGCGGGCCACACGCGGCCAAGACGAACGCGACGTTCTGACCGGACACGGCGGTGAGGTGCGACAGGCCACTGGCACGGAACCGGTCGATCATCTCGCGTGGCTGGTCTCGATCGTCACCGATCACGAGACCCCGGAACAGGGCGCCGTCCGGTTCGGGCAGCACCGCCGCCGACCTCTCGATCGCCGAGCGCACACGGTTCGAGGCCCGGGCCACCGGCCCGCCGGCATCGACGTCGGCGGCCCACTCGAGCCGGAGCTCGCCCACAACGTGCTGCCACGCCACGCGACGGGCACGTTCGGTGTCGAGTGCCTGCCGCTCACCGTGCACCCGCACCCGTTCGCCGCCGCGCCAGTCGCCGATCCGCAGTTGCCGAGCACGACCGCGCCCCCAGATCTCGAAGCGTTCACCCTCGACCTCCACGATGATGCGAGTGCTCGACCGGTACGGCTGCGGGTCGTCGACCACCCGGACCCAACCGTCGAACGGGCCGAGCCGGTCCGGGGCGAGCGACGTCCACGCCTCGCCCGACCTCCAGGCACCGGTCGTCACGAGGACGAGCACCACGAGCAACAGCACACGCGACGAGGAGGTGGCGGCCACCACGATCGCGGCCACGACGCCGACGGCGACCGATCCCGACCACACCGCCAGGGCGGTGGCGACGGCGACACCCACCATCGCAGCGTCCGACGGAGCGGTGCGACCGACCCACCGCGAGGATGCAGGGCGCGCCGATCCGGCCCGCTCCAGCTCGTAGTCTGGCCGCACCGTGACGTACTCGCCCGCTCCCCCCGATGTGGCCCCGCCGCCCCCGGCCGCGGCCTCGCGCTCGCTCATCGAAGGTCCCCGCTGGTACCGGCGCCGGATCCGCACCTGGGGCCCATTCGCTGCGCTCGCCATCCCGGCGGTGGTCGGCGCGATCGCCTGGCTGTCGCTCCGGCTGTTCGACACGGCGTGGAGTGGTGCGGTCGGCCTGATCGGCGGCGTGATCGCCGCCCCGGGGCTGCTCGCCGCAGGTGCGCCCTTCGGCGACAATGCCCTGTATCCGATCGCCGTGGCGGCGTCGGGGCTGATGTGGCTGCTGATCGGCGTCGTCGCCTCCCGTCGGGCCACCCGCAATCCCATGGCCACGTGGGACGACTTCTGGCGCCACTACCTCTGGATGCTCGGCGGCGTGTGGGTCGGCGCCGGAGCCGCACTCGGGATCGCCGCGTTGTCGATCTCCGACTCGCTGTTCTGACCGCGGCCGTGCTGCACGGCGGCAGGTCCCCCCGCAGCGGCCGGCTCACGTCGTCACCAGGTCGCGGAGTGCGTCGAGCTTCGCCGGCCCGATCCCGGGCACCCGTTCGAGATCGTCCACGCCGGCGAACGGGCCGTTGCGTTCACGTTCGGTGACGATGGCCGCGGCCGTCGCCGGGCCCACACCCGGCAACTCGTCGAGTTCCTCCGCCGTGGCGCGGTTGACGTCGACCGGACCACGCACGACCTGATCGGGCGTCGGCGGCGCGGGCACCACCTCGCCGATGCGCGGGACGTACACCCGGGTGCCGTCGACGACCCGGCCGGCGAGGTTGAGTGCGTCGGGCTCGGCATCGGCCGTGACGCCCCCTGCCGCGTCGACAGCGTGATGCACCCGCGACTCGACCGGCAGGGTGTACACACCCGGCGCCACGACTGCTCCGGCGACGTGCACGGTCACCCACGACGGGATCGTCGTCGCTGCGGCGGATCCGTCATCTGCAGCCGGGGCGACGCCGGCGCCGGCCACGGCGGAGTCAGTCGGACCCGCCGATGTGGTCGATCGGGGCAGGCCCGCCTCGGTGGGCGGCGGTGGCGTGCGGATCAGCCAGTAGCCGCCGGCACACACGACGACGGTGGCCAGGGAAGCGGCGACCAGCCGTGCGATCCCGAACCAGTCGATCCAGGCACGCACACGGGAGGCCACCGACACCGGCGGGTCGGGACGCGGCACGTCGACGTCGGGCAGGAGGGTGTGACCGCTCGTTGCCGGAACCGACTGATCGTCCATGACGGACCTCCCCGTCGCCACGTGCGGGCGAACGCGCTGACACTGGGAGGGAGTCGGTGACGCAGACGTTATCGGTCAGCGCGGGGTACCGGAACTGGCCGCTCGCCAGAATGCCCGGTAGCTGGGGTACTCGATCGCCTCGGTGACCCATCCCGATCGCACCAGTTCGTCGTGCAGCCGTGGGAGGTTGCGCCAGGGAACACCCATGTCGACGTGGTGGGCGAGGTGCCAGCCGGTGTTGTACGGCACCATCCAGAACCGGGCGAGCCGGCTCTGACGGATCACGTGCGTGGTGAGCCGGCGGTCCTTCGAGCGCATCATGCCGCCGTGTTCGGCGACGGAGCGGAGGCGGTTGGACACCCGCCACAGCGTGGACCACGACAGGATCCAGACCACGTAGGCGAGCGGGCGCATGAACAGGATCGACACGCCGAGCATCACGACGTGCACCGCCAGGATCTGCTTGGCCTCGGTCTGGCCCCGCTTGAGCGCACCCCACAGCCCGCCGAAGATCTTGACGGCGCTGCGTCCCGTCGCGTCACGCCAGAGCTTTCGCTTCCACGAATCACGTGGGATGGGATAGCCCGAGTACAGCGCGAGGTCGGGCTCGTCCGGGCCCATCTCGTCGCGGTGGTGGGCGAAGTGCGAGCGGCGGTAGGCGAGCATGGGCTGGAACGTGGGGTAGGCGACCAGCCATCGTCCGACGCCGTCGTTCCAGCGGCGGCCGGTGAACAGCAGCCGGTGCGCCGCTTCGTGGGCGAGGATGTTGAGGCACACGTGGCCACGGGCCATCAGCACGAACGCCAGCAGGTACGACCACCAGGTGTTGATCCATGCGGCAGCGAGCACGACACCGAACGACTGGGCCCAGGCGCCCACGACCGTGACGGCGTTGCGTGCGTTCGAGAAGCGGCGGAGATCGTCGCGCCAGTCGGGCGTGGCCATGCCGCGCCGGTTGAGCCGATCCGTCGGCAGCACGTCGGGAAGCGCTTCCGGAGGCGGCACCATGTCGGGACGTCCGGCTGCGGGGGCGTCGGATGGCGAGATCGTCGACACGCCACGATGTTACACTTGTCGATCGTGGCGATCAATTCACGTATGACCACCGACGGGCTCCCTCACGGAGGAGACCAGCGGGCCGACGTCGCCTCCGTCACCGGGCTGCAACCCCTCACGCCCCGATCGATCGTGCTGTCGGTGCTGCTCGGATCACGCCCTCCGGAGCTGCCGGTGGCGGCGCTGGTGGAGTTCACGTCGCTGTTCGACATCAACCCCGGTGCGTGCCGGACGGCCCTGTCGCGCATGGTCGCGGCCGGTGAACTCGACAGCGACGATGGCGTCTACCGCCTCGGCGAACCCCTGCAGGAACGTCGGCGCCAGCAGGAGACGGGCCGGCTGCCGACACCCACCGAGTGGGACGGCACCTGGTGGTTCGCCACGGTCGTGGTCGACCGGCGCACCACGGCTGAGCGCCGAGCGCACCGGGCGCACATGCGCGGCGCCCGCTTCGGCGAACTGCGACCGGACACGTGGCTCCGCCCGGCGAACCTACCCGCCCCCCAGGGCCTGGCGCTGCTGACGCGCGGCCCGATCGTCGCCGGCGACGAGCACGACCTCGTCCGCCGGCTCTGGGATCTCGATGCCGTCGACCAGCACTCGGACGCGCTCCGGGCCGAGCTCGACCATGTTGCGGGACGACTCGAGCACGAGCACGGCCTCGCCGAGGCATTCACGGTGCTGGCTGCCGGCCTCCGACATCTACGCAGCGAACCGCGACTGCCGGCATCCCTCGCACCCAGCGACCGGGCCGACCGCCTCCGCAGCACGTACGCCCGCGTCGAGCGGTCGTTCCAGGCGGCGCTCGCCGTCTTCCTGGCGCGCCGCGGCGTCAGTACAGACGTGCGGTGAGCTGACGGCGGTAGTCGACGGTCCGAGGATCCTCGGGCCCCATCAGCTCGAGCAGATCGACGAACTTCTGACGTGCCTCGTCGTCGCTCTTCACCTGGTCGAGCAGCGCCGTGAGCTGCTCGTCGTAGTCGTCCTGTGGTGCCGCGCCCACGCGTGCCAGCGCCGCCACGGGGCGGGTCCGGTCGGACTCGGGGATCCGGCTGAGCAGTGCCAACGCCTCGTCGGTGTCGCCGTCACGCACCAGCAGTTCGGCGAGGGCCACGATGACGTCCTCGTTGGCCGGCTCCATCGAGAGCGCGATCCGCAAGCTGGCCTCGTCGCCTGCAGCGAGCAGCTCGGCGATCGCCTTCTCCTCCTGGGACGGCAGCAACGAGTTCACGAACTCCTGCACGGCCTGTTCGGGATACGCCCCCATGAAACCGTCGACGACGGCACCGTCCTTCACGGCGTACACCGCCGGGATCGACTGCACCTTGAAGGCCTGGCTGAGCCCGGGATTCTCGTCGACGTTCACCTTCGCCAACACCACCTTGCCGCCGGTCGCATCGACCACCTTCTCGATGATCGGTCCGAGCGTCTTGCACGGGCCGCACCACGGCGCCCAGAGGTCGACCACCACGGGCACCTCGTTGGACGTGTCGAGTACGTCGGTCTGGAACGTTTCGTCGGTGACGTCGATGGCAGCCATACCCGAAACGCTACCGCTGGCGTGGGCCACCCCCAGGATGGCTACCCTCGGACACGGATGAGCAACGTACCCGGAATCGACAGCGACGCCGTCACGCGTTGGCTCGAGGCGAACCTCGACGGCGCACGTGGCCCGTTCACGTTCGAGGTGATCGCCGGCGGCCACTCCAACCTCACCTATCGGGTCGACGGCCAGGGCCGCGAACGGTACGTCCTCCGCCGCCCTCCTCTCGGTCATGTCCTGGCGAGCGCGCACGACATGGGCCGCGAGCACCGGGTCCTGTCGGGCCTGCAGGACACATCCGTTCCCGTACCGCCCGTACGCGGCTTCTGCGACGACCCGTCCGTCAACGGCGCACCGTTCTACGTGATGGGCTACGTCGACGGCCACGTCCTGCGCGACAGCGACAGCGCCGTCGCCGTTCTCGACGAAGCGGCCCGCGGCAACGCCAGTCGATCCCTGGTCGACACCATGGCGGCGATCCACGCCGTCGATCTCCACGAGGCCGGCCTCGCCGATCTCGGCCGGCACGAGGGGTACATCGAGCGCCAGCTCACACGCTGGTACGGCCAGTGGAACCAGGGCCGCACGCGTGATCTCCCCTCGGTGGATCGCTCCTACGAACGTCTGCTCGAGCGCATCCCCGAACAGGGGCCGGCCACGATCGTCCACGGCGACTACCGCCTCGACAACTGCATGGTGGGCGACGACGGCGAGGTGGTGGCCGTGCTCGACTGGGAGATCTGCACGCTCGGCGACCCGCTCGCCGACCTCGGCCTGCTGCAGGTGTACTGGAACGGACCCGACGACGACGAGAGCGCGTGGAGCGGTGCCGCGACGTCGGCACCGGGGTTCTGGAACCGCCGCCAGATCGCCGACCGCTATGCCGAGGTGTCGGGCCGCGACATCTCACAACTCGACTTCTACGTGGCGTTCGCCTTCTGGAAGCTCGCCTGCATCATCGAGGGCGTGTACTCGCGCTATCTCGCAGGTGCGCTCGGCGACCGCCCGCCGGACGAGCTCGCCCCGTTCAAGCAGCAGGTGGAAGACGCCGCTGCGAGCGCCGAGCGCTACCTGGACGCCCTGCCGTGACCGACCCGGAGCAGGAGGGCGCCTTCGAGTGGCTCGTCGGCGAGCCGATGTTGCACGAGCCGGTGCTGGTCGTCATGCTGACCGGCTGGATCGATGCCGCCGGGGCCGCTGCGTCCGCGGCCGAGGCCCTGTCGGCGGAGTGCGAGACGAGCCCGATCGTGCGTTTCGACGACGACACCTACATCGACTTCCGCGCCCGCCGGCCGCTGATGGAACTGCGCGACGGCGTCAACACGGATCTCGTGTGGTCCACGACCGAACTGCGTGCCGGTCGTTCGTCCTCGGGCCGTGACGTCCTCGTGCTGTCCGGGCCGGAGCCCGACATGGCCTGGCACCGATTCGGTCGGGCTGTGGCCGACATCGCCGTCGAACTCGGCGTGCGGCAGATGATCGGCTTCGGGGCCTATCCGTTCGCCGCACCGCACACCCGCTCGCCGCGGCTGTCGTGCACGTCGCCGTCCACCGAGGTGCTGGCCAACGTCACGTTCCTGCGCAGTTCGATCGACGTGCCTGCCGGCGTGGCCGCCGTGCTCGAACACGCCCTGCACGCTCGCCGCATCCCGGCACTCGGCATCTGGGTGCAGGTGCCGCACTACGTCACCGCGATGCCGTACCCGGCGGCTTCGGTGGCGCTGCTCGACGGGTTGACCGAAGCCACCGGCATCGAGGTGGCGGCGTCGGAACTCCGCGACGGGATCGGTGTGCAGCGCGACCGGATCGACGCGTCGATCGACGGCAACGAGGAGCTGTTGGCCATGCTGCACCAGCTCGAGGAGCTGCACGACGCCACCGCCGACGGTGATGCGTCATCGGGTCCGTCGCTCGAGATGCAGTCGGGCGACGAGCTCGCCGACGAGATCCAGCGTTTCCTGCGCGATCAGAACTGATCCGTCGGTCCTCTCGCCACGACCGTCGGTCCGTCCGCCGACCGGACGGCGCTGTACGGTCCGGGCATGAAGATCGACGGCAGCCTCGGCACCGACCTCCGCCGCGTGGCACGCAACGCCCAGGACGTGGAGGCTGCCGGTTACACCGGCGCCTGGACGGCGGAGACATCGCACGACCCGTTCCTCCCGCTGCTGCTGGCGGCCGAACACACCGAACAGCTCGAGCTGGGAACGTCGATCGCCGTGGCGTTCGCCCGTAACCCGATGACGCTGGCCAACACGGCATGGGACCTGCAGGCGTACTCGCAGGGCCGGTTCATCCTCGGGCTCGGCAGCCAGATCAAGCCGCACATCACGAAGCGCTTCTCGATGGAGTGGAGCAAGCCCGCAGCCCGCATGCGCGAGATGATCCTGGCGATCCGGGCGATCTGGAACACGTGGCTCACCGGCGAGAAGCTCGACTTCCGCGGCGAGTTCTACACCCACACCCTGATGACCCCGTTCTTCATGCCCGATCCGGAGGAACTGGAGGGGTTCGGCCCGCCGAAGATCTTCCTCGCAGGGGTGGGTGAGCTGATGACGGAGGTCGCCGGCGAGACCTGCGACGGCTTCATCTGTCACGGGTTCACCACCGAGCGCTATCTGCGCGAGATCACCGTTCCTGCACTCGAACGCGGCCGCGCCAAGGCCGGCAAGACCATGGAGGGCTTCGAGATCATCGGGCCGTCGTTCGTGGTCACGGGGACCACCGACGAGGAGATCGCCGCAGCCGCCGCCGGCACACGCCAGCAGATCTCCTTCTACGGATCGACCCCCGCCTATCGCGGGGTGCTCGACATCCATGGCTGGGGAGGCCTCCAGGAGCAGCTCAATGCCCTGTCGAAGCAGGGCGAATGGGAGCAGATGGGCACGCTGATCGACGACGAGATCCTGAACACGTTCGCCGTGGTCGGCGCACCCGAGGACATCGCCCCCGAACTGTCGCGTCGCTACGGTGACGTCATCCAGCGCATCAGCTTCTACGCGCCCTACGCCAGTGACCCCGATCGCTGGTCCGAGGTGATGGCCGCCCTCCGGGCCGCCTGACACCCGGCGTCCGGCGCCGCCGAGGGCGCCGGAGCCGTGACGGCGACGCGACGTCAGTGGGCGTGGCCGACGGCGCCGGCGCGTCGACGGAGCCGGCCGCCGGCGACGTAGGCGACCACGAAGAACGAGGCCGACACCAGCACGATCGTCGGCCCCGACGCCACATCGAGGTGGTAGCTGGCATTCATGCCGACGAAGCCGCTCGTCGCTCCGATCAGCAACGACAGCCCCAGCATCTTGCCGAAGCTGTCGGTGAGCATGCGCGCCACCACCGCGGGCACCACGAGCGTCGCCGCGATCAGCGTCACCCCCATCACGTTCATGGTGGCGAGCACCGTCGCCGACAGCACCACCATCAGCAGGGCGTCGATCCACCCGGTGCGGACCCCGGTGGCCGACGCCACCTGCGTGTCGAAGGTGGTGAACAGCAGGGGCCGGTAGAACAAGAAAACGACGGCGCCGGTGGCGAGCGCCACGCCGACGATCAGCCATACGTCGGACGTGGTGACACCCAGCACGTTGCCGAACAGCAGCGCGTCGGCGTTGCGGCCCGGCGATCCGTACAGTTGGACCAGGGCGAGCCCGAGCGCGAACGAGGCCGTGGTGACCACGCCGATCGCCGCGTCGGAACCGATGGGGCGGCGCCGGACGATGCCGCCCACGGCCAGCGCGGTGACCACGCCCCAGACGCCGGCACCGAGGAACAGGTTCACACCGGCCAGCCCGGCGACGGCGTACCCACCGAAGATCGAGTGCGACAGGCCATGGCCGATGTAGCTCATGTTGCGCAG
>JAWLEC010000190.1:0-5334 GCA_041686315.1 Ilumatobacteraceae bacterium
AGCCGGCCAGGGCCATGGGCATGACCACCATCAAGGTCGTCTCCGCCGAGCAGGCCATCACCGACCTCGAACAGACCCTCGAAATTCCCCTGAGATGACCGCCACAGGGTCGAGCTCAGCACCCGCCGCCTTCATCATTGATTTCGTCTGAGGCGGGATCGGTTCGTCCGCTCGCCAGGCGCCGCTGAGGGACGTTGCCTTCGGGCAACGACCGAAGTCGGCAACGCCGCGAGCGGGCGAACCGGACCGCCTCGGCGCCGCTGAGGGACGTTGCCTTCGGGGCAACGACCGAAGTCGGCAACGCCGCGAGCGGGCGAACCGGACCGCCTCAGAGGTCGCGGAAGGTGCGTTCGAGGAGATCGGCGAGTTCCTGGTCGTGGATGGTCTTCGAGCCGGTGGCCGGGCTGCCCGACTCGACGCGGGCGACGTGGCGCAGGTCGTAGCCTCGCTCCTTCACCCGCCAGGTGTGATGCTCGATGAAGTTCCAGGCGCCCATGTTCTCGGGCTCCTCCTGCAGCCAGCGCAGCTCGCGTGCATTGGGATAGCGGTCGAGGACGGCGAGCATCTGCTCGGTCGGCAGCGGGTACAGCTGCTCGATGCGTACGATCGCCACCGGCGCTCTGCGGCGGTCGCGTTCGTCCATTGCGTCCCACGCCACCTTGCCCGAGCAGAACACGATGCGGCGCACCTCGTCGCGATCGAGGTCGGCCGGGTCGTCGATCACCTCGTGGAACGAGCCTTGCGTGAGCGCCTCGATCGGTGAACGGGTCTGCTTCATCCGCAGCCCCTGCTTGGGAGTGAACACGATCAGCGGCGTGCGCCGGTCGGAGTGCACCTGGCGGCGCAGGAGGTGGAAGTAGTTGGCCGCCGTGGTGGCGTTGGTGACCTGCATGTTGTCTTCCGCAGCGAGGGTGAGGAAGCGCTCGATGCGCGCCGAGCTGTGCTCGGGGCCCTGCCCCTCGAAGCCGTGCGGCAGCAGCAGCACGACGCCGTTGTCCTGGTCCCACTTGTCCTCGGCCGCCACGATGTACTGGTCGATGATGATCTGCGCGCCGTTGACGAAGTCGCCGAACTGCGCCTCCCACATCACCAGGGCGTCGGGGTTGGCGTGGCTGTACCCGTACTCGAAGCCCATCGCCGCGTACTCCGACAGCAGCGAGTCGAACACCCAGAACTTGGCCTCGGCGTCGTCGAGATCGTCGAGCGGGATCCACGGGTCCCCGGTGTCGAAGTCGATCAGCGCGGCGTGACGCTGGCTGAACGTTCCGCGTCGCGAGTCCTGCCCGGCGAGCCGGACGGGGTGGCCGTCGAGCACCAGTGAGCCGAACGCCAGTGCCTCGGCGGTGGCCCAGTCGACCTCGCCGTCGGCGTACATCTTGTCGCGCCCCTCGAACTGCCGTCCGAGCTTGGGATGGACCGTGAAGCCCTCGGGGTAGTCGGTGAGCTTGGTGTAGATGCGGTCGAGGACGGGTCGTTCCACCCCGGTGCCGATGTGGGGCAGCACGCCGAGCGGCTTCGGGGGTCGGGGCGCCTTCATCGGGCCCGGCGCCTGCGAGCGGGTCTCGTCGAGTGCCACCTGCAGCTTGTCGTGGAAGTCGACGAGTGCCTGCTCGGCCTCCTCCACCGTGATGTCGCCGCGCTTCACGAGCGACTCGACGTAGAGCTTGCGCACGCTGCGACGATCGGAGATCGCCTTGTACATCAGCGGCTGCGTGTAGCTGGGGTCGTCGCCCTCGTTGTGGCCGTGGCGCCGATAGCAGACCATGTCGATCACGACGTCCTTGTGGAACGTCTGGCGGTACTCCCACGCCAGCTCGGCCACGCGCACGCACGCCTCGGGGTCGTCACCGTTGACGTGGAAGATCGGCGCCTGGATCGTCTTCGCGACGTCGGAGCAGTACAGCGACGAGCGCGCGTACTGCGGCGCCGTGGTGAAGCCGATCTGGTTGTTGATGACGAGATGGATCGTGCCGCCGATGCGGTAGCCGCCGATGTCGCTCATGGCGAGCGACTCGGCCACCACGCCCTGTCCGGCGAACGCGGCGTCGCCGTGGATCAGCATCGGGAGCACGGTGAAGGCCCCGGGCGGTTCGATCTGGTCCTGCGTGGCGCGCACCATGCCCATCACGATCGGGCCCACGGTCTCGAGGTGGCTGGGGTTGGCGGCGAGTTCGATCGGCACATCGGCGCCGGAGGGGCTGACGTACTTGCCCTTCATGCCGAGGTGGTACTTCACGTCACCCGATCCCTGCACCGAGGACGGGTCGACGTGACCCTCGAACTCGGAGAAGATCGCCTCGTAGCTCTTGCCCATGATGTTGGACAGCACGTTGAGGCGGCCACGGTGGGCCATGCCGACGATGGCGCTGTCGAACTGGGCGTCGGCGGCGTTGGAGAGGATCTCGTCGAGCACCGGGATCGCCGACTCGGCGCCCTCGATGCCGAAGCGCTTGGTGCCGACGTACTTGGTGGCGAGGAACTTCTCGAACGATTCGGCGGCGTTGAGCCGCTCGAGGATGCGGTGCTTGCGCTCCTTGCTCGGCGGGTCGTGGGGCGTCTCGAACTTGCTCTGGATCCACTGCTGTTCGTCGGTGTTCTGGATGTGCATGTACTCCACACCGATGGTGCGGCAGTAGGCGTCACGCAGCACGCCGAGCAGGTCGCCGAGGCGCATCTTGTCGACGCCGCCGACGCCGTCGGTGAGGAACTCGCGGTCGAGGTCCCAGATGGTGAGGCCGTAGGTGGCGGGGTCGAGCTCGCGCGGCGTGTGCGGCACCTTCCAGCGCAACGGGTCGAGGTCGGCCAGCAGGTGGCCGCGCACGCGGTGGACGCGGATGAGCTTGGCGACCGCCATCTGCTTGGCGAGCCGGGCTTCCTCGCGGTCGATCGGGTTGGTGTCGGGCCGCCACTTCACCGCCTCGTACGGCATGTCGAGGGCGTGGAAGACGTCTTCGTAGAAGCCGTGCTCACCGAGCAGCAGCTCGTGCACACGCTTGAGGAACATGCCCGACTCGGCGCCCTGGATGATGCGGTGGTCGTAGGTGCTGGTGACCGTGACCACCTTGCTCACGCCGAGTGACGCCAACGTGGCGCGGTCGGTGCCCTGGAACTCGGCCGGGTAGTCGATCGAGCCGACACCCACGATCACCGCCTGACCGGGCATGAGGCGGGGCACCGACTGCACGGTGCCGATGGTGCCGGGATTGGTGAGGCTGACGTTCGCGCCCTGGAAGTCGTCGACGGTGAGCTTGTTGCTCTTCACCTTGCGGATGATCTCCTCGTAGGCAGCGAGGAAGCCGGCGAAGTCGAGCGTGTCCGCGTCGCGCAGCACCGGCACCACGAGGGTGCGGCTGCCGTCGGCCTTCTCGACGTCGACGGCGAGGCCCATGTTGACGTGGTCGTCGGCGATCAGGCGGGGCTTGCCGTCGGCGCCCTCGGCGTAGGTGTTGCGCATCGCCGGTACGGCGTCGGCGATGGCGCGCACGATGGCGTGGCCGATCAGGTGGGTGAAGCTGATCTTGGTCTGTCCCGAACGTGACCGGAAGCCGTTGATGACCTTGCGGTTGACCTCGAGCAGCTTGGCCGGCACGTTGCGGAAGCTGGTGGCCGTGGGCACCGTGAGGCTGCGTTCCATGTTGGCGGCGATCGCCGCCCCGACGCCGCGGATGGGCTTGCCGGGTTCCTCCTCCGGTGTCTCCTTCGGCGTCGGCTCGGTGGCGGGTGCCGGCTTCGCAGCGGGCGACGGGGCGGCGCTCGCCGGCGCCGGACCGGCCTTCGTAGCTGCGGGCGCCGGTTCGGTGGGCTCGGCGGGTGCGGTGACGGCACCGTTCCCGGTAACGGCACCGTTCGCCGGCGGTGCCGTGTCGGCGTCGGCAGCCGTGTCGACGTCGGTGTCGCGGTGCACGTCGGCGATGGCCCGCACGTCGGGCGAGGCGGCGGCGGCTCGGGCGACGCTGGGGGCCTGGGATCGGTAGTCGGCGAAGAACTCCTGCCACGATTCGCTCACCGAGTTCGGGTCGGCGACGAACTGCTCGTACATCTCCTCGACGAGCCACGTGTTCGCGCCGAATCCCGACCCCGTCGACGACGTCCCCTGACCTGATGGTGCTGCCACCCGGCCCAGCGTACCGGTG
The DNA here is from genome assembly GCA_041686315.1 of Ilumatobacteraceae bacterium. Lineage (GTDB taxonomy): Bacteria > Actinomycetota > Acidimicrobiia > Acidimicrobiales > Ilumatobacteraceae > Sva-07. The sequence continues at coordinate 4,134 of JAWLEC010000190.1, forward strand.
CTGCCCGACCGCCGACGGGGCAGACCGCTCACGCCGGCGACTGGCGCTCACGCCAACCGGAACGGCACCTCGACGACGTTCTGCCTGCTGCCGTCACGGGGAGAGGTCTCGAAGACCACGATCGAGCCGCGCTCCGAGGCGTCGTCGCCGTCGCCGTCGCCGCCACCGTCGAGGGAATCGAGGTCGACGGTGAAGGCGAACTCGCCCCAGGTGCCCATGCCGCCGGTGGCGGTGGTGAACCCCTCGTCGACGGTGACGCCGTCGCCGTCGAGCAGCTCCCACCGCACGTTCCCCTCGAACGTGTTCGACTCGCCCCGGACGGTGAGCTCGCCGTCGTCGACCAGTTCGCCGGGGGTGGGCGCCTCCACGAGAATGAAGGGGCGCACCTCGGCGAAGTCGTCCCGGTCGAGACCGTCGCCCACCACGAACCCGTGGGAGAGGATGGGGTCCTGCGGCTCGCCGTCGATCGAGAACGTCACCGCGTCGACGTCGTCGGAGGCGGTGAGCGTGAACACGACCTGGGCGAGCCGGGTGGTCTCGGCGAGCGTGCCGCTCGACTCGGTGAAGGTGTCGTCGAGGTCGACGCGGGCGATCCCGTCGTCGACGTCGACGTCGAGGACGGTCGTACCGGCCGGGATGGCGGTGCCCATCCCCACCTCGGTCTCGGCCTCGTTCGGCCCGTCGAGCAGGGCAGCGACGGCACCGGTGAGCGGGTCGTCGGCGGGCACGGATCGGGATCCGGCGCCGAGGCGCTCGGGGGTGCCGACGCTGGTGGGGATCGACCACGCCCAGTACAACCCGGCCCGCACCGTCGCCTCCGGTGGGGCGGTCGTCTCGGTGGTCGGGGCGGCCGTCGGGGCGGTCGTCGGAGCGGTCGTGGACACCGGTCCGGTGGTGGTGTCGGTGGTGGTGTCGGTGGTGTCGGTGGTCGGAGCGGAGCTCGCCGTGGTCGCCGGGTCGGTGGTCGCCGGGTCGGTGGTGGCCGGGTCGGTGGCGGCGGGGTCGGTGGCGGCGGGGTCGGTGGTGGCCGGGGTGGTCGTCTCCGCGGGATCGAACGTCACCGACACCTGGGGCGGGTCGTCGCCGCAGGCAGTGATCGTCGCCGCGGCGAGCACGGCAGCCAGGACCACCCGCACGACACGGCGGGGAACGCGGCGATCGGTCGACATGGACCCTCCTTTCCGAGTCCATCCTCGGGCGG